>NZ_JABDWV010000003.1:0-446384 GCF_019685435.1 Rhizobium sp. NLR10b | reverse complement strand
CCTCGCCATGGGTGCGGCGGACGAAGACCATGGCGCCGGCCGGCGTGCAGGAGACCAGACCGGTCTTCAGGTCGCCGGTGGCAAGCTTGCCGGCATTGACGACGCTGAGGCCGTCGACATCCTTTTCAGGCAGGATGGACTGAATGATCGGCTCGCTATCGAGCGGCTTCGGCAAGGGCAATTGCACAAGGATGCCATGGATCGACGGATCGCCGTTGAGGGTGGCGACGAGGCCTGCCAGATCCTCCTGCTTGGTCTCGGCCGGCAGCGTGTGCTGGACCGACTTGAAGCCGCATTCCTTGGCCATGCGGCCCTTGGAGCCGACATAGGCGTGGCTTGCCGGATCGTCGCCGACGATGATGACCGCAAGGCCGGTGGTGACGCCGCTGCTCTTTTCCAGCGCTGCCGTCGCACTCTTGACCGTCTGAATTACCGATGCAGCTACGTTCTTGCCGTCGATTACTGTCGTCACGCGTCTCTCCGCCCTGTTTAGCGTCAATCTATGGATAGTTGACGAGCGTCAAATGCCCGCTAACGCCCTATCCTGTCGGAAAGCGGCAAGGCAATATCAAATTTGCAAGGAAATGGTTGGTTCAGCGCCGCGGTTGCCGCGTTTCCATCACATGAACACGAAGCCGGTCCCGCAGGCCTGAGATTTGGGAGCGCAGCAGTTCGACCTCGTCGACCGCAGCAGAGGCCGGCACGGGCGATGGCGGCGGAGAAGGGACGGACGCGGACGCCGGCACATCCATTGCCGGAGCCGCGACGGATTTGCGCAAGGACAGCAGGAAAGCCAGTGCGACAGCGACTGCCAGGCCTGTGGCGGCGCCGGCCAGAGCGCGGCCGGTCAGACCACTCTTTGCCGATGTCGCCGATGCCAGCGGCGGCTTCAAAACGGTGATATGGCCGTCGCCTGCCGCCGCCGATACGGATGCCGCATCATCCAGGCGCGAGCGGGCGGCATTCGCCTTTTCGCGCAGTTCGGTCAGCCGCGACAGATCGACGCCGGTATCCCGGCTCTGGGCGATCAGCATGTTGCGGCGCTCGTTCAGTCCCTTGCGCGCATCGACCGCAGCCTTGGCAGCGGCATTGGCGACCTGAGCGAGCCGGGCAAGCTCCTTGCCCATGTTCTCCTTAAGCCCATCCGTTTCGGCCTGCTGCTGCAACAGGCGGGGATGGCGTGGGCCAAGCTCAGCCGAAAGCTGCGCAAACGTCGTCCTTGCGACCGCATATTTGTCGCGCCAGTCCTGCATCGCCGGCGAGAGCATGCCGGAGGGCAACGAACCATCCAGCACGTCGGCAAGCTTCGCCGCCTTCAGCCGGTCGGCCTGCGCCTTGGCCGCGAGAATGTTCTGGTCTGCCTCTTTCAGATCGGCATCAAGCCGGTCGATCTGACGACGAAGGTCGATCGCTACCTTGACATTGCCATCGCCGCTCTTTGCCGTGAAGGCGGAAAGCTCGGCCTGAGCCTCGTCATAGGCCTTACGCAGGGTGGCGTCGGTCTCAGCGCTCCGACCTTGGCCGCTGCCTGTGGAACCGGTTTCGGCAAGCCGCGCGGCGATGCGCATGGATTTGCCACTGTCGCCGGTCGTCACCCTGACGAGAATCGTGCCGGCGGCCGCATCGGGCACGATCTCAATCGCTTGTTTCAGCGTGGCTTCGGCGCGCGAGGCCGGATCGGCGGCGGCACCGGTTCCCGAGAGGAGATCGAATGCAATGCCGAGCGCATTGGTGCTGGAACCGGCAAATTCAGGATCGCGATCAAGTTTCAACGCAGCGACCGTCGAGGCCACCGTGCGCGCGGACACTAGCCCCTTTGCCGCAGCCTGCGTGAAAGCGGCGCGGCTTGCGGCATCCGTTTTCACAGCAAGCGTCGTTTCGGCGCGGTAGTGGACAGGCGCAGCCGGCATCAGCATCGGCAGACCGGCGCCCAGGATTGTTGCGGCAGCGACCATTACCGCAAAGCCGGTCCTGCCCGCGCGGGGTTGCGGTGCCGCCGGGCGGGGCTCGACCGGTTCCTGATGACTTGCGGCCGGCAGTTCGACCGAAATTGCCGTCTCGCCGGCGGGAACCGCCGGCTCCCCATATCGTGCTGGTTCCGTCGGAAGACGATGGCCGACATCATTGGCAGCCCGGAGACGGTTGCCGAGAATGGTTTCGATGCGGTCGACGAGCGGCGCCTCGGGCGCCGCCTTCACGCGCTGCTCTTCCAGCACACGGCCGATGGCGCGCAGCAGGTCGGCTTCGGGCGGGGCGATATTCGCTCCGTTCGATCGGGACTGCCGGTAGTGATCGTCATGGGCGCGCGGCCTTGCGGCTGCGCGATCGAGAAAACTGCTTCTGGCCCTGCTATCGTACATTTGCACCACATCTCATGCACATGATGGCCAAGTTTACTCATCCGCACGCGATGCAGATGATTAAGCCACTCTAAATATTCATGGCAAAGAAATGGTTAACCGCGACCGGCAAGAATTGCGGTCCGGTTCTCGATAGCGCTGCCTGCGCGTCAAACGCGCGGGCAATTCAGGCTCAGCTCGCCTTCTTGCGATCGGCCGCCGGCTGCACGATGCTGCGGGGCTCTTCGGGATGGCCGAGAATTCTTTCGCGCCGGCGGAAGCGGTAGCGCAGCACATGAAAGAGGAAGACCGGAATGCCGACGATATAGCGCCGCCAGAGGCGCGCGGGCTCCTGTATCAGGCGATAGGCCCATTCAAGACGCATCATCCGCACCGTCTTCGGCGCCCGCGGCACGGCGCCGGAGACGAAGTCGAAGAGAGCGCCCACCGTCAGCACCAGGCGCGCATGGTCGGCGCGGATATTGTCGTGAACCCATTTCTCCTGCAGCGGTGTCCCCATGCCGACGATCAGAATATCGAGTTTCTGGCGCTCGATCTCCTCGATGACATCCGTGGAGTCGACCTTGTCGAAAAAACCGTCGGAAATAACGACAAATTCATGCCAGGGCGTGTGCTTGTGGAAATTTTCTGCCGCCGCCTCGACGACCGAGCGCTTGCCGCCGATAAGACCGATGCGGCGCGGGGCCTCCATGAAGGTGAGGAAGGCCGGGACGAAATCAGTGCCGTTCAAATTGGCGGGAAATGGCGCGCCATGGGCGATCTGCGAAGCGATGTTGAGGCCGATACCATCAGGCAGCACCAGATTGTGCGACATGATCCGGTAATATTCATCGTCCCGCAGGGCCGTCAGCATGTTATGGGCGTTGACGAAGCAAACCACGGTCTGACCGACGGGGATGGAGGCGAGCTCGTTGATGAAAACGAGGGCATCGTCCCAGCCGAGATCGCAGACCGGCAGATCGAAGATCGTCCGCCGCGACGCAAGCACCGCGAAGTTTGCAATCAAATTCATTCCTACCTCCTGCCGAGGGTGCTTCATGCGCCCGACATCCCGGAAAACAAGCCCATATTCCGCACCCCGGAGGTCTCGAAAGGACCGGTCGCGTCACGCATGGAAAGGCGTCGCCCCGATAGCGGAAACGGCGCATGCCAAGCTGTGCCACCTGATATAACAGGACGGTTTCAAACAACCCTTAGGAAAATTCCTTGGATTTTGATGCTCGTATAAGTAGTTTATTAACCAAAGACGGCCCAACGACAAACGGCGCCCGAAGGCGCCGTTTGTGCATTGATGGTCGGTTGTTCAATGGGCGAGCGGGGCCGATGCTTCCTCAGCTGGCGCGCCCTCGATGATCTTCACCGGTGCGCCGAGCTTCTTCGGCTGACCGGCCGAATTTTCCTTGACCTCTTCCTTGGAGAGATAATCAAGCTGCTCCAGCATCACGTCGGCGACATACTCGCCGCCGAGGCGCTCGTTCATGCCCTTCCTGATCTCCTCGCGAAAGGCTTTCGGGTCGAAGGATTTGATGTGGGCAAGATCGACCATCTTGTTGCCGACGAGCAGGCTGAAAAGCTCGTCGGTCGTCATCTCGGTCAGCGGCAAGGTCACGCCCTTCAGCATGTCCTTGTTCATCATGAAGGAAATGCGGCCGAGAAAATAACCGGTGATCGCGCCGTCACCGATGACCGGCACAGTGATCGTTTCACCCTTCACCAGTTCGAGCGCGCTCTGCTTGGAATCCGTTGCCGCGGGTGCCGGCGCCGTCGCCAGGTACACCGAAAAATAGACCGAGGCCAAGGTGATGGCGCAGACCCAGATACCGGTGAGGACGAGCTTGACCATCAGTTTCCACGCGTGGCGAATTGTTCCTGGGAATAGGTGCCGTCGGCGTCGGCGTCCTGAACCGCATTCTTCAGGAGGTCGGCCACTGCACGAACTGCTTCGAGATGCGCCTCGACACGCCGGGCGTTAAGAACCAGCTTCTTTTTCAGGCCGTGCAGCTGATCGAGATGGGCAGCGGCAAGCTCGGCCGGATCGGTGTCGCGGAAAAGCATCGACAGCTCGTAGAGGCAACGGCTCTTGTGGGCGTTGGAGACCTTGAGGTCGAACTGCGGATCGTTGCCGATCCGGGTGTTCTCATTGTCGATGATCATCTCGAGGCGTCCGAGAACGGATTTGATCCTGTATTCGTTCGAAACTATTTCCATTGTATCCTCGATTATGCGTCGCTTGCTGTCTTGGAGTCGGCGGTTGGCGTGCCGAAGGTCCTGCGCTGGAAGTCATCGATCATGCTGAGCGCGGTGTTGCGGTCGCGATCATCGGTCGCGGCATTGACGATCTTGCCCTCCTGACGGCGCAGCTGCTCGCTGTACATCTGCTTGGCGATGCCGATACCGTCGCCCTTCGCCATGGTGTTGCCGAGCTGCTCGGCCATCATGCCCTTCCAGATATCGCCGGTCGCGCCCTTGCCGTAGACGTCTTCGCTCTCGCTCGGCAGCATCGACTTGACGAAGTTCTGCAGCACCATGGCCTCGAACTTCCGGTAGCTTTCCGGAACCTCCTCAGTCTTGGTGCGGTTCTGAATATTGGAGAGGCCGCTCTTCTGGCCGACATGATCGAGAACGTCGACCGCATTGGAGAAGCCCTTGCCGTTCTCGGCGAGGCTCGTCGCGGCAAAGGCCGCGCGATTTGCCTTCAATTTTTCCTGGGCTGCCTGAACCTCCATGGGGTCGGCAGCTTTGACCACGTCCAGGACCAGATCACTGGGGGGCGAAATAGCCACGTTACAATCCTCTGAATTAAGATCGCAACGATTATGGTTTTTGAAGCTTGCTGGAGGCTGGCGTTGCGAATTGCTGGTCGATCACATCGTAAACGGCATTGTCGTCGGCCTCCCGACGCTCGGCGTCCAAGGCCTCTTTCAAGCCCTCTTCCAGCCGATCGGCCTTGGCGCGCTCCCGCGACAGCCGCATCTCGTGGATCTGCTGCATGCCGGTCAGCTGCTGATCCTTGATGGTGAGTCTGCCGAATCGATCGGCATAATTCTGTGAGAAAGCGTGGTGGACGGGATCCATCGAGCCGAGCGCGACGATGACGTCGTCCATCGCCGCATTGACCTCGATGCGTTGACGGCTGGTTTCCGCCAGATCGTTTTCCGCCATCCTTTCGATATGCCGTTGCACCGACAGGAGACGCTTGAGCTTCTGGGAACGGCTCTTCTGGATCATAACAGCCTCATCGCCCGATATAGATCGAACCGAAGGCTTGGCCGAACTGGCTGATCAGCGCCGCAATCGAGATGTAAAGCAGGAAGAGCCCGCCCATCAGGAGATAGGGCGTGGAAATGAAATAGACCGGGATCTGCGGCGCCAGCTTGTTGATGAAGCCGATCGAGACGTTGAAGATCATGCCGTAGATCAGAAAGGGGCTCGACAGCCGCAGCATGATGTAGGTCGTCTGCTCGAGCGTGTCGGTGAAGGAGATCAGCGTCGCGCGCATCTGCATCAGGCCGCCGAACGGCATGGTCGTGTAGGAATCGATCAGGGCGCGGAAGACGATGTGATGGAAATCCATGATGAAGAGGATCATGATGCCGGCAAAGGTGATGAAGGCGGAAAGGCTGGTCTCGGGCGTATCTTCGATGACATCGGCCGAACCCGGCTGGGTATAGCCGACCATCATGGCGAGGATCGTCGCGGCGAATTGCATGCCGAGCGTATAGAGTCTGGCCAGCATTCCGTACATCACGCCGATCAGTGATTCGCTGAAGATTAGGCCGATATAGGTCGCGGACCCGGTGTGGACGGCGGGATAGACGGTGTCCCAAAGCAGCGGCATGACGGCGATCGACAGCGCGAGGGCAATGAAGACGCGCAGTTGCTCGGGCACGCGCGCCGAGGAAAAACCCGGAAGGACCAGCACACAGCCGCCGATCCGGCAGAAAACCAGAAACAACGCGAGAACCGTCCCTTGCGGGTCTGTTATCATGAAATCGAGCCCAAAATTTTTATTTCGATGCCCTTGGCCAATTCGACATGCGACAGGACCGGGAGCGTGGCGAACAGCCTTTCGATTATCATGCGCACATAGGAGCGTGTTTCCGGCGACGTGACAAGGGCGAACGGCAGGCCGCGATCCATGAACTCACGGATAACTTTGCTGGCCTGCTCGCTGAATTCCTCCAGGCTGCGCGGATCGATGTCGAATTCGATCACCTCGCCCTTGGCATCGCGCTTCAGCGCCTGGTGGAAGGCGAGATCCCATTTGCTGCCGAGGCGCAACACACGCAATACGCCATTATCGGCGAGATCGCCGCAGAGCTGTTGGGCCATGCGGATGCGGACATGCTCGACGATCTGCTCGGTCTTCCTGACATGCGGGGCAAGCTCGGCCACCGCTTCGAGAATGAGATGCAGGTTGCGGATCGACACCCGCTCGGCAAGCAGGAGCTTGAGCACCGCCTGCAGGCCGGAATAGGACATGTGCGACGAGCAGATCTCATCGGCGAGCTTCTTGTATTCCGGGTCGAGTCGATCGATCAGCACCTTGACGTCCTTGTAGGACAGAAGCTGCGGCAGGTTGTTGCGGATGACCTCGCTCATGTGCGTGAGCACGACGGAGACGTTGTCGATCGGCTGGAAGCCTTCGCGTTTCAGATCGTCGGCGAAGTTTTCGAGGATCGAGACGGCCGGCATGCCGAAAGCGGGTTCGCGGATTTCGTCGCCGGGAATACTGGGCTTGCGACCGGCGCCGGTGACGACGAGGACTTCGCCGACGCGCAGCAGATTGGAGGCGACCGTCGTGCCGTGGATGCGGATCTGATAAGACTTCTCGGCGATGGCGATGTCGTCCGTGACCTTGATTTCCGGCACCACGAAACCGTATTGAGTGGCGAACTTCTTGCGCATCTTGCCGACGCGGAACGCCAGCTCCTGGTGAGCGCCGAGCAGGCGGGTCGACACCATCTTGCCGAGTGCGAGTTCGATCTCCGAGGTGCGTAGCACCGACTTGACCGAATCCTTCTCCAGCTCCTTGCTCTGGACGACCTTCTTTTCCTCCTGTTCGCGGCGAAGCTTATTTTCAGCCTCGACCTGCCGCGGAATGAACCAGGCGCCGAAGGCGAGAAGACCGCCGAGGACGGTGAAGGGAATGGTCGGCAGGCCCGGCATCAGGCCGAGAACGAACATCAGCACGGCCGAGACGGAGAGCGCGCGGGGATAGCCGCTCAGCTGGTTGACCACCGCCTGGTCGGTGGAGCCGGTCGTGCCGCCGCGCGACACGAGAAGGCCGGCCGCGAGCGAAACGATGAGGGCCGGCATCTGCGAGACGAGGCCGTCGCCGACGGAGAGCTTGACGAAGACGTCGGCCGCTTCGCCGATCGGCATGGCGTGGCGGAAATAGCCGATGATGATGCCGCCGAAGACGTTAATCGCGGTGATGATGAGGCCGGCGACGGCATCGCCGCGCACGAATTTCGACGCACCGTCCATCGCCCCGAAGAAGGAGCTCTCCTCCTCGAGCTCCTTGCGCCGGCGCTGGGCTTCCTTCTCGTCGATAATGCCGGCCGAGAGATCGGCATCGATCGACATCTGCTTGCCCGGGATGGCGTCGAGGGTGAAACGCGCGCCGACTTCGGCGATACGCGTGGCACCCTTGGTGATGACGATGAAGTTGATGGTGATGAGGATCAGGAAGACGATCAGACCGATGACGAAGTCGCCGGACATGACGAGACTGGCGAAACCGGCAATGACGCCGCCGGCCGCATCGTGGCCTTCATTGCCGTGGGACAGGATGACGCGGGTCGTCGCGATGTTGAGCGCCAACCGTGTCATCGTCGCGATCAGCAGAATGGTCGGAAAAGACGAGAAATCGAGCGGCTTCTGGATCCACAGCGCGACCATCAGGATCAGCACCGAGAAAGCGATCGAGAAAGCCAGGCCCATATCGATCAGGAACGGCGGGATCGGCAGGAAGAGAATGCAGATGATGCCGATGATGCCGAGGGCAAAACCGATATCGCGCAGGCTCGGGGCGACTTTCGGAAGGGGGAGTGCAGGTGGTTGCGCCATGACGATTCCGTCTCTTCATGAGAGGAGGCGGACATGGGTCCGCCCAATTCGGATCGAGAATTAAATGGCGAAGCTTGCGCGAAGGTGGCTCAAAGCGGTTCAGCTTTTCATGAGGCGTAGAACCGCTGCGCAGTTTTGCGGGAATTGCTTAGAAGCCGGTCTGGATGCGCGAAAAGACGAGATTGGTGAAAATGGAGATTTGCGAGCCGACGAAAGGGGCGGTGATTCCGACCACGACCAGCACGGCGACAATCTTCGGCACGAAGGTCAGTGTCGCTTCCTGCACCTGGGTCAGCGCCTGAATCAAGGCAATGACGAGACCCACCACCATCGCGGCGAGAACCGCCGGACCGGAGGCAATCAGGACCGTCCAGATTGCGGCCTGGAACAGGTCCAATGCATCAGCTTCATTCATCTGAAGGCAACCTCATATCGCCTCGAAGCAGCCCCGCTATAACAGGGCTGCGATTGATCGGCATTAGCGCGCTCCTGGCGCCCCTTGCGTCAGGAGCCGCTGCTCGGCGCCTCGTCGGCAACAGTGATTCCCGCCTGCACGAGTATCTTATCGCCATCCGTGGTCGTCGCAATGATGCCGTCGGAATAAACTTTGACGGAATCAATGACGCCTTTGACGGTGCCGTCGGCGCTTTCCATATATTTGCCGACATAGCTGCTGGCCTGGGTCAGGCTCGAGCTTGCCAGAAGCGTATCCAGCTTGGTGTTGGTCTGGATCGTCTGCTCGACCTGCGAGAAGGTCGCAAGCTGAGCGACCTGCTCACTTGCATCCATCGGATCGGTCGGATCCTGGTTCTTCATCTGCGCAATGAGCAGCTGAAGGAAATTGTCGTAGTTCAGCGTCGCCTTCTGGGTCGAGCTTGACGTGCCGGTCGAGGTCGAGCTCGTGACTTTTGACGTTGCATCTACCGCCATGGTGCGATCTCCCTGCGGATCTGCTCGACCATCGTCGGCGGCAGTTCGTGGTTGTTGAGAATATTGTCTTCGATGGCGTAGAGACCGCGGATCGCCTTCAGCGCGTCGAAGGCGCGGCCGGTCGACACAAGTGCGTCGATGCGCTTCAGTTCGGCGAGGATCTCTTCGTTCTTGAAGCAGGTGAGCAGCATGGTGATCGACTTGCGGAACATCGCCGTCGAGTGCTCCTTGCCCTCGGGGTTGATGAGGATCATCTGCGCGATGAAGTAGAGCTGGCGCAGGGGCGTCGTCGCACCTTCCGGCTGGAGGACGTGATTTTCGAGAAGGAACGTCACATCATTCAGGAATTCCAGCGCGACCTTGCGGTCGACACGCAGGACGGCGCCGTTGATGAAGATTCTTTCCCCGGCTTTCAGAGAAATGCGTAGTGTACTTTTCATTTAAGTCCATCCCTGATGATGGTGGTAACGTCGATGATGCCCTGGTAGTTGTTAGACAGACGTTTTCTGATCCTGTCGCATTCCTTCAATATCCAGATCGCAATCGAGATGAGGTTGGCCCTGAGCTGGACATCCAGCTGGTTTTCCGGATGTTTCAGATCCTCGATAAAGCTGATCCACACCCGGCGCGTATAAAACAGGGCTTCGATGGCTTCCCGGCCGTATTTTTCCTTGTCGCGCGCCAACGACAGCAGCTCTATGGACCGGTCAAGAACCTGCCATTCCCGCTCTTTCGCGTCGGCCACCGAGTCCTGCATGACTTCGGCATATGAGAACTGATACATTCATGCATCCTTCTTTATTGCGCGCCTTTGCTCATCAAAGGTAGTTCACGAGACTCAACTGCTGGATCTTCGAGACGATCGTGTAAGCGGTTTCAAGCTGCGTTTCCAAAGTCTTGACGAGAGTGGAGGCTTCGTACGGATCGACGCCCTGAAGATCGACCAGCTTGTTCTTGATAATGTTCGACTGAGCGTCGAGAGCGTCGTTGGACTTCTTGACGCGCTCCTGGGAGAGGCCGAGCTGGCTTGCCTGCGTCACGAGACCGCTCGTGGCCTTGGCCGTGTAGCTGATGGCCTGCTTGGACACCGTCGTCATTGCATCGGTGCTGAGGTTCTGGCCGAGCAGCGCGGTGGTCATGACCGAAGCAAGCGCCAAATAGCGCATGCCTTCGGAATTGGCATTGGTCGAAGATTCGATCACTTCCGAGTTGCTGATGCGGCTCGTCATGTTCTGGCTCGACGCCTGCGACCAGCCGGTCCCCGCAGCCGTCCAGTTCGCTTCGCTGAACATCGGTTCGACCGTCGACGTGATGAAGGTCTCCATTTCAGCGCCGGTGAGGTCGCTGACCGCTTTCGGCGGGATAAGGCCGGCTGCATAAGTGTTCAAAGCGGTAACGATTGCCGTACTGGTTGCGGTCGTCTTGTCGGTCAGCGGCTGCACGTCGGTGTTGATGCCGGAGAACAGATATTCCCCGTTCACCATGGTGTTGGCCGTATCCATCATGGTCGAAAGTGCGCTGGTGGCCGACTGAATGGCGACGGTTATGCTGCCCGGATCGTGGCTGCCCTGCAGCGCCGTCAGCTTCGAAACGAGGCCATCGCCAACGTCCTTCATCTTGGAAAGACCGAGCTGCGAGGATTCCATGCGTGCGCTGACGAGCGAATTGCTTGCTTTGATCGAGTCTATTCTGTCGGTCTCGCGGGTGAAATCCACGCTCCTGGCCGCATTACCGCCGAGCGAGATGCCGATGTCTGCATAGACTCCCGTCGTTGCTTCCATCGTCGCCTTCGTCATCTGGTTCTGCGCCTGACGGATCGTCAACCGCATCGCATTCTGAATGGCCGAACTTGAAATAAATGAGCTCTTCATGGCTTAACTCGCGATATCCAGCAATGACTTCAACATTTCGTCTACGGCGTTCAGAATCTTGGTCGCCGCTTTGTAGGACTGCTCGATGTCGAGGAGCAGCGTCAGCTCCTCGTCGAGGTTGACGCCGGTCTCATTGGAATAGGCTTCGTCGGAGCGCGACAGTGCCGCCGAAGTGTTTTCGGCCGCCGTCGTTGCGTTGCTGCGGTACTGCTCGAGCCAGCCGAGTGAATTCGTGGCATATTCCATGATGCTCACGTTGGAATCGATGCCCGTCGTGGCGTCGAAGCCGACCGGCGCTCCAGCTGCCGGGTCGAAATCCATGTCGGATGTCATCGCCGTATAAAGGCGGTCGAGCTCAGCCGTATAACCGCTGACGCCTGACGTATTCAGGACGACGCCGGCGGCGTTGACGCCACCATCGCGCAGACGCATCGGATCGCCGCCCTGTGAGGTGATTACGCGGGTGCTGACCGTGATGGTCGACGCCATGCCGGCGACCGCGGTGGCGCCAGTATCTACCGTGCCGCCGCTCCAGGTGAAGAGGCCAGGCACATAGGCCGGGGGGCCTGCCGTGTTCTGCTCCTTGAAGAGCGAGACGAGGCCACGGGCGATTTCGTCGAGTTGCTTCTGGAAGTTGGGGGCGATCTCGTCGCGAATCTGCAGGAGCGACTGGAGGCTTCCCTGCCCCGTCGTTGTCGAACCCTTGCCGAGCGGCAGCGCCACGCCGTCGATATAGACAGAATTGCCGACCGTGGTGGCGGTATAGATATCCTGGGACTTGAACGTCACCTTGCGCGGGATCGTCTCGAAGAGGATCGTTCCGTCCGGCGTGCTCAACACCATGTCGTTGTTGTCGCGCGTCGTCGCGCTGACGCCGACGATTTGCGAAATCTGCTTCAGAACTTTCTCGCGTTCATCGAGAGCGCCGGATGCATCCGTACCGGAGGCGGTGGCGGTCTTGACCGCATTGTTAGCCTTCTCGAACTGGCTGAGGAGCGTATTCAGCGTATCGACGGCGGTGGTGATTTCCTTGTCGGCGTTGGCGCGAACGTCCTGAACGGACTGCGAGGCATTGTTCAGCGAGTTGGCGACGTCCTGGGCGGCGGTGACGGCGCCCTGCGCGGCGACTGTACTGCCGGGCGTGGTGCGGAACGCCTGGAGCTTCTGCTGGAAAACACCGAGATAAGTGGACGGCGACGTTTCGTAGTCGTTGCCGCCCATGATCGATTTGAGGTCTTCGAGACCGCCCAGCAGGGTCTGCTGGGCACTATCCTGAGAGGAGGTCTTCAGATACTGACGCAGTAGGGCATCTTCCTGTGCCCGGTTGATCTTGACCACCTGCGCGCCGTTGAGTGACGTGGTGAGCATCGCCTGTCGGCGCACGTAATCCTTGTTGCCCGCATTCGAGATATTGTTCGATACGACACTGCTCTGCGTGCCGGTATTGTTGAATATGTTCTGCGCGGTATTCAGTGCGGACGTGAGCGACATGGCTTAGCCGTTACCTTACTTATCTCTTGAGGTTGACGAGGACGTCCATGATGTCGGACCCCGTCTGAAACACTTTCGAATTGGCGGTGTAGCTGCGCTGCGCTTCGATCATCTCGGTCAGTTCGCCGGCGAGATCGACGTTCGAACCCTCGAGAGCACCTGATTTGATCGTGCCGAGCCCGTTGGTCTGCGGGAAGCCGGTGACGGTGACGCCCGATTGTCCGTTGGCGCTGTAGACGTTGCCGCTCATCAGCGTCAGCTTGTCGGGGCTTGCAACGTTGGCGAGCGGAATGCGGTAAAGCGGCTTGGTGCTGCCGTCTTCATACTTGGCGTAGACGATGCCGTCGCCGTCGATGGTGACGTCCTTGACCGGGGTCGCCGCCTGACCGTTCGGCGTACCGGTGCCGGAAAAGGCGGCGCCGAGTTGAGTAAAGCCGGAGAGATCCATTGCTATCGTCTGGCCGGTGGTCGTATCGTTGATGCTGAGGGTGCCGCCAGTGAGCATCTTGCCGTCACGGTCAAAGGTTAGCGATCCCGATCCGACAGCGCCACCGGCGCTGTACGGAAATGAAGTTGTGCCACCCGTCGCCGCGTTGGCGTTGCGAAAGACTGCAACCTCCCAAGTCGCAGCGGTACCGGTTGCCGGCGGCGGCGTAACCACCGAGGTCTTCGTGAAGTAGAAGTCGTACATCACCTTGTTGCCGAGACGGTCATAGGCGACCATCGAGACCTTTTTGGTGTCGGCGGTGGTGGTCGCGAGGTTTGCGCTTGGAAGGGTCGCCGGGGCAACCGGCGCGACGTTGGCGTTGGAATCAAGGTTCCCCTTGAAGACACCTGATGTCGACGCGATTGCGGTCAGACCATCCTGATTGACGTTGACGGGGACGAGGCCGTCGAAGCCGTTGACGACGACGGCAGGAGCGCCGGAGTCGTAGGAATAGCCCATCAACTGGAAGCCGGCGGCATTGACGAGATTGCCTTCGTCGTCCTTCTGGAAGTCGCCGGCGCGGGTCAGAACCGGTGTGCCGTCAGGCCCTTGGACAATGAAGAAGCCGTCGCCCGAAATCGCAAGATCGGTGGAGGAGGTCGTGTAAGAAATATCGCCTTGGTCGGAGACCGCCTGGCGCACGGAGGTCTGAACGCCGCCGGAGTTGTAATTGCCGCCCGAGGAGGGGAGAACCAGCGAGGAGAAGCTCGTCGACACGGCCTTGTAACCGGTGGTGTTCACGTTGGCAATGTTGTCGGAGACGGTGCTGAGGCGGTTTGCCTGCGCGTTCATGCCCGACACTGCCGTCTTCATGCTGCCGAAAATGCTCATCTGAAAACCTCGTTTTACCTGTTAAACTCGAGAGTATTTGTCGGGCCTTGCGTGAAGCTGTCTGTGATGGCGAGCAGCGAGGCCAATCTCGAGGTTCAGCCGGACGCCGCTGTCCGGCCGGAAAAATCAGGCCCAGTCGATGCAGTAGCCAAGGAAGCGCTTGGAATCGACCGGATCGACACCGAGCTTCTTGCGCAGCTTCTTGCGCAGCTTCGAGATGTGGCTTTCGACGACGTTCTCCTCGACCTCCTCATCGAAGATGCCGTAGATGGCGTTGAAGATCTGGGTCTTGGTGACCCGGCGACCGCGATTGGCGATCAAATATTCGAGGATGCGGCGCTCGCGCCGGGGAAGCGCGAAGACTTCGCCGTTGATCTCGGGGTCACGACCATCCGAGAAGACACGGATGCCGCCGATATCGGTGTAGTTGGCGATCGCCTTCAGCCGGCGCCGGATCGCGGCCGCCCTGGCGAGGATTTCGCGGGGATGGACAGGCTTGCGTACCACGTCGTCGACGCCGCAATCGAAAAGCGCAAGGGTGTTTTCGAGCGAGGGCTGGTCGCTGACCGCGATCACCGGCGCCATCGAGCGGTCCCGGATCGCCCGGGGCAGCTCGAAGCTGCGTTGGCCCTGACCGATCAAAAAGGCCTCGACCGCCGCAATATCCGAATCGGCAGCGGTCTGTACCCACTCGCCGAATTCCGATGGATCAAAGCCGGTGGAGGGAATGCCCTCCCGGCCAAACAGGGATGTGTATCCGTCTTTCACGAGCTCACGCTCATCAACCACTACGATCATTCGTCCGCCTCCGAATCAGTGTGGCACTTCGATGATCTATGGGTACGAATCGCACGAATCGGCGACAACTCGTTAAAGTGAATGGCGGAAATTAATAATTGATTAAGACCCGCGTTGCGATTTGATCTACATCTAGTGGCCTGGCTCGGATATCCACACAAAAGTTTCGTGGAAAAGTTAACGAGCAGTTAAATGTGACTTGCACGTCGATTTGACGCCGGATTCCTGCCACATTATGACACAGTTCCGTCACAATTTGGCACTTCCATTTTTGGTTGAATTAATTTTGGCAGAAGTTACTCGCATTGGGAGTCCATTTGCCATAGCCCGTGGCCACCAAATTGGCGATGACGCGACAGACATATTGCTTCTGCGCCGGGTTGTTATTTGGCCCTGCATGGTATCTGGCTACCGCCATTGTCCACGTCTCATGACGGTCATGCAGGTTGCGGAGAAACTTCGCCGCATATTCGACGTTGCGATGCGGATCGAACATATCTTCGGCGGAGGCGAAATTCTCGCCATGATAATAGTGATTGATCTGCATGCATCCGATGTCGATTAGCTTCGCCCCGCTTCTTCGGGCGACATCGAACTGCCTCATCGCATCCTCTTCCGAAGGCGGAAAAATCGCCCTGCCTTCGACGTTCATGGCATAGGGATAAAGTGAGCCCTTGCGACCGGTCTCCGTCAGCCCAACCGAATAGAGGATGCCTTCCGGGATGCCGTATTTGACCGCAGCCGACTGGATTTCGCGTTCGCAGGCACCGGTGGAAGCGGCTGCCTCAGAGGTAAACGCCGCCAGCGCTGCTGCTGCGAGCACCGCCAGCAAAGACGTCTTCGATACCGGTCTCGCCTGCGCCATTGAAGCCTCCATCCGTCCGCTGCGCCACCTGGTTGTGGCGCTCGCGCGCCTCGCTGCCCTGCCCTTGCTGCGGCAGCGACTGCTGCTGGGAGGCCTGCCCCTGGCCGTCGGCCTGGTTGCCAACGTCGGCCCGCTCGACGGGGGCCAGGCTGATGGTAACGTTTTCGACCGCATAGCCCTGGCTGCGCAGAGATTCGAGAATCTTGCCGTGATCTTCCTTCAGCTGCCGGTAGGCTGTGCCGGTTTCGACCTTGAGGTCGACGTTCAGGGCGTCGCCAGCCAGGCGCATGGTCGCCGTCACCAGGCCAAGATCGATCGGGTTCATCTGGATCTTCAGCGTATTGACCACCTTGCCGGTGCTCGTCCATTCCGCCGCGTTGGAGAGCGCCGAACTCGGCTGCATGGCGCGCGCCCATTCGGAGTCACCAGCGAGAGCCGCGGTGACCGCGGCGGAATTGGTGTTCTGCGCCAAGCCGATATAGCGGCGCGATTCGAGGACCGAGACGTTTTCGACATCGGTCTTCTTCGCACCGTCCTTCGGCCCGGCCTGTTCCGCGCCGCGGTGAACGTCCATCGACACGCCGCGGCCATCGGCGCGACTGATCCGGAACGTCCGGCCGTCGGCGGCTTCGGTGTTCTCGGCGCCGGGAACCCCGATATCATCAGCCTTGACGCTTTCGACATTGCCGCTGACGACCGCCAGGGCGTCGGATGCGTGCCCGCTCGTTTTGGCGTCGACACCAACGGTCGTCTTCTCGGCAGATCCGGCCTCGCCGGTCTTGGTGAGGGCTTGATGGACGGCTGCCACGGCTGGCGAAGCCGTGCCATTGGCGGCCTCCTGCTTCAGCAGCCCGAGCACATCGGAAATGCCGCCGTCATCGGCCTCACTGTCCGTATCCGCATCTGTTTTCGGGATCTCCGCCTTGACGCGCTTGACGCCCTTGGCCGCCTGCGCGGCCTCGTCGGCGGATTGATCCTCGGCATCGAGCTTGCCGACGCCGACCGGCGGTTTGAGCCCATCCTTTGCAGGTCTTGCCGCGGCCTTTTCGACATTGGCGATCGTCTCCGGCTGCACCTCGGCCTGTGCCTTGAGCGCGGCGCCGCCGAGATCGATCAGCGGTTTGGCGCCGCTGCGGCTGCGGATCGTTCGTGTCACTTTCCCTGGATCGCCATCGGCGACACTTTGATCCGGCTGCGCATCGTCGGGCGCGTCGTCGAAGGCGCTGCCGCCTGTCTTGGCAAGCACATCGGAGAAGCCGCCCTGCTGACCGGTGGCATCGCCCTTTCCAGCCTTGGCGGATTTCGCGGCCGCAGCCGCCTCCGCACCAGAGGCTCCGCCCGAGACGCTCAAATCCATCATTGTTCGTTGCCTTCCTGCGCCAGCAGACCATCGATCTCGTCGAGCTTGGACCGGCTGGTCGTCACAAATGCGTTGAATGAGGAGTCGGTATCCTGGCTCTGGCCAGTCGATGCCACACCTCCCGGAACAGGCTCGGGAGGCGCGCTTGGCGTCCCCGGTTGCGTGGCTATCGCAGCAGCCTTTTCAGAAGTGATTTCTTGATGAGAAGTGTTAGGATTGGATGCTTGCGTCAAGCTTGCCGGATCCGGCGCACGCAGGATCTGCTCGGCAACGGACCGCGCCGCCGCCTGCAGCGCCTGATCCCGCGGCGAAAGCGTTTCACCATCGATGTCGCTGACGTTCTTCGCCGCCTGGTCGATATCGTCCGTCGGAAGGCCGGCCATACCGCCATAAAAATCTGCCAGCGGGCCGAAGGCATTGTCGGTACCCGCGCTAAGCAGCTGCACATGTTCGACCGCCATGCGCGCCAGCTCAGGCTTGCCCGATATCGCTGCAGCGCGGGCGATGCGCAGATAGACCTCGCGCTGGCGCGGGGCATCCATGAAGGAGAGGATATCGACGACATCATGCGGTTTCACATCGTGATCATGGGCGACGACGAGCTTGACGAAAAGATCGGCGAACTGGCTAGCATAGGGCGAATGCAGGAAGCGTCTGGCATAACGCTGCGAATAGGCGAGCCCCTTGTCGAGCATTCCCTTGTCGACGCAGATGGCGAGGGAACGGCGCAAGGCCGCCTCCTCGACAATCGTGCCCGGCGCGGCCAGACGTGCCTGGTCGTAGAGGCCAAGCGCATCTGTCGGTTTGCTGGCGATCATCACGTTGCCGCCGATCAGCGCCAGGTATGGACCGATCTTCTTGTCGCGATATTCCTTAGCGGTTTCCTCCAGCGTCTTGGCGACGAGCAGCCCCTTGCCCGTCAGATATTTGCGCAGCACATCGGTGACGCGGTTGTCGAAATAGCCGTTGACGTCATGGGCGATCAGATATTCGAGCGTCTGGGGATTGCCGCCGCTCATCGTATAGATCAGCGCCGCATCGACATTGCGGTCGTCATCGAAAATCTTTGTATCGGCCGTTCGCAGCCGTTCGTCGATGGTTCCCAACATGAAGCGCTGCATTTCGCCGGCCGAATGATCGCCGGCGACGACGGAATCCTGTACGAACTGCAGCGACCGCAGCATCTTGTACGGCGCAAGATCGTCCGGATCCTGCGCTTTGCCTGCGGCAGGCGAAAGCATCGCCAGGCCGAGGGCCATAAATCCGACGTAGCGATGCTGCCGACGCGCCATCCGACTATCCCTATTCCGCCTGCACCAGGATCTCGATCCGACGGTTGGCCGCATTGAACGGGTCGGCGGGAAGCTTCAGCCGACGGTCGGCGAAACCGGAGACCTGGGAGACGCGCGTCTCGTCCAGCCCGCCGCGCACGAGCATGTAATAGGCGCTCTGGGCGCGATCCATCGAAAGCCGCCAGTTCTCGTTCTGCCCGCCCTTGTATTGGCGCCCGTCCGTGTGGCCGCGGACGGCGACTGCGCCCCCCCTCTCCTTCAGGATCGTCCCGATCTTTTCCATGGCGAGCACCATCTCCTGGCGCGGAACGGCCGAACCGATATTGAACATCGAATCGTCGTTCTGGTCGGAGATGCTGACCAGCAGGCCGCCTTCGGCTGCCGTCACTGTCAGGCCTTCGGCGAGCTTGCCGGCAACACCGCCGATCTGTTGCGCGATCTCCGCCTGAAGCTGTTCGGCTTCCTTCTTCTGCTGCTCGGTCCCAGCCGCGCTCTTGTCGGCTTCCTTCTGATGCTCGACGTCCTTCCGAGCTTCCGCCTTCTTCTCCTCAGGCGCCCTGCCATCCGTCGCCTTGCCGTCCCTGGTCTCGGCGGGGCCGGTCGTTTCCTTGGTCTGCTTGGCTTCCTTGGCGGGCGCTTCCTTAGCGGGCTTCTGATCGCTCGCCAAAGGCACCGGCTTCATATCCTCTGCCTTGGCGATCTCCGTCGTCTCGCTCTCGGCCGCCTGCTCCTCGCTCTTGCCGGGCGGCAGGGGTTTTCCGGCCGTTGTCACCTCCACCTGCTTCGTCCAGAAATCCGGATCGAAGGGATCGCGATAGGCTTGACCGCCATCGGCGCCGGTGGCAGGGCCGGAATCGGCCGCGCCGCCATCGCCCTTGGCGCTGACATTGGCCTGCTGGCCCACCTCCTGGGCGATCTCGGCGAGAACCGAATAAGGATTCTCGAAGAAATCGGCCTCGGAATAATTGGTCTGGTCGCCTGAGGTCGATGTCTGGTCGTCACCATCGGCGGCGGACTTGCCCTCGGTCGGATTATCTTCCTTCTGTTTCGACTTTTCCTTCTTCTCCTCGCCCTCGGCATGGTCGACAGGCTTCTTCAGGCCTTTCTCGGTCGGCTTTTCGTCGGCAAGCTTGATCGGATTGAAATAGGTCGCGACCGCGGCCTTGGTCTCCTCGTTGGCGGCGTTGACCAGCCACATGACCAGGAAGAATGCCATCATCGCCGTCATGAAGTCGGCATATGCAATTTTCCACGCACCGCCGTGGGCACCATCGTGATCACCGCCGCCATGCCGCTTGACGATAATGATCTCGTTTCTGCCGTGGTGATGGTTTTCGCCGTCGCTCATTCGAGAACTTTCTTCAAGCTGGCCGCCCAGGCGGACATACGGGTGACGATGACGGATTCACCGATTTCGACGGCTAGATCGACATCGTCTGCCTCGATGTGCCGAACCGCGGCAGCATGTTCGCCGAGCTCGGCCTTCAATATGTCGAAGAGGCTGGTCGGCCCCCTGACGACGATCGGTCCGGCCGCGCCTTCGAGAATCGCTTCACGCAGCAAAGCGGCGAGACTTTCGGCAGCCTTCGCCGCAAGCGCGTCCGTCACGACGGGCGCAATGGCCGTGGCTGCGCCAGCGCTGACCAACTGAGCGACTTCTTCGGCGATATCGCGGACGCGGGATGCAATGACCGCCGCCGCCTCCACTTCATAGCGAATCTTCAGTTCCTCGAGCGCGCGCGCATGGGCCTCGGCCAGAGCGCGCGCCTCGCTTTCGTATTTCTCGGCCAAATCAGCGGTCGCCGCGGCATGGCCTTGCGCATAGGCGTCACGCCGCTCCGCCTCGAGGTCGACCGGCGGTTCGCTCGGCGGCTCCGGAAAAACATCTCCGGCCAAATCGTCGATATCGATGATCGGCCCTGACGGCTTCGGTTCGCCGAAGTCCTTCAAATACCGAGAAAGCGAAATGCTCATAGAAACCATCCAGCGTCCGGGAGACGTGCGGCATGCCCGCCCCCGTTCAAAATGACCTTGTGCGCGACATGTCCTTCGCAGCGAACAAGGGCTTGACCTTGCACCGGCACGATTTTCGGACGATGCCTTCATGCCGGAAACTAGGAAGTCAAACTTGCGCGAAGATGAATGGCGCCGCCGCCATCAGTGATCACGCCCAGCTCTATTCCAGCAGAATGAGGATCTTGCTCGCAGCCGTGTTGAGGATCGAGATCGCTTCGACGGCCATCTGCTTCTGGGTTTCAATCGCCTTCTGGCGGATCGAAGCCTCATCCATATCGGTATCGACGAGCGCGCCGACGCTTTTGTCGATCGAATCCGACAGATCAGCGGCGTAATCGATCTGATCGTCGATACGCGTCTTCATCACACCGATGGAGGCTGCCGTCGTCGTCAGTGAGGAGAACAGGGAGTCGGTCACATCGAGCATGTCGACGAGCTGGGCGTCGGTGGTGTTCTTGCCGATCGCGATTTCGCTGCCCGTCGCCGGCGTGGTCGAACCGGCGTCCAGCAGGTAATAATTCCGCGGTCCGGTGCCGCTGTTGTTGATCGCCTGGGCGTCAATCGCCTTGGTGAACAGGCCACCGCTCGCATTGTTCTTGTCGATGAGGATGGTCTGCGACGAAGGGAAGTCGATGGTCTGGGCCTGGTATTCGCCCGTCGAGGCGCGCACGAAGCCTGAAATGACCGACCATGCCGGCGGCGCGGTCTTGTCACTGTTCAGCAACCAGTTCTCGCCTGCAAACGACGTTGATTCGACAACGGTCTTCAGCTGCTCCTTATATTCGCTGATCTCGGCATTGATCTTGTCCTTGTCGGTGCCGGGCTCTCTTGCAGCAACCAGCTTGGCGCGGATCTGGCTGACGAGATCGAGCGCCGAATTCATTGCCGTGTAGGTCGCATCCACCTTGGCAGCGCCGAGACCCAGCGCATCGCCGATCGTGCCGAGATTGGTGCTATCCGAGCGCATGACAGTGGCGACCGACCAGTAGGAGGCATCGTCTGCGGCCGTCTCGATCCGATAGCCCGAAGAAACTTGCTGCTGGGTCTGACTGGCTTCTTTGTTGATGCTGCGCAGCACCGCAAGTGCATTCACCGCGGCCGCGCTGGTAATCTTAACGGTCATCGACAGGGTCTCGGAATAAGATGAAAGGGCAGGCCGGATTGCCGGCGGCGACTGAAGTGGCCTCATGCCTCCGGCGAAATTTCACCGGCGCGTCGCAAAAGCAAATCAACTCAAGGCGAAGTTAACTCGATATCAACTTGTTGGGCAAGAGCGGCGCCGCGAGCGCGACATTCGGATTGCCTCGCAAGTCAAACCATTGATGTCAAAGAAAGAACCGCGCCGTTTCGGGCGCGGTCCGGAAGGTTTTCTGCTTGCGGCCGAACGGCGGCGCAAGATTCGGTCCAGCTTCAGCGGCTGATTTAGCTGCGGAACAGCGTGAGGATGTTCTGAGCGCTGGAGTTGGCGATCGACAGCGACTGGATCGCCAGCTGCTGCTGGGTCTGCAACGCCGTCAGCTTGCTCGATTCCTCTTCCATGTCAGCATCGACGAGGCGGCCGACGCCCGAATCGATCGAATCGGTGAGCGCTCCGACGAAGTTTTCCTGCAATTCGATACGCGTCGAAATCGAACCGAGTTGCGATGCAGCCTTGGTCATCGCTTCGAGGCCGGCCTCAATCGAGGTCAGGGCCATGGAAATCTCAGCCGAACCGAAGGTGCTGATGTCCATAGAGTAGATCGAACCGATCGTGCCGTAGGACGTGCCGATAATGCCGGAACTCGTCTCGATCGTACCGGTCGAGGTCATGCCGAAGAGAACATTGCCCGTAGAGCTCGTGTCCAGGACGTAGTCCGTCGTCTTGACCGAGACGTTGCCGTTTCCGTCGCGGACGAAGGTCGACACGACGCTCTTGGTGCCGTCGGCACCGGCGACCCAGTTTTCACCGGAGAAGGAAGCCGACTGTGCGATGCTGAGCAGCTGCTGCTGCAGCTGACCGATTTCTTCCTGGACCTTGGTCTTGTCGACGCCCTTTTCGGTTGCGGCAACGATCTTCGCCTTGATCTCGCTGATGACGTCAATGGCGCTGTCCATGGCGGAGTAAGCGGTGTCGACCTTGGCGGCGCCTAGACCGAGAGCGTCGGACACGGCCGAAAGCGCCTTGTTGTCCGAACGCATGGTCGTTGCGATCGACCAGTAGGCGGCATTGTCGGCAGCCTTTTCAACACGATAACCCGACGAGACGTGGTTCTGCGTGTCTTCGAGGCTGTCGTTGATTCCGCGGAGTGTCTGAAGAGCGGCCATTGCCGCGACGTTCGTCAAAATGCTGGTCATGAAATGATTGCCCCTTGTTGGCATCTGGGAAAAAGGGACATTCCGGAATGTTACCGGGAACGGGGATCAGCCTCATGCCTGTTAACCGGTTGTTAATTTCGGTTAACCCGCCGTCTCGTTGAGCTGAGAAGACAACATTATGGTTAATCAATCGTTAACGGAAATAAGAAAGCCGCGCTTCGTCGAAGCGCGGCTCGGCACGAGGTGCCCGCCGGAGACCGGCGGGCCATATTTTCCGGCGCTTATTAGCCGCGGAAGAGCGACAGGATGGTCTGCGAAGAGGAGTTCGCGATCGACAGCGACTGGACAGCCAGCTGCTGCTGGGTCTGGAGGGCGCTGAGCTTGGAGGACTCTTCTTCCATGTCAGCGTCGACGAGGCGGCCGATACCGGAGTCGATCGAGTCGCTCAGAGCCGACACGAAGTTTTCCTGAAGTTCGATACGCTTGGAGATCGAGCCGAGAGCAGCACCGGCGCTGGTCATGGACTTCAGAGCCGATTCGACGTTGGTCAGAGCGGACTGGATCTCGCCGAGGGTGAAGTTGGTGATGTCCATCGCGTAGACCGAACCGGTCGCGCCGTTCGAAGAACCGAGGATACCTGTGGAGGTTTCGACCGCGCCGCCGCTCATGCCGAACAGAACGTTGCCAGTGGAGCTGTTGTCGAGAACGTAGTCGGTCATCACGACCGAAACGGCGTTGGAGCCGTCGCGGACGAAGGAGGCAACGACGTTCTTGGTGCCGTTAGCGCCGGCAACCCAGTTTTCACCGGAGAAGGAGGCCGACTGAGCGACGCTCAGGAGCTGCTGCTGCAGCTGGCTGATTTCTTCCTGGACCTTGGCCTTGTCGACGCCGTTTTCAGTCGCGGCAACGAGCTTGGCCTTGATATCGCCGACGACATCGATGGCGCTGTCCATGGCGGAGTAAGCGGTGTCGACCTTGGCGGCGCCGAGGCCGAGAGCGTCGGAAACAGCCGAAAGAGCCTTGTTATCCGAACGCATGGTCGTTGCGATCGACCAGTAAGCAGCGTTGTCGGCAGCTTTGCCGACGCGGTAGCCGGACGAAACGTGAGCCTGGGTCGTCTGGAGACCCTGGTTGACGCCACGCAGAGTCTGGAGGGCTGCCATTGCAGCATTATTGGTATTGATGCTCGTCATAGTTTGTTTGCCCCTTGTTGGCAGATTTTAAGAAGGGACATTCCGGATTTTCGGCCGGCCCACAGCGATCAGCATCATGCCTGTTAACCATTCTCGTTAGGGTTAACTCGCCGTTTCGATGGGCCTAGAAAACAGCAAGATGGTTAAGGAAAGCTAAATTCAAAATCGAAATTGCGTAAAAATATCTGATACTTACAGAGATTTACATTAACCTTATGTTAAAACATTTCGCGGCCGGGGATGAGCCGGCCGCGAAACTTGAAAGCCTTGTGCCGACCGTTTTAACGGAAGAGCGACAGGATGTTCTGCGAAGAGGAGTTCGCGATCGACAGCGACTGGATCGCCAGCTGCTGCTGGGTCTGCAGAGCGCTGAGCCTCGAGGATTCTTCCTCCATGTCGGCGTCGACGAGACGGCCGATACCGGAGTCGATCGAGTCGCTGAGAGCCGAGACGAAGTCTTCCTGGCTGTCGATGCGGCTGGAGAGCGAGCCGAGAGCAGCACCGGCGCTGGTCATCGACTTCAGAGCCGATTCGACGTTCGTCAGAGCCGACTGGATCTGGCCGGCCGTGAAGCTGGTGATGTCCATCGAGTAGATCGAACCGGTCGCGCCCGTCGAGGTACCGAGAATACCCGTGGAGGTTTCAACCGCGCCAGCGCTCATGCCGAACAGAACGTTGCCGGCGGAGCCGCTGTCGAGGACGTAGTCGGTCGTGGTGATCGATACGGCGTTGGAGCCGTCACGGACGAACGACGAAACGACGCTCTTGGTGCCGTTAGCGCCGGCAACCCAGTTCTCGCCGTTGAAGGAAGCCGACTGAGCGATGCTCAGGAGCTGCTGCTGCAGCTGACCGATTTCTTCCTGCACCTTGGCCTTGTCAACGCCGTTTTCAGTTGCGGCAACCAGCTTGGCCTTGATTTCGCCGACGACGTCGATGGCGCTGTCCATGGCGGTGTAAGCTGTATCGACCTTCGCAGCACCAACGCCGAGGGCGTCGGAAACGGCCGACAGTGCCTTGTTGTCCGAACGCATGGTCGTTGCGATCGACCAGTAAGCAGCGTTGTCGGAAGCCTTTTCAACGCGATAACCCGACGAAACGTGGTTCTGCGTTTTGTTGAGGCCCTGGTTGACGCTGCGCAGCGTCTGGAGAGCGGCCTGTGCGGAAGAATTCGTGTTAATGCTTGTCATAAATCTGTCCCCTGGAAACTAGATACAAAAAGGAGGACATACCGGACTGTAATACCGGCGATGACGGACCAGCTTCATGCTACTCGGCGCCTGCTTGTTTGGCCCAAACCCGTCATGTCCAGGGCAATCTCGCAGCCAATGCTTGCCAACTTCTTAAAAATAGAGGCTCCGTTCCGGCTCCTTACATCCCATAGTTAATACCGGCTGAATCTATCCCTTCGCATGCTAACATATCGGGAAAGAAGCCGTTTTCCCTCGGACAAGACAATGTCTTCATGAGGCGCACCTGTTTCAAGCAAGCTTCGAATGGCAACATGGCAGGTGCCGGGATAGCATCATCGGATCAATCCACCCCTTGTCCGGGAGGACGGATCGTGGGCGCTCGGCAATCGACAGCCATGCGAGAAAATTTCCTTCACGGAGTTGGGTTTTGAACAGCAAAGTTTCGTTCTCTGCGGCATCCAAAGATTACCAGGCAGGCCGCTACACAAAGTCCTTGGCGACGCTCAACCAGCTCATCGATACTCAGCAGGACGCCAAGACCTATGCGCTGCTGGCCAAGAACCTCGTGCAGCTCGGCTTCAAGGCCGATGCCGCGAAAGCCTATGGTCTGGCCGGCAATTGCGAAGGACCGAACGCCTACGAATATCAGAAGCAGGCTGCCAAGCTGCACTACGAAACCGGCAACGAGGACGAAGCGCTGCTGATCGCCATGCGCAACCTCACCAGAGCGCAGGAAGATCCCGAACTCGCCTTCATCATCACCGCGATCTATCTGAAGCGCCAGCAGCGGGATATCATCCGCCCGTTCAAGACGGTTCTGTCGGAAAGCATGAACCCCGATCACATGCGCCTGGCGGCCCTGCTGCTCAGCGACGATCTCAACGACGCAACCAACCAGACGCTTGCTCGCAACATCTTCAAACGTTTCCCGGGCAATCACGCCTTCCGCTTTCTTCACCTCGTTTTTGCCCGGGAATTCAACGATTTCGACGAGGCGGCCAAGCATCAGGCAGTGATCGACGACGCGCTGGCAAAGGGCAATGTCGAGATCCTGCGCAAGGACAACCCGTTCTATCATCTGCACTGGTGCGGCAACGAAGATTTCAACCGGTATGCGACGATCGGCACGGCCCCGCTTAACCAGGAACGCATCGCTTTCCGCCGCAACCAGCCGCACACATGGTCGAACAAGATCCGCATCGGCTACATGTCATCGGACTTCTGGGATCGCCACGCGACGATGAAGCTGCTGCAGCGCATTCTCGAATTGCACGACAGGGACAGGTTCGAGGTGACGCTCTTCTGCCATACAGGTCCCGAATACCTGAAGCATAACGTCACCGACCGCAGCCGCTGGGGCAGGATCGTCGACATTCACGGCTTCTCCGACCAGGCGGTGCTGGAAATCGTACGCGAGCACAATATCGACATCATGGTCGATCTCAAGGGTCATACGTCGGGCAGCCGCGCGTCAGCCTTCAACCTGCCGCTCGCACCTGTTCATGTCGGATGGCTCGGTTTTCCCGGCAGCACCGTCAACATCGATCTCGACTACGTCATCGGCGACCATTCGGTGCTGCCCGACTTGGCCAAGCCATTCTTCCATGAGAAATTCTGCCGGCTTCCGGAGAGCTACCAGCCGAATGATCCGATGCATCGCCCGAAGCCGCGTCCGGTCACCCGCGAGCAGCTCGGCCTGCCGGAAGAGGCCTTCATCTTCGCCTCCTTCAACGGCAACCGCAAGATTACGCCTGATGTGGTCAACAGCTGGTGCCGGATCCTCAAGCGGGCGCCGAACAGTGTGCTCTGGCTGATGGCCAATTCGCCGCGCAACCAGGCAAACCTGCTGAAGCAGTTCCAGACATCAGGCATAGCGCCCAAGCGCATCATCTTCTGCCCGCGCGCGCCCTACGAAGATCACATCAGCCGCCAGCAGGCAGCCGACCTCGGGATCGACACCTTCCCGGTCAACGGCCATACGACCACCTCGGAGCAGCTCTGGGGCGGCCTGCCGGTTTTGACCGTCAAGGGCACCAACTTCGCCTCACGCGTCAGCGAAAGCCTGCTCAGGGCGATCGATCTGCCCGAGCTCGTCGCAAGCGACCTGCAGGCTTATGAGGACCTTGCCGTCGAACTGGCGCAGAACCCGGGACGGATCGCCGAATACAAGGCACACCTCAAGGAGAGGCGCTATATCGCGCCGCTCTTCGACGCCGAACGCTTCTGCCATCATCTCGAGCAGGCCTATGAAATCATGGCAGAGCGCGCCAAGCAGGGCCTCGCACCCGATCACATGGATATTCCGGCGCTGCCGCCGCGCACGACACCGTTCGCAGCCGAGTGATGTTTTCCGAGACGGAATACCCGCCGAAGCGGTCCTGTTCGCTTCAGCGGGTCTTTACTTCTTTGCGATCAGTTCACGCCCGATGCGTTTAGGCGGCTCTCTGCGCAGAACGACGGCCGTCGTGACCGAGCCATAGCGCGCAATGGCATCGACGATGCTTTCAAGGCCGCCCGGCGTAGGAACAATGACTTTCAGGTGAAAACAATCCTCTCCTGTCAGCCTTAGAACCTCGATGATCTCAGGCATATCGGAAAATTGCTTCAAGCATGTCTTGATATGCTCGTGCGTGGTGCGCAGGCGAATGACGGCCATCATGCCAAGCCCAACTGCGGCGGGGTCGATGACGGCTCTGTACGCCTCAATGATACCGCGTTCTTCAAGCCGTTTGAGACGCTCCGACGTGGCCGGCTGGGAAAGACCGACCTTCCTTCCGAGCTCGGAGACGCTGATGCGTCCATCATCCTGCAAGACTTCGATGATGGCGATGTCGGTTGGATCAAGATCTGGACTGATATCGGTGCGCTTTGCCATCAACCTTCAATCTATCGGATTATCCGGTGCTTTTCCGATAGATGCCAATTTGGTTCGCAGGTGTAAACCGCCATACTCCCGCTGAAGCGAAGAAGAGGCGAGATATGACCGAATTCATTCATTTGCCGGGCATCGGCAATTCCGGAAACGCTCACTGGCAGAGCCGTTGGGAGAATGCCAATCCGGCCATACGCCGTTTTGCACCGACGAGTTGGGATCAGCCGGATCTTTCCGACTGGATCCAAGCCTTGGAGCAAGCGGTGCGCAGAGCGAAAACACCACCTGTTCTCGTGGCGCATAGCCTCTCCTGCCTGCTTGTAGCACATTGGCATCAGCGGACCTCTTCGCCGATCAAGGGAGCGTTCCTCGCCGCCGTGCCAGACCCTCTTTCTCCGAGCTTTCCTGCGGACGCCGCAGGCTTTGCAGATGTGCCGCAGGTGCAGTTCGGCTTTCGATCGCTGATCGTCGCTAGCACCACCGATCCCTATGGTTCGCTCCCCTACGCCGAAACGCGAGCAAAGCAATGGGGTAGCGAGTTGAAAATCATCGGCGCGGCCGGCCACATCAATGGCCAAAGCGATCTGGGTGACTGGCCGGAAGGTCTGGCATTGCTGATGGATTTCGCGAGCCGCGCATAGCATAAACCGCTCGATCGAGGAACCGAAGTTCCTCATCGCCCCAGCCGGTCAGCTGAACGAGCGCACCAGGCTGGCGACGAGCAGATTCCAGCCGTCGATCAGGACGAAGAAGAGAATCTTGAAAGGCAGCGAGATCGAAGTCGGCGGCAGCATCATCATGCCCATCGCCATGGTGATGGTTGCGACGATGAGGTCGATGACGAGGAACGGCAGCACGACGAGAAAGCCGATCTCGAAACCGCGGCGAATCTCCGAAATCATGAAGGCAGGGATCAGCACGCGATAGTCGATCGGATCGGTCGTCTGGATGTTCTGCCCGCGCTCACGCGCCAGATCGACGAAGAGCGCCAAATCCTTGTCGCGGGTATTGGCCGCCATGAAGGTGCGGAAGGGCTCGGCGATACGCTGCACCGCCTCCGTCTCGTTGATCTGGTTGGCAAGCAGTGGCTGAACGCCGTTCTGCCAGGCCTGATCGAAGGTCGGCGACATGACGTAGAAGGTCATGAAGAGCGACAGCGACAGGAGGATCATGTTGGAAGGCGTCGAGGAGAGGCCCATCCCCGAGCGCAGGATCGAGAAGGCGATGACGAAGCGCGGGAAGCTCGTCACCATGATCAGGATGCCGGGCGCGACCGAAAGTACGGTCAGCAGGCCGAAGGTGCGGATGATCCAGGCGGCGACGGAGCCATCGACCGGCACGTTCAACAAGTCGGTCGGCAGCTGCTGTGCCACCGCCAGTTCCGGCACCGCCATCATGGCGGCAAGGAAAACTATGAAACGAATCATTCGATGACAAAGGTCCTGAACATGACCTTCGATACCCGCCCTTGCGAGCGAAGGTCAACACGTTCCTGGATGTCATCCTTGAGATATTGAAAGCCCCGCGGCCCCTCGATCTGCTGAAGGGAAACGGTCCTGACATAGGCGAGGATATCCTGATGAATGTCCTCGGCGACCTTGACGTCGGGCGGCCCGTTGAACAACAGCGCGACTTCTAGTCGGACCCAGTTTTCCGACGGGTAAGCAAGGTTCGATGTAATCGGCTCGAGCTGGACGACGTTGTTGGCCTCGGTCGAGATGCGCGCCAGCCCCTCCTCGGCCTTCTTCTTGGCCTCGGCTTCCTTGGCCTGCTCTGCCTCTTTGGCGCCCTTGATCTGGGGCGCGACGATCGTGCCGACCGCCCAGCCGCCGCCGGCGCCGAGGAGCGTCAGGACGGCAATGCCGATGATCGTCATCAGGCCGGATTTCTTCTTCGATTGACCTGCGCTTACGTCTTCGTCTGCCATCGTCGTTGGGCCTCAAAGCGGCGAGAAAAGATCGACGGCCTGCTGCCCGCGCGGAGGCTGCTGCACTTCCATCAGGCGACCGCGGCCGCCATAGGAGATGCGGGCTTCGGCGATCTTGTCGTAGGAGATCTGGTTGTCGGCGTTGACGTCCTGCGGACGCACGATACCGGCGACGTTCAGGATGCGCAGCTCCTGGTTCAGACGGACTTCTTGCGAGCCAGAGATGACGAGGTTGCCGTTTTCAAGAATACCGGTGACGACGGCCGCAACGAGAAGGGTCAGCTTGTCGGTGCGCTCGATCTTGCCCTTGCCGTCGGTGCTGGTATCCGAACCGTAGGTCAGATCGGTCTTCGATTCCGGGGTCCAGCCGAAGATCTGGGCATTGACGTCCCAGTTCATGCCGCTCGAATTCTTGCGGCTGCGGTTGGTCTCGTTGTCGAAGGAGGCTTTGTCGTTGATCTGGATGTCGACGGTCAGGATGTCGCCGACGTTCAGCGCGCGTGCATCCTTGAAGAGCGCGGCCTGCGAATCGCTCCAGAGCGAATAGCCCTGCGCCACGGCACGCGGCTGCTTCGGATAAAGCGCCATCTGCGGGGTCTGGCCATAGGCAAGTCCACTGCCGATCGGGCTCATGGCGGGCGCACGGCCGATCTCGCTGACTGCCGTCGGGGACTGGCAGCCCGCTAGGAGTGCGAGGGCGGCGACCGCGGCCGGGAAACGCATGTTCATGAAGGATCCTTCGACGTATTGGGATCGGACGCACTGGCGATGATGCCGGCGATGATGGCGGCTTTCTGCGGGTCCATCTCGTTGAGGATGAGGCTCGACTGACGCGGACCGAGCCGCATGATGACGGCCGAGGCCACTTCGACCTTCATGTCCTGCAGCTGGAGCGCCGCCGCATCCGGCTTCATCTTCTTATAGATTTCGGTGAGGCCGGCTTCCGCCTGCTGCAGGAAGTCGTCGCGCCGCTTCAGCCAGTCCTGGTATTCGGCCTTGCGCTTGTCCATCTCCTCCATCCGGGCGTCGATGTCGGCGCGGAGCCTTTCCAGCTCCTGTTTCTGCAGCAGGTAGCGCTGGTCGCGGGCTGGATCGGCGATGTTGGTGCAGAATTGCTTGATCTCGTCCTGAGACGTGATGTCTCCCTCCGGGTGCTCCTGTGCGAAGGCACCCGGGATCGACAGCAGGACGAGGCCGGCTGCCGGCAGCGCCAGGCGGCGCAGCAGCTGCAGCACGGTCATGTCAGGATTCAGGATCGTCATCATTGCAATACAAGCTCCGCCTGCAGGGCGCCCGCCGATTTGATGCCCTGGAGAATGGCGATGATCCCATCCGGTTTCACGCCGATATTGTTGAGACCGGCAACAAGGGTCCTGAGGTCGGGACCGTCGATTATGGCAACGCGCCCGCCGGTCTGCTCAGCCGCGATATCGGTCTGCGGCTGAACGGCAGTCCGCCCGCGCGAGAAGGGTTCGGGCTGGATGATCTGCGGCGTCTCGGTGACCTGAACCGTGAGTGTGCCGTAGCTGACGGCGACCGGCGAGACGCGGACATCGGAGCCGATGACGATCGTTCCAGTGCGCTCGTTGATAACCACCTTGGCCGGCGTATCGGTTTCGACGATGAGGTTTTCGACGTCGGCCATTAGCCGGGTGAGATCGGCCGTGCGCGGTTTCTGGATCACCACTTCCTGCGAATCCTTGGCTTCGGCGACCGGGCCGCCGAAGCGCGCGGAGGCATAGCCATTGACGATGTCGGCAATGCGGATCGCCGTCGAGAAATCGGGATTGCGCAGCTGCAGGACGAGATTGACTGAATCCTTGAAATGCGACGGCAGTTCGCGTTCGATGATCGCGCCGCCGGGTACGCGGCCGGCGGTGGTGACGCCTTCGGTCACCGTCGCCGCCTGGCCCTGCGCCTGAAAGCCGGAGACGATAACAGAGCCCTGGGCGACAGCATAGATCTGGCCGTCGGCACCGGAAAGCGAGGTCATGACGAGCGTGCCGCCGCGCAGCGAGGTCGCATCGCCGAGCGAGCTCACCGTAACATCGAGACGGCTGCCGGGGCTCGCGAAGGGCGGCAGGTTGGCGGTGACCATCACGGCCGCGGTGTTCTTCGCGTTGGACTGGCCGCCCTGTGTCGAGATGCCGAGATTCTGGAGCATTGCCCGCATCGACTGCTCGGTGAAGGGCGAGGAACGGAAGCCGTCGCCGGTTCCCTGCAGGCCGACGATCAGACCGTAGCCGATCAGCTGGTTATCGCGGCCGGCCTGAAGCGAGGCGATATCCTTGATGCGTGACGTCAGCGCCCAGGCGGGCGCCACGTCGGCCAAACTCATGGCGACAACCGCAGCAAAGGCGACGATACGGAAGAACAATTTCATTTCGCCCTCACATGGATCGTGCCGTCCGCAAGCACCGTGCCGCTGACGATGACGCCGGAATCCATATTACGTGCACGGACCACCTGCCCCGTCGCGCCGTCTTCGAGCGGCGTGCCGGCAGCGGAGATCGTCATTGCGCCGAGAGAGAAGACCAGGCGGATCGAAGAGCCGCGCGTCACCGTATAGGGCTCGCGCAGGGCTGAAACCGAGATTGTGCGCCCCGGTAGCAGCGTGCGTTTGGAAACCAGACCTTCGACCTGCGAAATCGATTTGGCATAATCGCCGGCGAGGTTGGGGTTGGTGACCTCAACCTCCTGAAGCTGGCTGCCCGACAATGTGTCGCCGGGGTAGATGATCGTCGTCGGGACGACGGCATAACCCATGCCGGCACCCGCGTCCGCAGGCAAGACCACGCCCGCGAGTGCGATCGTGGCTGCCGCCACCCATCCTGAGATGCGTCCTGCCCGGCAAAACATCATGTTTCGGCCCTTCCCTTTACTTCAGGTTCTTGCTGACGATGGAGGCCATTTCATCAGCGGTCGTGATCACCTTGGAATTCATTTCGTACGCACGCTGAGCCGATATCAGCTCGGTGATTTCCTTCACCGGGTCGACGTTCGAGGATTCCAGATAACCCTGCTTCATATAGGCAAAGCCTTCCTCGTCGGGGTTGCCGACGACCGCATCGCCCGAGGCCGGCGTTTCCTGGAAGAGATTGTCGCCGATCGGCTGAAGACCCGCTTCGTTGACGAAGTCGGCAAGCGTCAGCTGTCCAAGAACAGTCGGATCGGTCTGACCCGGCAGCTTCGCCGAGACCTCGCCGGAGCGGCTGATGGTCAGTTCGGTCGAACCCTGAGGGATGGTGATCCCAGGCAGGACTTCATAGCCGTCGATGGTGACGAGCTGGCCCTGGTCATTCTTGTTGAAAGCGCCAGCGCGGGTATAGAGCGTCGTGCCATCGGTCGACTGAATCTGAAAGAAGCCCTTGCCGATCAGCGCCACGTCGAGGTCGTTGCCAGTCTGTGTCAGTTCGCCCTGGAGATGCAGATTGCGGACCGCGGAGGTCTGGACGCCGAGGCCGATATTTGCGCCTTCAGGAACGACGGCCTGATTGGCCCGGTTGGCGACGCCCTTGGCGCGTTCGGTCTGGTAGAGAAGGTCGGTGAACTCGGCGCGGGCCCGCTTAAAGCCCGTCGTGTTGATGTTCGCAATGTTGTTGGCGATGACTTCCAGATTGGTCTGCTGGGCATCCATGCCCGTTGCTGCGATGGCGAGCGCTCTCATGTATTCGTCCTCAAATCAGTTACATCTGCATCTTGGTGACTTCGAGAAAGGCCGAAACGACCTTGTCGCGGATGGCAATCGCGGTCTGCAGCGTCTGCTCGGCCTCGAGCATGGAATCAACGACTTCACGGGTCGTCGCCGTGCCCTTGATGCCGGCGAAGGACATGTTTTCGGCACCCTTCAGGCTGTTGACGGCGTCGGTCGCCATGCCGCCCAGGACCGAGGCGAAGCTCAGGCCATTGGCCGCACCGGCGGTGCCCGGCATGGTCGTTGCGGAGGACGAGGCGGAATTTTCGGTGTCGACGGCGCCGAGCGCGCGGGACATCGAAAGATTGCTGACATTCTGGACGCTGCTGATCATTGATTATTGGCTCTTCAGAAGATCGATCGTGGACGAGATGAGGTCGCGGGTCTGCTTGATGGTCTGCAGATTGGCGTCATAGGAGCGATTGGCTTCACGCATGTCAGCCATCTCGACGAGGATGTTGACGTTCGGCAATTTGACGACGCCCTTGGCGTCCGCCGCCGGATTGCTGGGGTCGAACTCGGTGCTGAAATCGCCTTCGTCGACGCCGACCTTCTTGACGTTGACTGTCTCGACGCCGCTGGTGCGGTCCATCTGCTGGCCGAAGGTGATCGTCTTGCGGCGATAGGGGTCGGCGCCCGGCGTGTCACCGGTCGAGCGGGCGTTGGCAATGTTTTCCGAGACGATGCGCAGGCGCGTCGATTGCGCCTCGAGCCCCGAACCGGCGATTTTCATAGCTGCGGAAAGCGGATCCATGACAATTACTTCCTGACCGTCATCAACATCATGCGGTTGAAGGAGCTGACCAGCGAGGTGTTCAGATCGTACTGGCGCTTGATGTCACCCGATTTGGAAAGCTCTTCGGCCAAACCGACGGTGTTGCCGGATTCCTGAATGCCGATCTCCTGGTCGAGGGCTGCTTCCTTGACGTCGATATCGCCGCTGTCGCTGAAATCGTTGCCGCTGAAGTGCGCCGGATTGGTGCGCGCCATGGTGATGTCGGATCTGTCCAGCACGGCATCGAAGGGCGTGACGTCCTTGGCGCGGAATTTCGGAGTATTGGCATTCGCGATGTTGCCGGCAACAACCTGCTGACGGATCGTCAGCCATTCCGCCTGTCGCGAAGCCAAGTCGAAAAGTTGGATCGGTTGCATGAGAACTCTCCGTTTTTACTATCCGGAACCTAGAGCGGTAATCTTGCGTGGGACTTACGGGAATTCGGCCTTCGAGGCCTCGCCGAAAACCGCAATAGAAAAGGGCCCCTGCCGGTTCGCGGCGGAGCCCCTCTTGTCTTCAGCCGTTGCGAAGGGATTCAGTCGTTCTTGTAGATATCGCCCTTGGAGGTGATGATCACCCACTTGCCCTCGCGCTGCTCGATCATCGCCAGGCGGCTTTCGTCGGGCAGGACCGAGCCGATGCGCACCACATACATGCCCGAGGGATCCTCGATCAGCGCCCGGCCGTTGGACACGTGGAGAAGGCGGAAGGAAGACTTGCCCGGGAAAGGCTGGTCTTCCAGCATCACGCCGCCGTCACGCTGCTTGCCGAGATCGGAGACCGTCGCCGTCGTCAGCGGATCGATCGGCGGAGCCTTCTTGGCTGCCTCGTTCTTGTTGACCATGGCCAGCGGTGAGACGCTGAAGACGTTGCGGGCGGGCCAATCCGGCAGTTCGCGCGAATTGCTGCTGGTGGCGACGTTGATGCCGAACTTGTCCGCATTGAAGAAGACATACCAGGGGAAAAAGGCGGAGGCGCCGGCAAGCGCCAGGCCGGCGAAGGTGAGAAACCGATCCAGAGTGGCGGTCTTTTTGCGCTGCTTCAGGGAAGCGATGCGTTCATCGTCAAAATCAGCCACTTTTATCTCCTCTGCATGGGTGCGCCCTGATTGCCCATGCCGGCAGCAGCCTTGAGCGCGCCGGCGAGATCGGCAAAAGCGTCAACCGAGTCGCGATCGCCCGGAGACTGTTTCAGGACGTCGTAAATGATAGGGACCTGCTTGACCGCCATGTCGAGATCAGGATCGGCCCCCTGGCGATAACCGCCAATCAGGCGCAGGTCCCTCGTTTCCTCAAAGCGGTGGATCAATACCTTCAAGCGCGACACCAGCTTTTCCTGATCCGGAGTCCAGGCCTTGCGGGCAAGACGCGAGATCGAGGCGAGCGGATCGATCGGAGGATAGCGCCCTTCTTCGGCGAGACTGCGCTGCAAGACGATATGGCCGTCGAGAATGCCGCGCGTCGAATCGGCGATCGGGTCGTTGTGGTTGTCGCCATCAACGAGGATCGAGATAATGGCGGTGATCGTGCCGGCGCCTTCGGGGCCAGGACCGGCGCGTTCGAGCAGGCGCGGCAATTCGGTGAAGACAGAGGCAGGATAACCGCGGGCGATCGGCGGTTCGCCGGAGGCGGTCGCCACCTCGCGGATTGCATGGGCAAAACGCGTGACGCTGTCGACGATGAAGAGCACGTTTTCGCCCTTGTCGCGGAAATGCTCGGCGATGGTGACCGCCGTCAGCGGCGCCATCTTGCGCAGCATCGGGCTTTCGTCGCTGGTCGCGACGACGGCAATCGCCTTCTTCATATTGCTGCCGAGCGTATCCTCGATGAATTCGCGCACCTCGCGGCCGCGTTCGCCGACGAGCGCGATGACCACCTTGTCGAAGGCATCGGCGCGGGCAAGCATGGACAGAAGCGTCGACTTGCCGACGCCGGAGCCGGCAAAGATGCCGAGACGCTGGCCGAGGCAGAGCGGCGAAAAGATGTCGATCGCGCGCACGCCGGTCTTGAAGCCGGTCGCCACGCGCTGGCGCGTCATCGAGGGTGGCGCAGCGTTGGAAATCGAGCGGCGATCGAGCCCTTGGCCGATCGGACCCAGCCCGTCGATCGGCTCACACAGCGAATTGATCGTGCGCCCGCACCAGCTGTCGGATGGCGAAATTCGGAAGGCGCCTTTGCGAATGACCGTGTCATGGATGCCGATCGGCTCGCCCGGTTCGATCGGGCAGACATAGATCAGGTCCGGCTCGACACGAACGACCTCGCCGAGATGGATGCCAGTCGCCGATTTATGCGCTACGAATTCACCGAGACGAACATGACGGGAGAGACCGCGAACCGTATAGTGGCCGGCAGCGATGGTCTGGACGCGACCGCCATGAGCGACGGCGAATTCCGGCGATGCGTATCGGTCGACGAGACCCGCCAGATGCGCGAGCTTCGGAGAAAGGCCGTCTTCGGACAGTAGCGTCGTGCTCATTGCTTAGCGGCTGCCCCCAAGCGTCTGGACGGCCTGCTTGAACGAATCCTCGCTGTCGCGCATCAGCGAGGAAATGCTTTCGAAGGCACGGTTGACTTCGATCAGCTGAGTGATCTCGCGCATGGCGTTGACGTTGGAATTTTCCAGATAACCCTGCTCGACACCGACATTGAAGCGGTCGACGACGGCGCGCGGTTGGTCGGTGGTCAGGATGCCGCTGTTTTCGTAACGCAGGTAACCCTTGCCGATATCGGCCTCGAACAGGCCCAGCGAACCGACCTGGCGGTCGCCTTGATAGATGATGCCGTCGGTGCCGACAGCAGGCTCGCCGCCCTTCGTGTCGAGCTGGATCGGTGCGCCGCCGGCATCGAGAACCGGATATCCGCGGATCGAAACGAGTTCGCCGGTATCCCTGAGCGTAAAGCGGCCGTCCCTCGTGAGGACGCGGCCGGCCGGTGTGTCGAGGGCAAACCAGGCATCGCCCTTGACGGCGAAATCAAGCATGTTGCCGGTGTGCTGCAACTCGCCGTTCTGCTCGTTCAGGTAGTCGTTGCCCTGGGAAACGAAGGCGACCTTGGTGTTCAGCTTGTTCTTGGTGGCCGCCACCATCTCGTCGAACTTCACCTCGGTGGCGCGAAAACCGGTGGTGTTCACGTTCGCCATGTTGTCGGCGATGGTGTTCAAGCGCTTTTCAAGCGCCATCTGCGACGACAGAGAAACGTAAAGACCGGATTGCATGTCTGTAAGCTCCAAGCATTGGCGATGAACGGGACGAAAAGCCGGGCGTCGTCTGATCTGGTTCGGCCGGGATTTCGCTGAGGCGGCATCTCAGAAACGGGCGCGAGCGCCCATTCGTCTCCTTTAGATTGGCGGCAGATGCTTGCGCGAAGCTGGCACGTGGAAATGCCTGGGACCGACCCTTTCATCAGCCTCACGCAAGGCAGAAACCCTATCCGTCTCGAAGAAAAGCAACGTTCAGATTGGGCTGACGATGAACATCATTATCGGATTTATTGTTGTCTGCGGCTGCATCGTCGGCAGCTTCATGGCGATGGGCGGCGAAGTGGATGCGCTGTTCCAGCCCTTCGAATTTCTCATCATCGGCGGCGCCGGTCTCGGCAGCTTCATCATGGCGAACCCGATGAAGGTGGTGAAGGATTCCGGTAAGGCGCTTGCAGAGGCCTTCAAGCACGCCGTACCGAAGGAGCGCAATTATCTCGATACGCTCGGCGTGCTCTACTCGCTGATGCGGGACCTGCGCACCAAGTCGCGAAACGAAATCGAAGCCCATATCGACAATCCTGCCGAATCGACGATCTTCCAGCAGGCTCCGACGGTTCTGAAGAACAAGGAACTGACGGCCTTCATCTGCGATTACGTGCGCCTGATCATTATCGGCAACGCCCGTAGCCACGAAATCGAGGCGCTGATGGACGAAGAGCTCAACACCATCATGCACGACAAGATGAAGCCCTATCACGCGATCCAGATCATGGGCGATTCCTTCCCGGCGATCGGTATCGTTGCGGCCGTTCTCGGCGTCATCAAGGCGATGGCCCACATCAACGATTCGCCCGAGGTGCTTGGCCATCTGATCGGTTCGGCGCTCGTCGGCACCTTCCTCGGCATTCTCCTATCCTATTGCGTCTGCTCGCCGCTGGTTTCCCAGATCAAGGTCGTCCGCAACAAGCAGCATCGCCTCTATGTCATCGTCAAGCAGACGCTGCTTGCCTATATGAACGGTTCGGTGCCGCAGGTCGCTCTCGAATACGGCCGCAAGACGATCTCGGCCTACGAACGTCCTTCCATCGATGCGGTCGAACAGGAAATGATGAACCCAGGCGGCGAAAACAAGGCGGCTTAAATGACCATGAGCGATGCTTCGCATGACAAACCGGCAATGGATCCCGCCCTTCTCGCCAAGCTGACCGGCGGGCTCGGAGACAGAGGCAGGGTCGCCAAGATCTGCAGCGCCTTCGGGGAGGTCTACAGCGAGTTCTTTCCCGACGTCATCAAAAGCGAGACCGGCCTCGACGTGACCGTCAGCTATCTCGGCTGCGAGATCGGCTACAAGAACCACCTGGTTGACGACCTCAGCCACAACGTCACGCTCGTCGACGCGACGCTGCGCAACTGGTCTCAGAATGTCACGCTTGCCTGCGGCAACAGTTTCGTCATCACGCTGATGGAACACCTGCTCGGCGCCACCGCCGATACGATCGAGGAGCCGGCCGAGCGGCTGCTCTCGGTCATCGAACTCGATCTGGCGGTCATGGTCTTCGACAAGATAGCCAAGGTGCTGCGCTCGGCGGTCAATGCACCTGGCGGTTTCGAGCCCAGTCTTTCGGCCCCGCACGCCCATGACGCCAGCCCCCGGCCGGCGGAGGACAAGCCGGACGAATTTGCCGCCGCCATCAACATGTCGATCACGCTCGCCGGCATTGTTTCGGAATTCGCACTGATCATTCCGCAGACGGCGCTGCTCAAAACCAAGGTGACGCCGCCGAAGCCGAAGCGCCAGACTGGCGGCAATTCGCCGGAATGGGCCGAACAGCTTGGCGATCAGGTCCGCCGCTCGCATGTCACGCTCGAGGCCAGGATCCGGCTACAGGACCTGACGCTGCGCACCATATCGAAGCTGATGGTCGGCGACGTCATCCCGTTCCGCGACGGCGGCGACGTCCGCGTCGAGGTCAGCGCCAACAGCAAGGAATTGTATATATGCGAGTTCGGGCGTTCTGGCGAAAACTACATGGTCCGCGTCAAGGATACGATGAACTCGGATGACGAACTCATCCGTCATTTAATGAATTGATCGGTTCTCTGGCTTCCGGGCTGCAAAGGCAGTTTGAGGCAAGTTTCAACTGGAATAGTGATTTCATGGCAACGAAGAAAACACAGCAGAACAGTGACCTCTCCCTGGATATGCCGGGCAGCGAGGCCGATCTCGACCAAGCGATCGACGATCTGCGCGGCGTGCTGAAGAAGGATGCCGATAGCGACCTGTCGCAGTTTGGCGCCGAACTGGAGAATGATGGCTTCGCGGCAGGAACGGATCTGACCGCCTTCGGCGGCGAGATTTCGGATTCCCCTTTCGGCGGCGATGATTTCGGCGGCGATTTCGGCGCCGGCGATGCCAGCCCGGCTGCAGGCATGGATTTCGGCGGCAGCTCTTCGTTCGAGGCGTCATCGGCGCCGCTCGGCAGCGCGCTGACCTCGAATTTCGAGCTGATCATGGACATTCCGATCGATGTCCAGATCATGCTCGGCACCAGCCGGATGCAGGTCTCCAGTCTGATGAATCTCAATGAAGGAGCGACGATCGCCCTCGACAAGAAAATCGGCGAACCCGTTGAGATCATGGTGAACGGCCGCAGGATTGCACGCGGCGAGATTACGGTTCTTGATAACGACGACACCCGGTTCGGCGTGAAGCTGATAGAAGTTTTGAGTACGAAAAAAGCCTGATCCCTGTGGGGACGGAGAGGTTAGACCATGATGGACTTTGACGATTTCGGCGGCGCGCTAGCCGGGAAACCGTTGACCCAGGCTGAAAAGGCGGCGGCGGTCCTTCTCGCCATGGGAAAGGGTGTCGCCGGCCGGCTGTTGAAATATTTCACTCAGGCCGAGCTGCAGACCATTATCGCATCGGCCCAGTCACTGCGCGCCATTCCGCCGGACGAACTCCTGTCGCTCGTCTCCGAGTTCGAGGACCTCTTCACCGAGGGCGCTGGACTGATGGACAATGCCAAAGCGATCGAGGCCATTCTGGAAGAAGGCCTGACCCCCGACGAGGTGGACAGCCTGCTCGGCCGCCGCACGGCATTCCAGGCCTACGAGACCTCGATCTGGGATCGCCTCAGCGAAGCCGAGCCGGCATTCGTCGCACAGTTCCTGCTGCGTGAACATCCGCAAACCGTCGCCTACATCCTTTCGATGATGCCCTCCTCCTTCGGCGCCAAGGTGCTGCTGCAGCTTCCCGACAACCGCCGCGCCGACATCATGAACCGGACGGTCAATATGAAGGCCGTCAGCCCGAAGGCGGCGCAGATCATCGAGAACCAGGTGATGACGCTGCTTGCCGAAATCGAGGCAGAGCGCAACGCTGCCGGCTCGACGAAGGTCGCCGATCTCATGAACGAGCTCGACAAGCCGCAGGTCGACACGCTGCTCACCTCGCTCGAATCGATCAGTCGCGAGGCGGTCAACAAGGTTCGGCCGAAGATCTTCCTCTTCGAGGACCTCATGTACATGCCGCAGCGCAGCCGCGTCCTGCTGCTCAACGATATTTCGACCGACGTGCTCACCGTCTCCTTGCGCGGCTCGCCGGCCGAGATCCGCGAATCGGTTCTGTCCGCCATCAGTCCGCGCCAGCGCCGCATGATCGAATCGGATCTGCAGAGCGGCATGGGCGGCGTCAATCCGCGTGAGATCGCCATTGCGCGCCGCGCCGTGGCACAGGAAGCGATTCGCCTGGCCAACTCAGGCCAGATCGAGCTCAAGGAGAAGGAAGGCGAGGCCTCGGCCGCCGCCTGACCCTCTGAGACTGTTGACAAATCCGGCCGGCAAGCAGGCCGCTGTTGATCGCCGCGCCGCGGGCGACTACCTTTCATCGATCGGCCGCACTCTATGGCGTGTCGCAGAGCACATGGCTCCTGCGCCGCGCCTTGGGTTTTTGTTTTGACGCATCTCGTCATCCCAGAATCGCTGCCCTGTTCGGGGTGGCATGCATTCGCTGCGGCCTGTTTCTTTGACGGAGGGCCGCGACTTGGCCGATGATGACAAGGACAGCAAAACAGAAGCCCCGACCGCGAAAAAGCAAACCGACGCCGCGGAGAAAGGCAATGTGCCGTTTTCGCGCGAGCTGTCGATCTTCGCGACCATCCTCGCCACTTTCATCTATCTGGTGTTCTTCCTTCCCGATAGCGTCGGCCGCATGGGCGAAACGCTGCGCGACATTTTCGAGCAGCCCGACCAATGGAAAATCGAGACGGGACCGGACATTCTGGCGCTCTTCGTCCGGCTCGGCTGGGCGAGCGCGGCGCTGCTGGCACCCGCCCTCATCCTGTTCATGGTCTTCGGCATCGCCTCCTCGATCTTCCAGAACCTGCCGACGCCTGTGCTCGAACGCATCAGGCCTCAGGCCTCACGCATCTCTCCGGTCAAGGGCTGGTCACGGCTCTTCAGCCTGCCCGGCCTCGTCGAGTTCGGAAAGTCGCTGTTCAAGGTCGTCGTCGTCGGGGTCGTCCTGTTTTTTGTGCTCAGGAGCGAATATTTCAGCTCAATCGACGCCATGTTCTCCGATCCGCAGACAATCCTCGTGCGGATGATGACGGCGATGCGCAAGATCATCATCGTCATGCTGATCGCCACCGCGATCGTGGCGATCGCCGATCTTTTCTGGACGCGCCATCACTGGTTCACCGAGCTCAAGATGACGCGCCATGAGGTGAAGGAAGAAAACAAGCAGGCGCAGGGCGACCCCTTTGTCAAAAGCCGGCAGCGCTCGCTGATGCGCGACCGCGCGCGCCGGCGCATGATCGCCAACGTGCACCGCGCCACGCTTGTCATCGCTAACCCGACGCACTATGCCGTAGCGCTGCGCTATGCGCGTGAAGAGAACGACGCGCCTGTGGTTCTGGCAAAGGGCCAGGACCTGATTGCACTCAAAATCAGAGAGATCGCCGAGCAGAACGGCATCCCGGTGTTCGAGGATCCGCCGCTCGCGCGCTCCATGTTTGCGCAAGTCTCGATCGATAGTGTCATACCGTCAGTCTTCTATAAGGCCGTTGCGGAGCTCATACACAGGGTCTACGCCGCAGACGCCAAGAACAAACGGGTAAGATAAGCCGAATGAAAAAATGCCCTCACTCTGCCCAGCGTGAAAAGATCCTCGCAGACGCGATCAGCCCCGTCGCCACCGAACTGCGCCTTCTGGATGCCTCTGACCTCATTTCACTGCTGCGCTTCGAGTATTACGGCAATCTGGCCGATCTCGTCGCTTCGGCGGCGGAGCTTTTCTTTCATCCGGGCACGGTCAATTTCGGCCTCGGTGGAAACTATACGCTGGAATGGGGCGGCAAGCCCGAAGTCGTTCTTGACTTGGAAATCAAGCCGCGGGGCGTCACCGTCTACGCCCAGCTCACCCTTGCCGACAATCATGCCGGCATCGAAATCAACCACATCGCCTTCGAGGACCCCTCCTCCGACCCCGACGAGAACACTACCTTTCTGGAAAAGAGCCTTCAGCAGTCTCGCTACAGCGTGAAACCGCCGCGCGCGCTCGCCAGCTGATTTGCCCCCAGGACAATCCAGCCTCGCTTTCGCGCCGCCTTTCATGAAGGCGGCAGGAACCGGTTCAGCTGATGTAGCCGAGCCGGATCGCCTTGGCGATCGCCTGGATGCGGTTGACGGAATCGAGCTTGATGGTCGCCGAGCCGAGATAGGCATTGACCGTGTGCACGGACAGGCCGAGTTTTTCGGCGATCTCTTCGCTGATACGGCCATCGCCGGCGAGCTGGAGACAGGCGATTTCGCGTTCGCTCAGCGCTTCGGCGGCGGCCGAGCGGCGTTCGTCGAGAGAGAGCAGATCCATCATCACGTGGCAGCAGCGGCCGTGCAGCTCGACGATCGTGTCGCTTGGAGGATCGATATCATCGCCGGTGAAAAGGATGAAGCCGTTGCCGAGGGCGCCGAGCCGCACCGGGAAGGCAAGGCCGGAGAAAGGCAGAATTCCATCCTTCAGGCGTGTCATGAAGGGCGCGAAATCCGCCGGACCGGGGGCCGCTCGGTCGTGAGCGCCGGCCCATGAAAGCGGCAGCAGCGACTTTTCGATATGGTCAAGAAGAATATCGCCATAAGCATCCGTGAAGGCCTTGGCAAAACCGGTATTCGAAGGCCCCCAGTTCTCGAGCTCACAGACTAGGCGCTGCTTTGCCGGCAATCCCGAGCCGCTGACACGGTAGATCGCGAAGCCTTGAGCGTCGGCGAGCTTCTGCATCGCGACCAGCCGCGGAAAAAGATCCGAACGGCTGGAAATCCTGTTCACCCGCACCACGCGCAGCGGATCGGCGCCGTTCATCGCCCTGCTTGATGGATGTGCCATGGATTCCCCTATACGAGATTGTTGCGGACCGCGAAGGCAATGGCCTCCGACCGGGTCTTGGTCGCCGTCTTGCGCATCACGCTGGTGATGTAATTGTTGATGGTATTGCGGGATATTCCGAGAATCATCGCGATCTCATCGCTGGTCTTGCCCTCGGCGATCCAGAACAGGCATTCCAGCTCGCGGTCGGTCAGTTCGAAATCGCGGTCGACCTTTGCGCCCCCGCAGCGAAGGAAGCTCGCGACGTAGCCGGCAAGCAGTCCCACATCCCGCAGGCGCTCCGGCGACAGGATGAAGCCTTCGCCGAACAGGAACATCAAGGCGAGCCGCGAGCGGCCGACATTGAAGGTCAATGAGCAATATTGGCGGCTGGCGCCATCAGGCACATCGGCGTCATCGGGCAGAAGAGCGAAGTTCGGCTGGAAAACCTGCATGCATTTTTCCAGCTCGGTCGAACGGGCATAGGTGCTGACCAGATCGTTGGCGATATCCTTAACCAGATCGAACGGCCAGTCCGACGAAACGATGAAATCGAGACCGCTTTCCTGGATGAGATCACAGCGCGCCAGAAGATAGTGCGACGCACCCACATAGTCCGTCAGCGCGCGCAGACCGGACTGCAACCTCCCAGTGTCGGCGACACCGTGCAGGCGCCGAATCAGCTCGTCGCGCGGCAAGAGAGCCGGCGCCACCACGCTCGCGAAATTCGCCATTTGCCTCTCGCCTTTGCTCGCCTGAAATATCGTCATATCCATTGGCAATTTCCTGCGGCTGAGGAACGATCAAACTCGGTGCAACAGCGATTTTTTTGTGAAGGATTCAATTCAAGCCCCGCTCGAATCCCATTTCGAATCACCTAAGGGTAAGCCAGCCGGTGTAAATCACCATCTCCGACTTCTAGGGATTTACTTTCGCTGTCGCTCATGCCGTGATTCGAGGACGACTTGCGCCCCTCAGAATACTGGGAAGGCTAAGATGATTCTGGCTGTACCGCAACTTCATTCGCGTTTTACGCGAGTGATCTTCAACAGTATTATTCAAATCCTTCACGCGGCCGTTTCTATTCCCGTTCGACAGCCGGAGCCGAATACAAACCGGGGAGCTGTCGGCTCCCCCGCGGAGGACCGATAACAATCCTGCTCCGGCAGTGAAAAGCCTGATACAGACATGAAAAGGGCCGGTTGCCCGGCCTCTTTCTTATGCTGCGTCGTCGATCGCCCACTTCCTGAGAATTTTGGCGGCGCGCTCCTCGTTGATCTCCACCATGCGGGCAAGCTTGCGTTCCGGGCCCTCCTTGACGCGTCGGTTGAAGTTGCCGTCGTCGTCGCCGAGGCTGAGCAGATCCTCGGTGCTGTCGAAGCCGAAATCGGAGCCGAAGCCGTCCATGAGAGCGCCTCCAGGAGCGCCGGCCGCCGGCGCGAAGTCCGGAAGTTCGAGACCGGCCGCTTCTGGCGTGGCGTCGCCAAGCACCGAGCTCGCGCCGTTACCGCTGACGCTGCGTACCAGCGGCCGCAGACCCATCCAGACCACCACGAAGGCGACCGCCACGAAGGCGAGCGAGTTGATGATGCCGGCAAGGTTGCGGCTCAGCATATCCATGACGCGGACACCGCCGGTGGCGTCTTCCAGCAGCTGGTTCTCGAGGAAGTCCATCGCCGTGACGGTGACGACATCGCCACGCTTGGCGTCGATGCCGGCTGCCGAAGCGACAATCTTCTGCATTTCGGCGAGATAGGCGTCGATCTTGGCCTGATCGACGGGCTCGCCGACCATCTTGGCGATGCGGCCCTTGTTGACAACGACGGCGATCGAAAGCTTCTCGACCTGATAGCTGTTGCGGGTCGTCGCCGTCGTCTTGCTGTTGATTTCGTAGTTGGTCTGCTCTTCGCGCTTGTCCGACTTGTCCTGTGATTCCGGACCGCTTGCGCCGCCGGCATCGGGGGCCGCCTGGGGAATGTTCTGTTCGACAGTCGTTGCGTTGTCGGACTGCCTCTGCTGCGACTGCTGGGCTTCCTTCGTCGAGCGAACGGAGCGTTCGACCTTGGATTCGGGATCGTAGACCGTTTCCTGAATCTGCTGAGCATCGGTGTTGAGGTCGGCGGTGACGCTGGAGCGGAAGTTGTCCATGCCGAGGAAGGGCGCCAGCGCCTTGTCGATGTTGGATTCGACTTCCTGCTGAACGTTCTGGACGATGTTGAGCGAGCGGTTCAGCGAGCTGTTGCTCGCCTCGTCGCCGGACGCGAGAAGCTGGCCGGCAGAATCAAGAATCGTGACGTCATCGACATCAAGCCCCGGCACGGCCGAGGCGACGAGGTGACGGATCGAGGTCGCCGCGCCGCGCCCGGTGGCGGCGCTGGCGCGAATCATCACGGAGGCGGTCGGTTTCTGCTCCGCCTTCCGGAAGTTTCCAACCTCGGGCATGACGATATGGACGCGCGCGGCCGTTATGCCCGAGATCGATTGGATGGTGCGTGCGATTTCGCCTTCCAGCGCTCGAACCCGCGTTACCTCCTGCATGAAGGAGGTCAGCCCAAGCGAGCCGACATTGTCGAAGAGTTCATAGCCGGCATTGGCGCTGTTCGGCAGGCCGCGCTCGGCAAGCATCAGGCGGGCCTTGCCCGTCATACCAGCCGGAACGGTGATGCTGGAGCCGTCCGTGCCGACCTGGAAATTGATGTTGGCTTCGGCAAGCGCCATGCTGATCTGGTTGAGATCGGGAGCGTCGAGACCGACATAGAGCGTTTCTTGTGCCGGTTTGTTGACGAAAAGGGCGGCCGCAAGGATGATTGCGATGGAAACGGCGCCGACGCCTCCCAGAATCATCAGGCGTGTCCGGCCCAGGGCGCCAAAGTTCTTAAAAATCTGAACTAATTGATTTAACAGATTCATTCTGTTCTCGCACGATCCGTCAAAGACAAAGCAGGCTTATTGCCTCATCCGACGAATAATAGGCGAAACTTGTGCGAGCGTTTCGTGAGGAGCGCGCGAGAGCGAAAGGCTGAAGCATGTCGCGCGGCGAGTTTGCGAGAACGACATGCTTGAAAAGGACCCGAGGCGCGAGAAGCGGAGTTGAAAAACCGTTCGCTTCAGAAGAAGTCGAAGTCGCCGGCGGCCTTGCTCAGCGGCTGCGAATGACCGTGGCGCGTGGAGCCGCCCAGCGCCTTCTGCATCTCCGCCAGCTTGACGAGGCTGAGCGCGGTGGCGACGTCGACCGTCCAGCCGAGCGGGATTTCGCCGGTGATGGTGTCGATGAATTCGGCAAGGCCGCGTGACTTCTGCACGGCCAGGTCGATGCCCTGCATGACCTTCATGGCGTCAGGCGAGTTCAGAATTTCAGCGCCACCGAGGTCGAGAAGCTGCGGCTCGATGCGCTCGATCAGGTAAGCCACATCGTGCAGTTCCGAAACGATGCGCATCAGGATGTCGCTCAGCGCTTCGACAGGCGCGGGCGGCTCCATCACCGGAGTAAATGTCATATCAAAATCCTCGCCATCAAAAAAATTCGATGCTGGTTTCGGCGGGCTTCTGCGGAGCGGCGGGACGCTGCTCGAGAGCGACGGTTCTCTGCGTTTCGGCGCCGGTCAAAGGGTATTGCCGGGCCCGACCGGAGACCGGCCAATATTCGAGCTTGCGCCCATGCTCTCCGCCTGTGGAGGAGCCGACCACCGGAATGCCTTCATCCCTCAGGAACTGCATGGCGAAGGCCGCATTCTGCTCCCCGACGTTGGAGAAAGTCGAGATCGTCTTGGCGCCGCCGAAGATCTTTGCCTCCAGCCGGTCGCGCCGGGCGCCCTGCTTCAGGAGACCGTTGATCAGCAATTCCATCAGATGCACGCCGTAGCGTGTGGCATCGCCGCCTGATGTCGGCGACGTCGCCGAGCCGGGCAACAGAAAGTGGTTCATGCCGCCGACACCGGCGACCGGATCTCTGAGGCACGCAGCCACGCACGAGCCGAGAATGGTCGAGAGAACCGCATTCGGATCGCTCAGAACCTTGTACTCGCCTTGAATGATGTGCACGCGGCGGGCTGCCCCCTCAATGATCATTTCAGAGCTCCAAACACGGCTTCGATAGCAGCTTTCATCTTCTCGATCGTGAATGGCTTGGCGAGCACGTTGTTGGCACCGAGTTGGGCCGCTTTCTGCACCAGCGCGCGATCGCCCTGGGCGGTGAGGATGATGAAGGCCGCCTTCTTGGTGTTCGGGTTGGTGCGCACGGCCTGAAGGAAGCCGATGCCATCCATCTTCGGCATGTTGAAATCAGAGATCACCAGGTGGTGCGGCTGCTCGGTCATGATCTTCATGCCCTGCTCGCCGTCGCCTGCGGATGTGATCTGCTTGAAGCCGAGCTGGGTCAGCGCGTCGCTGAGCAGCAACCGGCTCGTTACCTGATCATCGACGATCAGAACTTTGATTTTCTCCGCGATCGACATTTATTCGGTCCCTTCCTTTCGGGCGGCTGTCAATTTCAATATTTCTTCACCGATGGCAGTCAGTGGCAGCTGCTGCTCGACGGCGCCAAGTTCGTGAGCAACCCTTGGCATTCCGTAAACGACGCAGGTTTTTTCGTTCTGGCCGAGCGTTCTGGCGCCCGCGTGGCGCATTTTCAACAATCCGGCGGCGCCATCGCGGCCCATTCCGGTCAGAATCACGCCGACGGCATTGCGGCCTGCGAGTTCCGCGACCGAATCAAAGAGCACGTCCACGGACGGGCGGTGACCGTTGACGGGCGCCCGGTCGACGAGACGGCAGCACGGCGCGGAGCCGCCGCTGACCTGAAGATGACGTTCGCCGCCCGGCGCCAGATAGATCTTGCCGATCTCGAGACGGGCGCCGTCGGTCGCTTCCTGCACCACCGGCGCGCAGAGACGGTTCAGCCGCTCGGCGAAGCTCTTGGTGAAAGTCGGCGGCATATGCTGAGTGATGACGGTCGGTGGGCAGTTTGCCGGGAATTTCTGCAGCACGGCGATCAGCGCCTCGACGCCGCCGGTCGACGAGCCGATCGCGACGATCTTGCGGCCGACGCGAAAATCGGCGACGGAGGGCGGGGGCGCGACGGCGGCGGTCGGTTGGGAGAACTGACGCTGCGTGCGCGCGGCCGCCTTGACCTTCTCGGCGAGATCGCCGAAGGGCCTGGGTTCGCCGGGACCTGGCTTGCCGACGCAATCAAAGGCACCGATCTCAAGCGCCGCAAGCGTCGCTTCGGCACCGCGATGCGTCATCGTCGAGACCATGATCACCGGCATCGGCCGCAGGGTCATGATCTTTTCAAGGAAATCGAGGCCGTTCATGTTCGGCATCTCGATGTCGAGCGTCACGACGTCGGGATTCAGCCGCTTGATTGCCTCCCGCGCTTCCAGCGCGTCGCCGGCCTGGCCGATGACGCTCACTTCCGGGTCGGAGCTCAGCACCGCGGTAATCAAACCCCGCATCGTCGGCGAGTCATCAACAACGAGAACTCTGGCCGGAGCGCTCATGCCTTCCTCCCGAGACCCTTGGTCGTGTAGCGATAGGTCGTGATGCCGATATTGTCGAAGACGTGCTTCGCCTCACCGGAGACGCGCTCGGAATGGCCGATATAGAGATGGCCGCCTTCCGGCAGCAGGCCGGCAAAACGCTGCCAGATCTTCATCTGCGTCGGCTCGTCGAAATAGATGACGACGTTGCGGCAGAAGATGACGTCGAACTTGCCCTTGAACGGCCATTGCGCCATCAGGTTCAGCTCATTGTAGGTGATCAGCCGCTTGACGCGGTCGTCGACCTGGAACTTGCGCCGGCCCTGCACCTCGACTTCGCTGAACCATTGCTTGCGCATGGCGGGTGAAACGGTTTCGAGCGCGCTCTCGTCGTAGGCGCCGGCCCGGGCGATGGCGAGGATTTTCGGATCGATGTCAGTGGCCAGGATCTTGAAGTCGTAATCGGCGACGTTCGGCATCAGCGACAGCACGGTCAGCGCGATCGAATAAGGCTCCTGCCCGTCGGAGGAAGCAGCCGACCAGATGCGCACCCTGCCGCCCGATCTCGCCCGCTGCAGAAGCTCCGGCAGAACATGATCGCGCAGATGCTCGAAATGATGGTTTTCGCGGAAGAAGCGAGTGAAATTGGTCGTCAGATGCGAGAGCATTTCGCGGCGCGCCGCAGCCCCCGCCGGCGAAGCGACGAGTTCGCAATATTCTCGGAAGCCGGACAGACCAAGATTGCGGATATGTTTCGACAGACGCGAATAAACGAGCGAGGCCTTCGTCTCGTTGAGGAAGATGCCGGCATCCGAGTAGATCATGGCGGCGATTTCCGTAAGGTCGCGGCGCGTCAGCGGATATTCTCCGCTCGCCAGCACCTCATCGGCTCCCTGCCTCTGATCTTTTGCACCCATTGCACTCATGCGGCTTCGCTTTCGGTCTCGGAAAAGAGGGCTTCAAGTTCGATCAGGCAGATCATGCGCTTGTCGATGGCGAGAATGCCCCGTGCAAATTGGCGCTCGAGGTCGGAGGAGATTTCGGGCGTCGGCTGAATGATCTCGTCGGTGACGGTCAGAATGTCGGAGACGGCGTCGACCAGGAGGCCGACGACCTTGCGACGGACCTGGGCGACGATGATGACATGACGGGCTGTGGGATCGGCCGGCTTCATGCCGAGCCGGGCGGCAAGATCGATGATCGGCAGCACCGCGCCGCGCAGGTTGATGACCCCCAGCATATAGGCAGGCGAGTGCGGCATCGCGGTCGCGGGGGTCCAGCCCCGGATTTCGCGAACCGACATGATATTCACGCAAAATTCCTGATCTCCGATGCGGAACGCGATCAGTTCGCGATCCCCCTGGTTCAGACTTTTTACAGCGTACGACATTCCTTACCCTACCGCTGCTAACGACATTTCCGCTTTGAGCGACTGGCCGCGCGAGGCGCCGACAACCGCGTCGACATCGAGGATGAGCGCCACGCGGCCGTCGCCAAGGATGGTGGCGGCGGCGATGCCGGGCACATGGGTGTAGTTGGCCTCCAGGCTCTTGATAACCACCTGGCGCTGACCCTGGATGGCATCGACCATCAGGGCGCGCTGGCCACCGCCTTCCGATTCCACCAGCAGCGCCACGCCCTCGACGGGGTTGGCCTGGGTCGCGCGGAAGTTCAGGATGCGGCCGACATCGACCAATGGGCAGAACGAGTTGCGGATCGAGATCAGCCGGTGGTTCGCGCCGAAGGAGTGGATTGCGGACGCTTCCGGCTGCAGGGTTTCGACGATCGCGGTCAGCGGCACGACCAGCGTCTGGCCGGCGACGGTGACTACCATGCCGTCGAGAACGGCAAGCGTCAGCGGCAGGCTCATGGTGAAAACCGAGCCGTGGCCCGGCTTGGAGGTGATGTTGATGCGGCCGCCGAGCGCCTGGATCGAGCGCTTGACGACGTCCATGCCGACGCCGCGGCCCGATATGTCGGAGATCTTGTCGGCCGTCGAGAAGCCCGGCAGGAAGATCAGGTTATCGATTTCCTCATCCGACAGGTTGGCGTCGGCGGGGATGAGATCGTTGTCGATCGCTTTCTGGCGGACCTTCTCGCGGTTGATGCCGGCGCCGTCGTCGGCAAGCTCGATCAGGATGCGGCCTGAGCGGTGCTTGGCGGTGAGGCGAACCGTGCCTTCGGTGTTCTTGCCGGCGGCTGCGCGTTTTTCCGGGGTTTCGATGCCGTGGTCGACGGCATTACGGATCATGTGGGTCAGCGGCTCGGCCAGCTTGTCGATAACCGTCTTGTCGACTTCGGTATTTTCACCTTCGGTAATGAGGCGAATCGACTTGCCGGTCATATCGGCGATTTCGCGGACGATACGCGACATGCGCTGGAAGACCGGCTTGACCGGCTGCGCGCGGATCGCCATGACCGAGTCCTGGATCTCGCGGGTGAGCTGCTGCAGCTCCTCGAGACCCATGTTGATCGAGGACGTGCCTGTCGTGTCGTTCTCGATGACGCTCTGCGACAGCATCGCCTGGTTGATGACCAGTTCGCCGACGAGGTTGATGAGACGGTCGACGCGGTCGAGATCGACGCGGATTGTCTGGCCGGCGCCAGCGGCATTGTTCTGGGCGGCGGCATTGGCCGCGGCGGCCGCGGCGGCCGATTCCTTCTTCTCGACGCGAGCGGCGGCTGCCGCCATCTGCGTGACGTTGGAAGCGGTTTCGGCGGCGGCAACGGCAGCGGCCGTGTCTTCGGACCGTGCAGCGGAAACGCTCTCCGTTGCGTCGGTCTCGTCCAGGATCGAGAGGTCGAAGGGAACCGGCACCATCGGCAGTTCCTCGTTGCTCGAAGCGGCGCCACTGGTCTCCTCAACCGGCTTCACCGTCAGCTCGCAATCCCACTCGGCGAATTCGAAGACGGCGCGGATTGCATCCTCGCCCTTGTCGGTCTTGAGCGTGACGTTCCAGAAGAAATAGGCAGCCTCCGGATCGAGCTCTTCGAGACCCGGCAGCTCATCCGTATTGCAGTAGATCGTCATTTCGCCGAGGCGCGAAAGGTCGCGCAGCAGCAGGGTGGCGTCGTTACCCTTCGAATAGAGTTCGTGGCGCGGCTTGAAGGTGATCTCGTAGGCCGGCAGGCCGGTCTCTGCGCCGTCCTCGTCGGCGAAATCGTCGAAGGAAAAGGGGACGGGCTGGAAGCCGCTGTCGTCGGTCGGCTTGGGGGCCGGCGCCGGAGCGGCCGGAGACGCCTTTGCGGCGGCCTTGGGCGCAGGCGCTTCGGCCGAAGGAGACGGCAGCTCGCCGTTGGCCAGCGCCTCGAGCTCCTTGACGAGGCCGCGGCTGCGGCTTTCATCGACACTGCCGCCGTCGCGTGCAGCATTGGTCAGGTCGGCGAGCACATCGGCCGACTTCAGCATCACCTTCAGGACGTCCTGGGTCGGCTCGAGCTTGTTGGAACGAACGCAATCGAGAGTGGTCTCGAAAACATGGGCGAAGGCAACCAGATCATCAAGGCCGAAGGCGCCGGCACCCCCCTTGATCGAATGCACGGCACGGAACACCGCATTGACGGTTTCCGGATCGCGATCGCCATCGTTCATTTTCAGCAGACCGGATTCCAGCTCGGCGAGCTGTTCCTCGCACTCCTGGAAAAAGATCTCTTTGATTTCGTTCATATCCATAGGAGCAAATCCTGGGTTTAAGCGGTTACGCGCTCAATTGCATCGATCAGCTTGGCCGGGTCGAAAGGCTTGACGATCCATCCGGTGGCGCCGGCCTGGCGGGCGCGGTTCTTCTTTTCCGCATCGCTCTCGGTGGTCAGGACCAGGATCGGGATCGCCCGATATTTTTCGTTGCGGCGCACACCTTCGATGAAGCCGAAGCCATCGAGGCGCGGCATATTGATGTCGGTCACGATCACGTCAGGATTGGATTCTTCGAGCACCTCAAGGCCCTCTACGCCGTCTTCCGCCTGGATCGTCTCGAAACCGGCATTGTTCAGCGTCACGAGCAGCATGTTTCGGATGGTGCGGGAATCATCCACGGTAAGCACTTTTTTCTTCATTGCCGAATCTCCTTGGCAAGCAGGTGGTCAATATTGACGCCAACCAGCTGCATGGTTTTGTGAAATGCGTCGGACACCTTGGAGAAGGTGAATGGCTGCTTGTCCTGCTCCCAGGTCTTCTCGGCGGACATCAGGACCTGAGCGCAAAGAGCCCCGATCCGCTCGACGCCCGATGCGTCGATTGAAAGACCGCTGCCCCTGAGAGAAAGGAGCTTGTCACGCAAGGCGGAAGCCTCGTTGAGATCGAGCACCGCTGTCAAATTCAGCGTCTTGCCACTCTTCTTTGCTACCATCAGCTTGTCCTTGTCCCTTTGTCCCCGGCCCGAAAAGATGAGCTGCGGCGATCATCCGATAGGTTAGTAAACATTCCGCCCACCTCCGACGCTTACGAGCGATTGCGGAAGGCCAAAATCATCATTTTCGTATTCGTCTTCGACCGCAGGACGGGCAGCCGCTTCGATCGCGCGCGACGGCGCCGCGCGGACCGATGCTGCACGCCCGGTGTGCGCATTTTCCCGGGCGATGCGGAATTCGCGAATCGTCTGGCCGAGCTCGAGAATGACGGTATGGAGGTGGTCGGCGCCTTCGGCGGAGCATTCGGCCAAACCGGCATTGTCCGCCACCTCTGCGCCGAGACCCTTGACGTCGGCCGCCACGCCGTCGAGGCTTGCGGCATGCTCGCCGGTCCTGGTGGCGATGCCGGATATGGCGGCGTTGATGTCGGTGACCTGCCGCACGATGCTGCCGATCGAATCCTGGGTACGTCCGACCATCTGCACGCCGGCGTCGACCTGCGCCTTGGTCGTCGTTACCAGGGTCTTGATCTCGCGGGCGGCGTCGGCCGAGCGCTGGGCAAGCGCGCGGACTTCCTGGGCAACGACGGCAAAGCCGCGGCCGGAATCGCCAGCGCGGGCCGCCTCGATGCCGGCGTTCAGCGCCAGCAGATTGGTCTGAAAAGCGATCTCGTCGATCGCGCCGATGATCTGGCCGATCTTCTCGGCCGACTGCTCGATGTCGGCCATGGCGCTGATGGCGCGGCCGACGACCTCGCCGCTTTGTTCGACCGCAGCGCGCGTCGAGGCGGCCGCCTGTTCGGCGGCGCGGCTGTCGGCGGCGCCGTCGCGCACGCTTCCGGCAATGCCGGCAAGGGCAGCGGCGGAAAGCTGCAGCCGGCCTGCCTGGCCGGACGCAGTGCCGGCGAACTGCCGCGACTGAGCGGCAAGCGAAGCGGTGGCCGTCTCGGCCTTATCAGCGCGTTCGGTCATGGCGGCGAATTCTGCCTGCAGGCCATCCAAGGCGCCGTTCAGGGCGGCGGCGATGCCGGCATAGGCGCCGTCGGCCTCGACAGGCGCGCGCCGCGTCAGGTCGCGGGCGGCGAGGCCCTCGATAACCTCACCGAAGATCCGCCCAATCTCCGCTTCACTTCCGGCGCGCTGATCGGCGAGCGCGCGGCTCTGGGCGGCTCGCAGCGCATTGAAGCGAAGCGAAACGGCAATTTCCACATCGACCATGACGATGCGGATGATCGCCGTCATCAGATCGGAAATTTCGCGGGTGCGGCGCCTGGCCGAGGGCAGCAGGGGCCGGCCGGCGATCTCTTCGGCGAGGCCGGAAAGGACGTGTTCCAGCATGACGCCATGGCCGGCCACGTGCCAGCGCGGCTCGAGGCCCATCTTGCTTTCGGTGTCGGCGAGGACCTTGACACGCTCGGCATAGAGGCTGTCGAAGCGCGCATCCGTCAGCAGGTCCCAATGCGAGGACTGCAGATCATGCAGACGATCGACCTGTCGGTCGCTCTCGAAATTGCGAGCGGCGTCGGGATAGGACTGGAACCTGTGGAAGAGATCGCGCAGGCCCGCTTTCAGATGCGCTTCGAGGGCCGGTCGGTTACGGCGCACCAGTTCGCACTGATCGGCATCGAGACCGGCAAAACGCAGGCGGTCGCGCAAGCTGCCTGCCTGCGCTCCACGAGCCTGATCTGATGGCATGTCCTGCCTCAACGCCTGTCCCCGACCCACTTTCCAGGCGAATGCCCGGCAAAAACTTTTGCAGCATTCGATGAACGCAAGCGCGGAGCCGGTCTTCACCACCGGCGACGACCGGCAGGTAAAAGCCCCTGATCAGCTATGTTTCGAAGCTGTCTGAAGAGATGGATACCGGATCGACCCGGTACGGCGGTACGGCGTCATGCCTGCTGGGAACGAGCACATCTTCCCATTCCGACGTGTAACCCAATGTTTATGGTTAATTCCTTGCCCGAAGGTTAATACGCCGTTCCAGGCGCAGGCTTTTGGAGCAATTCAAGGCAGTTCGCAGGAAATACTTCCACGGAGTTGCACGGCTGCTACAAGGCACACGCAAGCTCCGTGTTATAGGCCGGTCGACAACCAAGACATGACGTCGACAAGGACAGAGCAATGATTGTTCTCGGATTGGGTTCCTGCTTGATCGCAATGGGCGTACTTGCCGCCATCGCCAGCCTCGATTTCCTTGCCGCAAATCGCGACATCCGCATGCTTCGGGTGTTCTGAAAGCTCTCCCGCTCCAAGCCGATCCATCCCCCGTTGGCAGTCCGGCGCCTTTGGTGTAATCGCACTCGCGCCTTTCATGTCAGCGGAACACTCGGTTCATGTCCCCCAGATCTGGTCTCCTCATCGTTCTCGGCTTCACGTTCTGGCGTGTCGTCACGCTGCGTTTCGATGCTACTGACCTGTTTGTCGACGAGGCGCAGTACTGGTTCTGGTCGCAGAATCTCGATCTCGGCTACTATTCGAAACCACCGATGATCGCCTGGGTGATCCGGGCAATGACGGAGCTTTCCGGCTCCAACGCCATCTATTTCATCAGGCTGCTCGGGCCGCTGATCCACATGGCGGCAGCACTGGTGCTGATGAAGGTGGCAAAGCGTTTCGTCGGGCCGGAGATCGAAGGCTGGACGGGCGCCACCTATATTACGCTGCCGGGGGTGGCGCTTTCTTCAGTGTTCTTCTCGACCGACGTCATCCTGCTGTTCTTCATCGCGATCGCTCTGCACGCCTATTTTGGCCTGACGCAGCGGCGCTCGGTCGGACTGGCGCTCATCATGGGCCTCGGCGTCGGCCTCGCCTTCCTGACGAAATATGCCGTGCTGTTCGTCGTGCCGGGCGGCGCGATCGCCCTCCTGCTCATTCCGTCGGCGCGCATCGCCGTCCGGGACTTCATCATCGCGGTCGCGGTTGCGGCTGTCGTCGCCCTGCCAAACCTCTGGTGGAACCTGCAACACGACAATACGACGGTGCGCCATACGCAGGATATCGCCCATTGGAGCGACATCGGCATCAATCTGCGGCGCGGGCTCGAATTCTTCTCCGCCCAATTCGGCGTCGTCGGACCGATCATCTTTTTCGCAATGCTCTGGGCGGTCTATCGCATGATCAAGGGCCGGAGCGACGACCGCGAAAAGATGCTGATCTGGCTGTCGATGCCGGTGGTGGTGCTGATCACCTTGCAGGCGACGGTCGCGAAAGCCTATGCCAACTGGGCCGTGACCGCCTATGTCGCGGGGACCATTCTTGCCGTCTGGCTGCTTTACCGGATGTGGCCTAAGGGGTTGAGGCTGTCGCTCACCATCAACGGCATCGCAAGCCTGCTCTTTCCGCTGGCGACGATCTTTCCGCAGCAATTGCTGCTGCCGAACGGCGACGAATTGATGAAGCGCTATCTTGGTCGCGCCGAGGTCAGCCGCGAGGCGGGAGCCCTTGCAGCTCAGGCCGGCACCGACATTATCGTCACCGACAACCGCGATATGGTCGCCGACCTCTTTTATACACTGCGCGACGCATCCTACAGGATCTACGCCCGGGCGCCCGCAGGACTTCCGGAGAGCTACTACGAGCAGGAGTTCGCGCTGCCCGCCGACGTCACCGGCAAGGTGCTTTTCCTGACGGACGTCCCCCTTAGCTGTGCCACGGAAACGCCGGAGGTACTGAAGAAATGGCAGCCGACCGCGGGCTATTACAAGGGCAAGGCGCTTTCCATCTACAAAGTCTCCGCCGGCTGCCTGGCGCCCTGAGCCGGCTTCAGCCTGTTCAATTGTGCAGGCAGAGGCCGGTGCCTGCCCCTTCGATCTCGACGAACCTGACACCACCGCTTTCGAAGGCAAGGCGCAACTGCGCCTCCGTCGCGCGGTGGATGTCGTGGTGGCGTCCCTCGTAATCGCGGATGGTGCTGCGCGAGACGGCGGCTCTTTCGGCCAGATCGGCCTGGGTCCAATCTAGCAGGCCGCGCGCCGCGCGGCAGAGAGCCGGGGTGAGAATTGTTTCCCTTGCGCCTTGACCCATGGTTTAATGTTGCCCATATTGGTTGAGATAGACCATATATGTCATATTACGCGGGATTTCCAGATCGGGAGACAGCAATGCCGCACGATACGCCCTTGATTTCGACAATCGTCGGCGGCCTCGTGCTGGCTTTCATCTTCGGCGCCCTTGCTCATCGGCTGCGCATGCCGCCGCTCGTCGGCTATCTGATCGCCGGCGTGCTGGTGGGACCGCACACGCCGGGCTACGTGGCGGATCAGAGCCTTGCGCCGGAGCTTGCCGAAATCGGCGTCATCCTGCTGATGTTCGGCGTCGGGCTGCATTTCTCGCTCAAAGACCTGCTGTCGGTACGCGGCATCGCGCTGCCGGGTGCCATCGTGCAGATCAGTTTTGCGACTTTGCTCGGCTGGGGGCTCGGCGCCTTGATGGGCTGGCCGACCGGCGGCAGCCTGGTCTTCGGCCTGGCGCTGTCGGTCGCCTCTACCGTCGTGCTCTTGAAGGCGCTGCAGGAGCGCCGGCTGGTGGAGACGGAGCGCGGCCGGATCGCCGTCGGCTGGCTGATCGTCGAAGACCTCGCCATGGTGCTGGCGCTGGTGCTGATCCCGGCGGCAGCCAGCATCGGCGGCGGCCATGGTCCGGTCGAGCCGCTGTCGGCGGCTCTGAACAGCCTGCTCGGCCTCGATCTCGGCATCGGCGGGATAATCGCCATGACGCTTGTCAAGGTGGCGCTGTTCGTGGCGCTGATGCTGGTCTTCGGCCGCAAGCTCATTCCCTGGACGATGCACCGCATCGCCCACGCCGGCTCGCGCGAGCTCTTCCGGCTCGGTGTGCTCGCCATCGCTCTTGGCGTTGCCTTCGGCGCGGCGAAGCTCTTCGGCGTGTCCTTGGCGCTCGGCGCCTTCTTTGCCGGCATGGTGCTGGCCGAAAGCGAGCTCAGCCACCGCGCGGCCCAGGAAAGCCTGCCGCTGCGCGACGCCTTTGCCGTGCTCTTCTTCGTCTCGGTCGGCATGCTGTTCGATCCGAACATCCTGCTCGACAGGCCGCTGCCGATCCTTGCCACCGTCTTCATCATCGTCATCGGCAAGTCCGTCGCCGCCTTTCTGATCGTGCTCGCCTTCAGGAAGCCGCCCGGCACGGCGCTGACGATTTCGGCAAGCCTCGGTCAGATCGGCGAGTTCTCCTTCATTCTCGCCGCTCTCGGCACCGAACTCGGGCTGTTGCCGGAGGAGGGCCGCGACCTGATCCTTGCCGGCGCCATCATCTCGATCGTCCTCAATCCGCTGCTGTTCTTCCTCTGCGACCGCATGCGGCCTCTTCTCGAAGGTGCAAAGCGCGAGGAAACCGTGGCCGACCCCGCTTCCGCCGCGGTTGCGGATCCCGCTCAAGAGCAGGCGGCGTCTGACAACGACGACGCGCATCCGACCACGCTAACCGGCCACGCGATCCTCGTCGGCTATGGCCGGGTCGGCAGGATCGTCGGGCAGAATCTCAAATCGTCCGGCACGCCCTTCCTCGTCATCGAGGATTCCGACAAGCGCATCGGCGAGTTGAAAGCACAAGGGATCGAAGCCTTCATGGGCAATGCGGTGGCGCGGGAGACGCTCGATCTCGCCAATCTTTCGACTGCGCGCAGCCTCGCCATCGCCATCCCGAACGCCTTTGAGGCCTGTCGCATCGCCGAGCAGGCGCGCAGCGTCAATCCCTCAATCCTCATCGTCGCCCGCGCCCATTCCGACGGCGAGGTCGACGAACTGAAACAATACGGCGCCGACACCGTCATCATGGGCGAACGCGAAATCGCGCTTGGCATGGTTGACCGGCTCGCTCAAGTGCATCATGAGAGTGTTTCCTATGAAGACAGGCAGGAGCCTGATACAATCATCCCGAGGGGCACTGCTCCGCCGGAAAGAGAATGAGAGATTGGCGCGCTTTTGAGCCGATACGGTAGTGACATCGCCGGGACGGAGGAGATGGAGCTGGACCAGCACCGTCTGACGAGCCGTATCGCCGCTTCCCTCCTCTTCGCCATTCTTGCCTATATCGGCCTGCTTTTCGGCGGCAATCTCATTGAGCCGGCGACCGCCGTCAACACGCTTTCCTCTTCCGGCCGCGATCCCCAGCCGCAGCAACTGAGCGCGCGCGAAGCCGTGCGCGGGGTGCTCGTCGCCGAGCGCAAGCTTGCGCCGAAACAGACCGGCTACGACGCCGGACCGCCGGCCCTTGCCGCCGCCCCTGCTGTCGACTTTACCGGCTGGGACATCGCCGCTCCTCTTGCGGCATTCGAGCCTGCGCTTCATCAGGCAGTTTCCAGGACCCATCAGGCGCGCGCACCGCCGATCGTCGCCTGAGGCCTGCGCCGAGCGGCGCTTCCGACCATTGACGACATGCCGCCAGCGCCCGGGCGCCGGCCCTCGATTATCTAAGGAATACAACATGCGTACTTCACCATGGCTGGTGTTCACCTATACGGTGATCATCGTGATCGGCTTATTCATCGCCCTGCCGAACGTCCTGCCGCAGTCCACCCTCCAGCGCATTCCGGCATGGCTGCCGCATGAGCAGGTGTCACTCGGCCTCGACCTTCGCGGCGGTTCGCACCTCGTCCTGGAAGTCGACGAAGCGGACCTGACCAAGGAGCGGCTGCAATCGCTGCTTCAGGACGCCCGCCGCGTCCTGCGCGAAAAGGGCATCCAGCCAAAGGCCGTCGTGCGCAGCCAGAATCAGATCGTCGTGACGCTCGCCGATGCCGCGCAGAGCGATGCGGCTGTCACCGATCTGAAGACGCTTGCCAACCCGATCAGCACCGGCCTCAGCGCCGGCCAGGCAGATCTCAATGTCACCGCAAACGGAGCGACCATCACTGTCGGCTTCTCGCCAGCCGGCATCTCCGCCAATGTCGACAATGCCGTCCAGCAGAGTCTTGAAGTCATCCGCCAGCGCGTCGACCAGGTCGGCGTGTCCGAGCCGACCATCCAGCGCATCGGCGGCAACCGCGTGCTCGTCCAGCTTCCGGGCGCGCAGGATCCGTCGCGCCTGCGTGAACTTCTGGGCTCCACGGCAAAGATGTCGTTCCACATGCTGGCGCCGAACAACCAGCCCGGCCCCGGCGTCACCATGCTGCAGGACGACGAAGGCAGATCCTATCCGGTGCTCGATCGTGTCGAAATCTCCGGCGACCGCCTTTCGGATGCCCGCGTCAGCTTCGATCCCAACACGCGCGAACCCATCGTCAGTTTCCGCTTCGACAGTGCCGGCGCCACCCGCTTTGCCGAGATCACCCGCCAGAATGTCGGTAGTCCCTTTGCCATCGTCCTTGACAACAAGGTGCTGAGCGCTCCCGTCATCCGCGAGCCGATCACCGGCGGTTCCGGCCAGATCTCCGGCAACTTCTCGGCCGACAGCGCCACGACTCTTGCCGCCATGCTGCGCGCAGGCGCCCTGCCCGCCAAACTGACTGTTATCGAAGAGCGCACGGTCGGCGCCGATCTCGGCGCTGACGCCATCAAGATGGGCATCTATTCCGGCATCGTCGGCTTCGCCCTTGTTGCCGCCTTCATCTTCGTTCTCTACGGCACCTGGGGCATCCTCGCCAATGTGGCGCTGTTGATCCACACGATCCTGACCTTCTCGGCCCTGACTCTGGTCGGCGCGACGCTGACGCTGCCCGGCATTGCCGGTGTCGTTCTCGGCATCGGCCTTGCGGTCGACGCGAACGTCCTCATCAACGAGCGCATTCGAGAAGAGACCCGCAAGGGCAAGGGCGCCTTTGCCGCCATCGACACGGGCTTCAATCGTGCCTATTCGACCATTATCGACGGCAACATGACGGCCCTGATCGCTGCGGCCATCCTGTTCTGGTTCGGTTCCGGGCCGGTTCGCGGCTTTGCCGTGACCATGGCGCTCGGCCTGATCATCTCGATGTTCACCTCGGTTGCCTTCGTTCGCGTCGCGATGATCGAGATTACCCGCCGCCGCAGGTTCAAGGTACTGAACATCCGGCCGTTGATCCCCTTCAGCCCTTATGACAAACACATCCAGTTCATGAAGGCGCGCTTCTTCGGCGTCACCGTTTCGGCGCTGCTTTCGATTGCCTCCGTCGTGCTCTTCATCCATCCCGGACTCAACTACGGCGTCGATTTCCGCGGCGGCATCCAGATGTCGGTCAAGACGAAAGAGGCGGCCGATCTTGCGAAATTCCGCGAGGGACTTGATAGTCTCGGCCTCGGCGAAATCACGCTGCAGACCTTTGGCGACAACAACAGCATTCTCGTTCGGGCGCAGCGGCAGGAAGGCGGCGAGGAGGCGCAGACGGCTGCGGTGACCAAACTGAAGGCCGAAGTCGCCAAGATCGATCCGAGCGCTACCGTCGAAGGTACCGACGTTATCGGCCCGAAGGTCAGCGGCGAGCTTGCCTCGGCCGGTATCCTGTCGGTCGTGATCGCCAGCTTCGCGATGCTCATCTATATCTGGGCGCGGTTCGAATGGCCGTTTGCCGTCGGCGCCATCGTTACGCTGGTGCTCGACGTCACCAAGGCGATCGGCTTCTTCGCAATCACCGGCCTCGACTTCAACCTCACGGCCATTGCCGCCATCCTGACGCTCGTCGGCTATTCGGTGAACGACAAGGTCGTCGTCTACGACCGCATGCGCGAAAACATGCGGCTCTACAAGTCGATGCCGCTGCGCGAGATCATCGACAAGTCGATCAACGAGACCCTGGCGCGAAGCCTTTACACCAACGCAACGGCCTTCCTCGCCCTGGTGCCGATGGCGATCTGGGGCGGCAGCGCCGTTTCGAGCTTTGCGATCCCGATGGTCTTCGGCATTCTGGTGGCCGGCGCCTCGTCGATCTTCATCGCCGCACCGATCCTGCTGTTCCTCGGCGACTGGCGCCGCCGCCACGCCAAGGCGGCACTGGCAACCGATACGGCAGCCGAAATCATCCCGCCGGAAGAGGGCCGCTCGCGCAAGTCGGTGAGCTGAAAAACGGGTTGTTAACGTATCCTTGAAGAGGGCGCCGGTTGCAGAGCCGGCGCCCTCTTTTTATTGTTGCCTATTGCCAGGATAAAATTGTGCAGCAATTCAAGATATTACAGCGTCCGTCGCGCGGCTGAAAAAGGCGCGCGACGCCGCAGCAGAGATCGGGAAACCGCCAGATGTCACCCAACCCGGCGAAACCGCCTGAGACCAATATTGCCGGCGATAACGAGGAGCGCATCAAGCGCTTTCTCGCAACCGCCTCGCACGACCTGCAATCGCCGCTGCGCCATATCGCCATGTATGCCGAGCTGCTGCTCGACGATCTCGAGGAGACACTCGACGGCGAACAGCTTCAGAGCCTCAAGATGATCCTGGAAAAGGCGCAAGCCGCACAACGCCTCACCAAGGCACTGATGAGCCTTGCCGGTGGAACACCACAGGTAACGCCCGAAAAGGTCGACCTGAAGGCCTTGGCCGAGAAAATCTGGGGCGACCTCATCGATGAGACGGGGGCTCGCGACGCGACGTTCGCCAGTAAGGGACTCCCCTCCATCCGCACCGACCCCGCGCTGTTCGGACTGGTGCTGAGGCAGCTCATGTCCAACGCACTCACCTATCGGAACTCATCGCCGCCTCATGTGGCGATGACGGCGGAACAAGAGGGGGCGAACTGGTTCGTCCGGATTTCCGATAACGGGATAGGCATCGATCCTGCTTATCGAGAACGGATCTTCGAGCCGTTCTGGAAATTGCCGAAGGCGGGGGCAGCCCCCGGCGCCGGCCTTGGCCTGACGACGGCGCAGGAACTTCTGAAGGCGCTTGGCGGCGATATCAGTCTCGAGCATTCCGACGAAACCGGCAGCCGCTTCACCATTCGCCTTCCCGCCGGCTAAGCAACCTATTGCAATCGCTCAGCTTCGTTTGCCGTGCTTGAAGCGCATTGCGATCTCAGATTCGCTGGACGTGCTTCCAGTCCTTTTCTGCGCATGCCGCTACCGCAAAACGTTCGCGCTATTTTGCGCGCCACGCTCAAATGCTGTAATCGTCCTTCCAGAAATCCGGGACATCATAGTTCACATATTCGCGGATGATGTGCTGCAGCGTCTGAACGTCGATTTCGTCCTTGCCGATGCGGAAGTCGACGCCGTAATCCGGGAATTCCTGGAAATAGCCACCCGATATGTCGGTCGAGACGACGCCGATCGGGCCGGTATAGCCGATGCCGCGCAACTCCGGCACCGTCTCGCGGAAATCGGCATTGGGCAGAAGGCGATTGTCGAGCAGGATGAGATCGAAGCGCGCCGCGCGGACCTTTTCCAATGCGTCTCCGATCGACGGCGAATATTCGACTTCGACCGCCGGCTCGGAGAGATCTGCGATCTTCTTTTTGAGCGCGCGGAATTCGATGAACTCGTCATCGACAAAGAGAACCTTTACGGCATTCTGTCGGACCGTTTTGGTGATCATTTCATTTTCCCAGTCCCGAAGCCAATTTTCACGAAACCAACCCATTCCTCAGGGCGATCGCCACCATGTGGACGCGGTTCACGGCGTCGAGCTTACGCGCGGCCGCAGTGATATGCGAATTGACCGTATGTTCGGACAGACCGAGAATGATGGCGATTTCGGCCGAGGTCTTGCCTTCGCTGGTCCATTTGACGATTTCCGATTCGCGCTGGGTCAACCGTCCGGACATCTCAGGCGTCAGGATTTCCTCGTAGAGCTTGTCGAAAATGCGCATGGCATCCAGAAGCATGTCGGCGATCTCACCCTGATCCGGCTCTTCACGCTCGCCGCTCAGCACGAGGCAATATCGCCGCCCTTCGGGCGTGAACAGCGGAATGAAGAGGAAGACGCCGCTGCGGAACTCGTTGAAAAGCAGATCGGAGGGAAAGGTGTCCGGCTGCGCGCTTCTGCCATGGACGGGCGTCGCCAAAAACTGGGCGCTCTTTGCCCGGACGGTCCCGAGCGCCTCCCTCAACGTCGCAATGAAAAGGCCGACCCGTCGCTCGGCGACATTGGTGATGACGATATCGCGCTCGCCGAAAGGAGTCGAAGCCTCGGAAATGCGGGCAAGCGCGAAATTGTCGAAGTGGTAATGCTGCGCCGCCGCTTTCAGCAGACGGAAAAAATCGGTGCGGTTAATCGCCCGGCTCAGCTCCGGTCCGGCATGAAAAGGAGTTGCCGCGGCATTGTTCATTCCCACTCTTCCTCTCCTCCCGCCATGCCCCCGATCCCCAAATCTTGGGATATACGTCTTAAACGCGAACAGCTACAAAAATTGCGAGACGGTTGATGAGAGATATCGAAACGGGGACTTTCGGTATACAAGGCGGATATCATCAAATGCCTCAACTACAGGTGATGCACGGGCAGATATACTGAGGGGCAGTAATTCTTACCTGGGTATCGTAAATCTTCGCGCGTTCAACATCCATGAATGCGAGAAGGCAGTGCCAGACGTAAGCGCGAGAGAGCCGATAGGCCCATTCAGCTAAGGGGTTGGCTGGAAGTTCGTGGCGGCGAACACGGGTCAATCGGTTCTCTCAGCGCTTATTTTTTGTTCCGTCCTTTTCGCTTCGGTTGCATCTTGAAATGCACACTCCGCCTTGTCAATTGCGGTTTGTCACTTCGCCCGGACGAACGCCAGGAAACGCACCATTCGGTTTCGCTGTTTCCTACACTTCCAGATTGAGAAGGATCGCGGCGAGGTCAAGCGGCTTCTCAAGGTAAAGATCGGCACCGGCTTCGAACGCGCGCGCGCGATCCTCATCGGCATCCGATCCGCTGCAGATGGCGAGACGCATCGTTCTGAAACGATCATCCCCGCGTAGGCTGCTTACCAGGCCAATGCCGCTGTCGAGGGGCATGTAGAGATCGGCGACCAGCAGCTCCGGCGGGGCCCAGCCTTCCGCCACGCGCTGCTTCAGCGCCTCCAGCGCCGTCTCGCCCGTCGAGAAACAAAATAGATCGACGTCTATCTGCTGCTTCTTGCGGATATAGTCGAGATAGAAGAGATCGTCCCTGCTGTCGTCGACGTAAACTATCGTAGGCATGCGGCACCGTGATCTGGGTATTGTTCGAATGAACCTCGTTGTCTTCCGACGTCACGATATCGCGATTTCACGAAAATTCGATCTGCCCGATCGAAAAATCATTTCGGAAAAAGCGCGATGGCGGCGTCCACTGCCTATTGAGTATTCCTCGATTTCGGAAAAAATGGCCGCGCGAACCGAGAGAGGATACACGGGTGCAGGATAAGGGCAACGTGGACCTGCAGGACCAGCGGAGGCGATGGCGCTACCGTGCCTTCGCGATTGCGGTCGGTTGCCTGCTGTTCCTTCTCGGGGTGAGCGCCCTTGCCGGCTGGCTGTTGCAGATCAAGCTCATCATTTCGCTCTTCCCCGGCTTTCCGTCGATGGCCTTCAACACCGGGCTCTGCTTCATACTGTCCGGCCTTGGGCTTGCCGCATCGACGTTTTCCGCCCGTCGCTTTCTTACAATGGCAACTGTCATGACTGGGTTTGCAGCGGCGATCGCGGCAGCCCGGCTCGTGGAAATCGTCACCGCCGGCCGGACCGTCCACTATGTCGACCAGTTGATCACTGGCTGGGTGATTCCGCCCGATTTCATCGCAGAGATCGGCGGCGGCATGGGACCCAATACAGCGCTGATCTTTCTGATCGCCAATCTTTCGCTGCTGCTCTCGCTTCATGTGGAAAAGTCTGGAAATCAGGTGGTGCAGGAGCTGACCGCCTATGTCGTCGTCACGCTCGGCATGATCGCGCTCGCCGGCTATCTCACCGACGCCGAACAGGGCTACCGCTGGGGCCCCTATGCGGCGATGGCTTTGCACACGGCGAGCGGAATGGTGCTTTTCGGCGCGGGCCTGCTTGCCCGCTCCTGGTGGATGCAGCCGACAAACCGGGCGCAGATTCCGCTCTGGATTCCGGCGGCGGTCTGCTTCACCGGCCTTGTCGTCGATCTCTATACGCCGCTCGGCCTTGCCAACGGCATTCTTTATGTGCCGCTGGTGCTGACGGCCCTCTGGTTCGGCAACAGGAATGCGCCGCTCTTCTTCGCCTTTGCCTGCACCGTGCTCCTCATGCTCGGCTTCTTCGCCGTCAGGCATGACGAGGCGGCATTCTGGCAGGAGATCGCCAACCGCACCATCACCGCTGCCACCCTCTGGCTGATCGCCATCCTTATCTTCTATTTCCTGCGCAACAACAACAACCTGGAAGCCGAACGCGTTCGCTTCGGCGCGCTGGCGCGCAGCACGCCGGATGCCGTCCTCGTCATCGACGGACGTGGAACGATCAAGAGTTTCAATCCGGCAGCCGAGATCATGTTCGGCTATTCGCCGCAGGAAACGATCGGCCGGAACATCAAGATGCTGATGCCCGAGCCTTATCATTCCGAGCATGACGGCTATCTCTCCCATTACCGGCAGACCGGCGAGGAACGTATCATCGGAACGACGCGGATGGTCTCCGGTCGGCGCAAGAACGGCATCGTCTTCCCGATCGAAGTGTCCATCAGCGTTGTCGTCAGCGGCGAGACCAAGACCTTCGTCGGCATCGTACGCGATATCAGCGAGCGCGTGCGGCAGGAAGAACGGATGAAAACGACGCTTGCCCAGCTCGAGGCCTATACGGCGGAGCTCGAGCGCAGCAACCACGACCTGGACGAATTCGCCTATATTGCCTCGCATGATCTGAAGGAGCCGCTGCGTGGCCTGCACAACCACTCGCGTTTCCTCCTCGAGGATTATGAGGACAAGCTCGACGTGGACGGCGTGCGCCGGCTGAACCGGCTCGTGCGTCTCAGCCAGCGGATGGAGAAGCTCGTCAACGACCTGCTCTACTTCTCCCGGCTCGGTCGGCAGCAGCTGGCAGTCAAACGCACCGATATCGGCCTGATCGTCAAGGATGTGGTCGCGACGATGGAGCTGTTGCTGGAAGAGCGGCATGCCAGGGTCGTCACCGACGGCCGGCTGCCTGACGTGGTCTGCGACGCGCCGCGGCTGACCGAAGTGTTCCGCAATCTCATCACCAATGCGATCAAATACAACGACAAGCCGGCGCCGTTAGTCTCGATCGGCTATCTCGAACGGTTCGTCGGCAAGGACGGCACGGTTGCCCGCAACGTGTTTTTCGTTAGGGATAACGGCAAGGGAATACCCCAGGAATTCCATGAGGACATTTTCCGCATTTTCAAACGGCTCGAAAAGTCGCAGGATTCCGACGACGGGACCGGAGCAGGCCTCACCTTCGTCCGCAAGATCATCGCGCGGCACAACGGCGATATCTGGCTGGAGTCCGAAGTCGGCGTCGGCACCACGTTCTATTTCACCCTGGGAAGAAAGCGCGAGGGGCAGAATGCAGCAGCGTGACACGCAACCGATCTTGATCGTCGAAGACAGTGAAGACGATTTCGAAGCGACGATGCGCGCCTTCAAACGGACCAACCTGCGCAACTCGATCCGATGGGCCGCCTCGGGTCAGGAAGCCCTCGACATGCTCGCCGTGATGGCGCCGAAACCAGGGCTGATCCTGCTCGATCTCAACATGCCGGGTCTCGATGGCCGCAAGACGCTGCAGGCGATCAAGTCGAACGACGGCTGGCGTAAGATCCCGGTGGTGATCCTGACGACGTCAGACGATGAACGCGACATCGAAGGCTGCTACGCGCTCGGCGCCAACACCTATGTGCAGAAGCCGGTCGATCTCGACGGCCTCTTCGCCGCGATCCAGCGGCTGAAGGAATACTGGTTCGAAATCGCGATCCTGCCGCTCGAGGACTGACAGTTTGGCGGAAGACTGCTGCATTCTCATCATCGACGACAACATCGACGACCGCGAGGTCTATCGCCGCATCCTTCGACGTGTCTCCAGCACGGCCTATACCGTCCTCGAGGCGGAGACCGGTGAAGAGGGACTTGCGCTGAACAGCCGGAAACGGCCGAACTGCATCCTGCTCGACTATTCGCTGCCGGGGCGCGACGGACTCGGCGTTCTTGCCGATATATTGGAGGACGATCCCGCCGCAAACGTCATCATGCTGACCGGCCAGGGCAGCGAAACCGTCGCCGTCGAGGTGATGAAGAGCGGCGCGCGCGACTATCTCACCAAGGATTCCCTTTCACCCGAAACGCTGCATCGCTGCATCCAGAACGCCATCATGCACGGCATGCTGGAAGGCCAGCTGGAGCAGAAGCGGCAATCGCTGGAGATCTTCACACGCGCCATGGCGCATGATCTGAAGGAGCCGCTGAGGACGATCAAGTCCTTCAGCCGGATCCTGCACGGTTCTGCAGTGCTTCCGGCGGAAGACCGCGAGCTGCTCGATTATGTCCTGAGCGCCGCCGACCATATGGAAGACCTGATCGTCAAGGTTTCGAACTTCACCAAGCTCGAAGCCTATGGCGGGCCGGAGTTGACGCCGGTCTCGCTGTCTGATGTGCTCGACCAAGTGGAGAACAATCTGCGCCAGCAGATGGAGAGCCGCGGGGCCGTCATCATCCGCGGGCCGCTGCCGGAGGTGATGGGCGATGCGACACTGCTGACCCAGCTTCTCCAGAACCTGGTGTCGAATGCCATCCGCTACTGCGATCAAAAGGTTCCGGAGGTCCAGATCTCGGGCGAAGCGCATGGGAATAGCTGCCGCCTGACGGTGCGTGACAATGGACCGGGCATCGATCCCCAGCACCGCGAGCTGATCTTCCAGCCGTTCAAACGGCTCGTCGGCCGCGGCATCGAGGGCACCGGGCTCGGCCTTGCCATCTGCCGACGCATCGCGCAGCTGCATGGCGGCTCGATCTGGTGCGAACCGGAGAAGGGACCTGGCGCCACCTTCGTCGTCGAGATGCCGCTCGCCGCGGCACGGCCCGCGCCACCCGCCGCATCAGCCGTTCCGCCCAGCCTGAAGCCGGCGGAGCAGCCGGGCGAGGGTTCCGGCAGGCTTGCCGAGGTGCTGCTGGTCGAAGACAGTCCCGCCGACATCCAGATTCTGAAGATCAAGCTGATGCGGCGGGAGAAGGTGGCCTTCAACCTGCATGTCGCCACCAATGGGCGCGAGGCGATGCGGCTGCTCGAAGAGCGCGCCGGCATAGCCGACGTCCCGCAGATCGACCTGATGCTGCTCGACATCAACATGCCGATCATGGATGGTTTCGAGGTGTTGAACGCGCTTTCGGCCGATGCCCGTCTGAAACGGATTCCCGTCTGCATTCTCAGCACCTCAAGCGATGAGACCGACATGCAGCGGGCCAGAAATCTCGGCGCGCGCGCCTATATGGTGAAGCCGCCGACCCTGCAGCAACTGGAAGAGGCGCTCGAAGATGTCGACCATCTGGAACTGCTCCAGCGCGGCGATTCGCTTGCGCTTTGCGCGGAACAAAACTAAGCGGTGGTCATTGGCAACGGTATGACTTTCGCAGCTCTCATACTCGCGCTCCTGACGACGCCGCTTCAATCAGGACTGCTCTCGATGGTATCAGGCATACATCACGTTACAGCCATCACCCGAAAGGTGCAGGCGAACGTGGATTTTTACGCCGGCTTTCTCGGCATGCGGCTCGTCAAGCAGACGGCCGGCTACGAGGATGCGACGCAGCTCCATCTCTTCTACGGCGATTCGGCAGGCACGCCGGGTTCGCTCGTCAGCTTCCTCGTCTGGGAAGATGGCGCGCCCGGCCGGGCGGGCTACGGCCAGATCAGCGAAATTTCGCTGGCGATCGATCCGGCGAGCATCGGCTACTGGCTGACGCGCGCCATGAGCTTCGGCCTGCGCTCGGAAGGACCCGCCGATGAATTCGGCGAGCCTGTCCTCAGGTTGAAAGACCCCGACAATATCATTCTCAAGCTCGCGGGCGCAAAGGACCTGACATCGCCGGCTGTCTGGGACGGCGCCGCGATCCCGGTCGGGCATGCCGTCCAGCGGGTGCGCGGCGCAACCATGCTGACGGAAAAGCCGGCCGAGAGCCGCAGCTTCCTCGAGCGCCATTTCGGCTACCGCTTCCTGGCCAACCGCGGCACGATCGACAGGCTGGTGTCGCAATCGGGCGATGTCATCGATGTGCGCGATGCACGCGGCTTCTGGTCCGGTGCGCCGGGGACCGGCACGGTCGATCATGTCGCTTTCCGGGCCGCCGATGAGGAGGCGCTGCTTTCGGTATCCAAGGCGCTGGAGAAGACCGATGCATCGCCGACCAACATGCACGACCGCAAGTATTTCCGCTCGCTCTATGCCCGCGAGCCCGGCGGCACGCTGGTGGAGCTTGCAACCGACAAGCCCGGCATGACTGTTGACGAAGAGCATGCAGCCCTCGGCACCAAGCTCTTCGCGCCGCCGGAAGCGATCACCAATCTCGACGACCTCAAGGTGGTTCTGCCGCAATTTTCGTTGCCCGGCCAGCCGCGCATCAATTACCGCGAGCTGCCGTTCGTTCATCGCTTCTACACGCCGCCGAATCCTGACGGCAGTGTCTTCGTGCTTCTGCACGGCTCGGGCGGCAATGAGACGACGCTGATGCCGCTCCTCAACAAGGCGGCACCGCGCGCAACACTGATGGGCGTGCGGGGCCGGGCGACGGAAGAAGGCTTTCCGCGCTGGTACAAGCGCATTACACCCTTCTCTTTCGACCAGAACGACATCAAGACCGAGGCCGAAGCCTTTGCGGCCTTCATCGAAGGCGCCGTCAAATCCTACGGCCTCGATCCGAAGAAGATCGTCTATGTCGGCTATTCCAATGGCGCCAACCTCTTGAACTCGCTGCTCTACCTGCATCCGAACCTCGTTCACAAGGCGGTACTGCTGCGCTCCATGCCTGTGCTCAGTGACTATCCGCATGCCGATCTGAAGGGCACGGACCTGCTCGTCATCAGCGGCAAGACCGATGCCTACGGCAAATATGCGAGCGACCTGGAGGAACGGCTGAAGAGTTCCGGCGCCACCGTCGATTCCGACGTCATCCCCGGCGGCCACGATCTCGGCGACGCCGATGTGCCGATCATCCAAAAGTGGCTGCTTCAGAGAATGGGGGACGATCCAGCGCCGCTGGAGCAGCAAGCGGTCAGGCCGGCGAGCGAGCCGTTCGGGCAACCATGATGCCGGCGAGCACCACCCCGGCGCCCAGCGCCTGCATCGTCCCGATCGCCTCGTCGAGTAGCGCCCAGGCGAGGATTGCGGCGACGACCGGCTGCAACAGCAGCGTCAGCGATGAAAAGGCGGGCGGCAGATAGGCCAGCGCATAGGTGATCGCCACCTGCCCGCCGGCATGACTGACAAAGGCGAGGCCGAAGAGGATCGACCAGCCGTAGAGGGTCGCCGGCAGCATCTGCCCTTCGAAGAAGAAGGCGATCGGGAAGATGCAGACGGCAGCCGATGCCGTGCTCCACAGCATGATGCGGATCGTATCGAACCGGCTGCGCAGCCTGCCGATCGCCAGGATATAGCAGGCATAGAAGAAAGCGGCGATCATCGCGGTGCCGTCGCCGCTCAAGCCGCCATTGCCGAGCCCTGCCGGTCCGCCTTTTAGGATAACGACGCCGGCAAGCGCCAGGACCAGCCCCAGCAGGAAAACACCGCTGGTTCGCGCCTTGAAAAACAGGACGGCGATCAGCGTGACGAAAACAGGCGCGAGGTTTGCGAGCAGCGTCGCGTTGGCGACCGAGGTCATGGTGAGCGAAAGATGCCAGGCGGCGAGGTCGAGCGCCAGCATGAGGCCCGGAAGAACCAGCAGCCCATAATCGGAGAGGCTTTGCGGCTTCGGCCCCCTATCCTTCTTCATGAGCGAGACGATGAAGATCGGGATCAGCGCCAGCGCCACACGCCAGAAGGCAGTGGCCATCGGCCCGGCTTCGGACAGCCGAACGAAGATCGGCGAGCCGCCGATCGCCGCCCCGCCGACAACAAGAGCGGCCAGCGCCAGACGGTTGGAAGGCGAGGCTTCGGAGAGAGTGGAAGCGGTCTGCGACATGGTCTCGATTTTCTTGATTGCCCGAACATTGGCGGCGGGCCATTGACTGGAGCGTGCGTAGCAGAAGTCATGTGCCGGCGACAGTCGAAGAACGACATCGGAACGGAAAATCAGGCCGGGCGGGTGTTCGTCTCGGCCAGCCGCAGCTTTGCGGCGATTTCGCCTGCAACGAAGAAGGCATGCTCGGTCACCTGCGGCAGCCCCATCAGTTCGCCGAAAGTGCCGCGCGCCAGTGGACCGGAGATCAGTAGCGAAGGATCCGCCTTTCCCGACGGGCCGATCGCCTCCGACTGCTCGGTGCAGGCAAGGCCGAGGCCTGTCGGGTCAAGCGACAGGTGGCCGCTTGCAGCAAGCGCCGCGAGCCAGGGCTGAGTTTCGAGAATGCCGCCATGCGCCGGGCCCGTGGTGACGACGACGGCGTCATAGCTCCGCTCCAGGGACTGACGCCGATGGCGCGGCTGCAGGGTGCAAAGAACAAGCTCTCCTTCAATGCGCGCATCGGCGACCGACCCGGCAAGGACTTCCAGGCGGCCGGCGGCAATCGCCGCGTCGAGCACGGCTTCCACCTGCGGCGCGATGCGAAAGCGATGCACATCCCAATAGGGACGCAGATGGCGGACGAGACGGCGCCGTTCGGCGATCGGCAGCGCCTGCCAGAGTTCGTATCCCTGCGCCCGCACCTGATCAATCACGCCGTGCCAACTTATGCCCTGCGCCTTCGCGGCCTCTATGTCGGCGCGGATCCTGACAAGCAGCGCAAGGGCGGAATGCGCGGCCTGGGAGACGAAGTCTCCAAAGAGCTGCTGCGGTTCCGGCGAATGGCCGCGCGAACGCAGGCCGCGGCGCGAGATCGCCGTCACAGGGCCATCATGACCGCACTCGGCAAGAGAGGCGATGACATCGGCGGCCGTCAAGCCGTTGCCGATGACCAGCACCCGGTCATGCCGACGGATCACGCCGAGCGCGCCCGGCTTGGTGGTATCGGCGACGAAGCGGGGATGGGCGGCCAAGCTGGCGGCAAGCCGGCCCGGCGCTGCCGGCGGCGGATGGCTGGTGGCGATCGCAACTATATCGGCCTCCGTCACCCCGCCTTTGTCGTCCTGGATCGACCAGCGGCCGCCCCGGCGCTCGAGACCGGTCACGCGGGCGCAGTTGTGGAGCACGACGCCCTCTTCCAGCAGCGGTTTCAGCAGGGAGGCGACATATTCGCCGAAGAGCCGGCGCCGGGGGAAGAGCATGCCGTCCGGTTGTCTTGCCCCCGGATCGTCCGCGACGGCGTCGCGAGCTTCGATCCAAGCCTGGAATTCGCCCAGGTCGTCGGGCTGCAGGCTCATCTTGGCGGCGGGAACATTGATACGGTGCGCCGGATCGTCCGTGTCATAGGCAAGGCCGCGGCCGAGCTCCGCGCGCGGTTCGAAGACCATGATGATGGGGCGCTCACCGCAATTTGCCCTGGCGAGATGATAGGCGACGCCCGCGCCGGAGAGGCCGCCGCCGATAATGGCGACGACGGATCGTTCGGACTTCGGGAGAGGCTTCGGATGCATGACGGCCGGGATATTCACTTGCGATGGCCGAGCATAAATGCCGGACATTTCCCGCGCAATCTCCCTCACCGCGAATTGTCTATAAATTTTATTGGGTTTCGAGTGCGACCTCTATCCCACTATCGTGGTCGAGAATTCGGGATTGCCGCGGATGGTGTTGCTGACTGTGCAGATCTCCTCTTCGGCAGCATCGACGATCTTGCGGCGGGTCTCTTCGTCGACATCGCCCTTGATCGAGAAGACGATGTTGAATTTTGCAACGCGTGAGAGCCCTTCCGCCGCCTTCTCGCCGGTGACGTCGGCGGTGATCTCGCTGATCCTGTCGAGAACCCCCATCTGACTGGCTGCAATGCGGGCGCTGAGCACGAGACAGGCCGAGAGCGAGGCATAGAGCAGATCGAGCGGGCTGAAGCCCGGCTGAGAAGGGGCGGTGACGATATCGATCTCACCCTTGGTGGTGGACGTGACATGCGGAAAGCCGGTACGGCCGAGAGTGGCGATAGCACCTGTCGGACGGGGGCGAGCCTTGAGATCGGCCATGAAAAGATCCTCTGACAACAGCCTCGCAGAAATAGCGAGTTACGCCTCGGCCCGCAATGACGGCGCGATGCTTGGTAACGGAACCTTTCCTTCCGTCATCAGTTGACTACACCTGAACGAAATCAGTGACAAAGGTGCATAACGATGCCGCATGCCCGCAACATGCATCGTCAGGACCGGCGGATGGACGCCCGCGACCGGCTGATTGTCGCGCTCTATGCACAGCTGAAGGCCGAGCGGGAAACGCGCGAGACGCTGGAATGGGCCATCCGCAACGGCGCCATCTCGCAGGAGGTGCTTGAGGCTATCGCGGCCGATCCGGTTCCCGTCGTCACCAGCGAGGACATCGCCTCCCTGGAGAAAATCATCGCGCTCGATGAAAGACGCAAACCACATCGGAACTAGGCGTGATGCCGAAGCGTGCGCGGTTTTCGACCGGCATCATGCCGCCATCGAACTGAAAAGAGGAGATCCGAAATGGCTGACATCACCTATCAGGTCGTGCCGCATGACAATGGCTGGGCCTACAAGCTCGGCGACACGTTGTCGGAAACCTATGCGACGGCTGAGGAAGCGATTGTCCACGCCAAGGATGCTGCGTCACGTCAGAAAATCGGCGATGGCGACGCGTTGCTCGCCTATCCTTCACCCGATGGCGGCTGGGCGTTTCAGGAACTCGAAACAGATAAGAGCAACAGTCGTCTGTGATTTGCAACGGGGGATGGCATGGCCGCGCGGGCAAGCTGGAAAGGTCATCTGAAGGTAGGCGACCTTGCTTGCGCCGTCGGGCTCTATACCGCCATCTTCTCCTCGGACCGGGTTTCCTTCAACATCATCAACCGCAGGACGGGACACCGGGTGGAACGGCAATTCGTCGACAGCGAGACCGGCAAACCGGTCGAGCGGGACGAGCAGGTCAAAGGTTATCAGATGGAGAATGGCGACTACGTCGTCATCGAAGGAGACGAGATCGCAGAGATCGTGCCGGAGAGCGACAAGCTGCTCAACGTCAAAGCTTTCATCGCCTATGACGATATCGACAAGCTTTATTTCGATCGTCCCTATTACCTCGCACCTGTCGACGAACATGATGAGGAGGCGCTGTCGCTGATCGTCCGCAGCATGCGCGACGGCAAGGTCGCGGCGCTCGCCGAAGCCGTGCTTTTCCGGCGCATCCGAACGCTGCTGATCCGGCCTCATGACGGCCACATCATCGCGACCACGCTGAACTTCGACTATGAGGTGCGCTCGACCGACTCGGTCTTCAAAGACATTCCCGACGTCAAGTTCGACAAGGAGATGCTCGAACTCGCCGGTCACATCATCGAAACCAAGCGCGGCAGCTTCGATCCGAGTGCCTACGAGGATCGCTACGAAGCGGCCCTCGTCGAACTGGTGAAAGCAAAGATCGAGGGCCGGGCAGCGCCGAAGAAGGAACCGGCGCCGGAGGGCAAGGTCGTCGACCTGATGGAGGCGCTGCGCCAAAGCGCGGGGATGAGCGGCAAGACGGCGAAGAAGGCGTCGGCAAAGAAGAAGGCGCCGGCGCGCAGCGATAGCCTAAGGAAGAAGGCAGGCTGAGATGGCCCTCGAGACCTATGAGGCGAAGCGCAATTTCAAACTCACTCCGGAGCCACGTGGTCGCTTGGGCCGCAGCAGCGGCAACAGTTTCGTCATCCAGAAGCATGATGCAACGAGGCTGCACTATGACTTCCGCCTGGAGATGGATGGGGTGCTGAGGAGCTGGGCGGTGACCAAAGGGCCGAGCCTCAACCCCGAGGACAAGCGCCTTGCCGTACACGTCGAAGATCACCCGCTTTCCTATGGCGATTTCGAAGGCATCATTCCAAAAGGTCAATATGGCAGCGGCACTGTCATCGTCTGGGATCGCGGCACTTGGACGCCCCTCGGCGATGCGCACAAGGACTATCGCGAGGGCCATATGGAATTCGAGCTCGATGGCGAAAAGCTGAAGGGCCGCTGGCACCTCGTGCGCATGCATGGCCGGCCCGGGGAAAAGCGGGAGAACTGGCTGCTGATCAAGGGAGATGATGCCGCGGCGCGCCACGACGGCGACATTCTTCAGGAGCGGCCGGAATCGGCAAAGACCGGCCGCCGGCTCGAAGAGGTGGCGGGAAATCCGGATACGACCTGGACCTCCAAGTCGAAAGACGGCAAGCCGGCTGCCGCTAAAAGACCGGCTTCAAAGGCCGAAGCCGCCGCACCAGGAGAACGCGACTGGCCGAAGGGTGCTCGCAAGGCCGCAATGCCCGATTTCATCGAACCGGCGCTTGCCAGGTTAAAGACGAAGCCGCCGGCTGGTGATCGCTGGATCCACGAAATCAAGTTCGACGGCTACCGGCTGCAGGTCAGGGTCGAGAACGGCAAGGTCAGAATGTTGACCCGCAGCGGCCTCGACTGGACGGAGAAATTCGGCAGCGAGGTGCTCGAGGCCTTTGCCGCCCTGCCGGTGCAATCGGGGGTGATCGACGGCGAAATCGTCGTCGAGCGCGATAGCGGCGCCTCGGATTTCTCGGCGCTCCAACGCGATCTGAGCGAGGGCCGCGACGATCGCTTCGTCTTCTATGCCTTCGATCTTCTCCACCTCGACGGCCACAGCCTGGTGAATGTGGCGCTCACCGATCGCAAGCAGCTGCTCGAAAGCCTGCTGCCCGACAATAACGACAAGCTGCGCTACAGCGCGCATTTCAACGAAAGCGGCGGCCTGGTGCTTGACCATGCCTGCCGGCTCAGCCTCGAAGGGGTGATTTCCAAACTGCGCGATAGCAAATACACGTCGGGACGCAAAGGCGATTGGATCAAATCGAAATGTTCGCACCGGCAGGAATTCGTCATCGGCGGCTACGTGCCGTCGACATCGATGAAGAATGCGATCGGCTCGCTGGCGATGGGCTATTGCCAGGACGGCGAACTCAAACATGTCGGGCGCGTCGGCACCGGATATACGGCGGCGACCGCGCGGATGCTTTATGAGAAACTGTCGCGCCTGACGCAGAACGAGACATCATTCGACGACAAGCTGACATCGGAGGAGCGGCGCGGTCTGATCTATGTGAAGCCGCAGCTGGTTGGCGAGGTCGAGTTCCGCGCCTGGTCGGCCGATGGCAATCTGCGCCATGCCGCCTTCCGCGGTCTGCGAGAAGACAAGCCTGCGAAGGACGTGACGCGCGAGACGGAAAAGACCATGGCCCCTGCTCTGCCGAAATCGGCTGTGACACTCACCCATCCCGACCGCTTCTACTGGCCGGACGAGGGCGTTACCAAGGAGGGGCTGGCGAATTATTACGCCCAGGTCTGGCGCTTCATGGCGCCTTACGTCGTCAACCGGCCGCTGGCGCTCCTGCGCCTGCCGGACGGGATCAATGGCCGGCAGCGGTTTTTCCAGAAGCACGCCTGGAAGGGCATGAACCCGCATATCCAGGAGATTACCGATCCCAAGGACAGGCAGGGGGAGAAGCTGCTCAGAATTACCGATTTCGACGGGATCGTGGCGCTGGTGCAATCGGCCGCGCTGGAAATCCACCCCTGGGGCACAACGACCGACAATTGGGAAAAGCCCGATATGATCACCATGGACTTCGATCCCGATGACGGGGTGGCGTGGGCAGATGTGATCGCCGCTGCTTACCAACTGAAGGAGCGGCTGGAGGCCGAAGGCCTCGCCGCCTTCGTCAAGACCTCGGGCGGCAAGGGGCTGCATGTGGTGACGCCGCTCACGCCGAAGGCCAGCTGGGCCGAAGTGAAGGGTTTCGCCAAGTGGCTCGCCGACAGCATGGCCGCCGACGATCCCGACCGCTATCTGGCGACGGCAACGAAGGCCAAGCGCAAGGGGAAGATCTTCATCGACTATCTCCGCAACGGCCGCGGAAATACGGCGGTCGCGCCTTATTCGACACGGGCACGGCGAGGCGCCGCGGTCTCGATGCCGCTGGAGTGGAGCGAACTCACCGCCGACGTCGGACCGGCCTATTTCACGGTGGACAATACGCCGACGCGGCTCAACGCGTTGCCGCGAGATCCCTGGGACGGATTTTTCGCTGCAGCGAAATCGTTGGAAAAGAAGAAGCGTTAGAGCGTAAAATCATCCCGCTCTGACCTTTGGATTTGCGCAATTCCAGGCAAAGCGCTTCGCTTTGCCTGGGAAAACCGCTTCGCACTTTTCCTGGAATTGCTCTAACGCGACTTCCGCCCCCTTTGCGAAACCAGGCTCTTCTTCAGCGCATCCATGATGTTGATGACGTTGCCGGTCGATTTTTCCGGTGCGGTTTTTTTGGCAGGCGCTGCCTTCTTCAGGCTCTTCTGTTTGCCGCGGATCATCGATTTCAGGCGCTTCTGGATCGGGTCCTGCACCATGGCCGGGCTCCAATCCTTCGTCTCTTCCTTCACCAGCCGCTTCATCAGCGTCAGCAGCTTGCTGTCGATCTCCGCCTTGTCGTCGATTTCGGCCGACGGTTCGCGCACCTCGTCGCCATAGCGCAGGGTCCAGAGCACGATGCCCTTGCCTTGCGGCTCCAGGAGCACGGCACGCTCGCGCCGATAGAGAACCAGGCGGGCAATGCCGACGACGTCGTTTGCCTTCATCGCCTCGCGGATGACGCAGAAGGCTTCCACGCCGACTTTGTCCTCCGGCGCCAGGAAATGCGGCTTGTCGTACCACACCCAATCGATCGAGCCACGCGGTACGAAGCTGTCGATATCGATGGTGCGGGTGCTGTCGAGCCCGACTTCCTCGATCTCCTCGTCTTCGAGAAGAACATAATCGTCCTCGCCGCGCGGATAGCCCTTGACCTGGTCCCTGTCGGCCACTGGTTTATGGGTAACGCTGTCGACATAGCGGCTTTCGACCCGGTTTTTCGTCTGGCGATTGAGGACGTGGAAACGCAACTTGTTGCTTTCGGTCGTTGCCGGCGTCAGCGAGACGGCGGCGGTGACGAGCGAGAGCTTGAGATAACCTTTCCAGAACGCCTGACGTGCCACGACTGTCCTGCCCTCCCGGACCGATGGAACTTGGCAGTCAACGGCAAAACCGGCCTTTGGTTCCGGGCCTGGCATACCGGGATTACTTGGTTCAGATCGAGAGATACCGCTTCTGCCACGGCAGCATCTTTTCCTGCCATGCGCGCGGCGTGAACTCGTCATAAGCGGTCTCGGCGATCGCCAGCATCCAATTGCGGCCCTTGCGGGCCAACAGCACGCAGGACAATTCCATGCCAGGCTCGACGGCAATGGAAGGGCGGTTAGCGCCAGGAATATCCAATCCCTTGTCGCGCCACTGGATGACGATCTCATCGGGCTCGGATGTCCATTCACCCGAGGCGACGGAGGCCTTGCCGTCGGTATTGAAGCGGAGCGGCGGCGCCACAAGGTTCAAGAAGCTGCCGTCATTATGGTAATTGCTGTCGATCTCGCCGGCGGTGCTCTTGCCCTTTCCCGACAGAACCAAGTCCTGGCCGCATCGAATGAATATGTTGCGCCGGAGGCTCCCGGACCATGGACGATTGGCGAAAAAGGCGATGTCGCAGCCGCTGATGACGTTGTCGTGGATGTCGATGTCCTTGCGAAATGCCCGCTCCTGGTCGGAAAAGCCGCTCAGGCTGATGCCGCGATTGTTGTTCTCGATCCAATTGTCATAGACGTGATGGCCGGTACGGTCTGCCTTGTCGCCGATGCCGTAACCGAAGGAATAGTCGTTCATCCTGCCGTCGCGCATGATGTTGCTGCGCACCACGGCATCGTCGCCGATCGATGAAAAGGAGAAATTCTTGCCGCCGATGAAGTTGTACTCGACGAGATATTTCCGGGTTTTATCGCAGACCAGGGCGCCTTTGTTCGAGGTGCTCGTCGGCGACTGCAGGAAGAGGTTGCCGCGGATCACCACGTCCGAACTGATATTGTCGTCGCTGTTCTGATAGGCGAACTGGCAGCAGTCCGCGCCCTCGCCCGGAGCCGCCCCCATACGGTTGTTTTCCAGAAGAACGTTCTTCGTCTTCGTCAGATAAATGCCATCGCCCCTGACATTCTCCGTTTCGCAGCGTCTGACGACGAGGTTGCTGCCGTTGTGAAACTTGAAGCCACGAGGCGAGTTCTTGACGACGACGTCTTCGACCACCGTGTCGGAAAACACCTGATAGGCGACGCCGATATCCTCTGCACCGTCGATGACCTCAGCCCGGGTGGACGCGCCGTGAACTTTTTTTCGCAGGACTGCGGGCATCGGATCTCCATCGACGCGGTTACCGCAGCGCCGCGCATCGTCTCAGATGCGCCAAGGGTGCGGCTGGGCTTTGAGCTGCTGCAGCATTATCCTTAAATCAATTCCGATCTAAGACATACGCAGTCGCGTCGAATTAATGCAGGGCATGTGGCAGGAGTTTGACGGCCTGCCTCGACTTTGCACGCCGCCATGCGACCTCAGAGGCCCACGCCTTGCGATCGGTCACCGCGTTTCGAGTATCCGCATCAACCGGCCGCGATAGCTGTCCAGGATAACGGCAAGCACGATGACGGCGCCGATGACGATCGGCTTGATGTTGTCGTCGGCGCCCAGCAGCTGCAATCCCGTCGACAGCACCTGCAGAATGCAGGCACCGACCAGCGTTCCGACAATCGAGCCCTTGCCGCCCGAGAGGCTGGTTCCGCCGATAATGACCGCGGCGATGGCGTTCAACTCATAGCCGATGCCCGCAACCGGGCTGCCGACATTGAGGCGAAGCAGGTAAACCATGGCTGCGATGCCGGCGGTCAGGCCCGAGATGGTGAACACCGCGATCTTGTAGCGTTTCGGCTCATGCCCCGACAGCCGCACAGCCTCTTCGTTGGTGCCGATCGCGAAGACGAAACGTCCGAACACGGTATAACGCAGGACGAACCAGCCGGCGAGGACGACGATGATGGCAATCAGGAAGATCGACGGGAAGACGCCCCAGAAGATCAGGTTTCCGAAATCCACGAAAGGCTGCGGCAGGCCGGTGATGGTGGAGTTGTCGCTGACGACGCGGGCCAGGCCGCTGGCGACATTCAGCATGCCGAGCGTGACGATGAAGGACGGCAGTTTCCACTTTTCGCAGACCCAGCCGTTGATGGCGCCAAGGATCGCGCCGGTGCCCATCGAGGCGAGCGAAGCGAGCACGATCGCCTGCCAGGGCGAGAGCCTGGGGTCGATCATGATCGTCGCGCCGATGACCGTGCATAGCGCCAGCAGCGAGCCGACCGAGAGGTCGATGCCGCCGACCAGGATGACGAAGGTCATGCCCGAGGCAAGCACGGTGTTGATGGCAATCTGCACGAAGATTTTCAGGAAATTCTCAGGCGTCGCGAAATACGGCGCCGTCGCCGAGAAGAAGGCGACGATCAGGACGAGGGCGATGGCAACGCCTGCCTCTTTCATCGAGATCCGGATCAGCTTGTCCCAGAAGCCCGTCTCTTTCGCTTCGACCTTGGTTTCAATGTTGCCGGACACGACTGTACTCCTTGTAAGCGAGTGAGAGGATCCTGCTCTCTTCGAATTGATCCCGTGCGATTTCGCCGGCGATCTTGCCGTCCGACAGGACGATGATGCGATGGCAGATGCCAATGAGCTCCGGCAGATCCGAGGATACGACCAGAACACCCTTTCCTTCCGCGGCAAACTTCCAGAGAAGGTCGTAGATTTCGGCTTTCGCGCCGACATCGATGCCGCGGGTCGGCTCATCGAAAATCAGCACCTTGGGGCCGCGGAACAGCCATTTGGCGATCACCACCTTCTGCTGATTGCCGCCCGAAAACGTCCTGACCCGCTGATGGACGGATGGTGTTTTGATGCGCAACTCGCGCACGAGACGCTGCGCGTTTTCGTTCTCCATCCTGCGGCTGATCAGCCCCTTGCGGGAAATCTTGGCGAGATCGGTAACCGTGGTGTTTTCTGCGCAGCTCATGTCGAGCATCAGGCCCTGCAGCTTGCGGTCTTCCGTCGCCAGGCACAGGCCGGCGGCAACCGCATCTTTCGGCGAATGGATCGCAACCAGTTCGCCGTCGATGCGGATTTCGCCCCCGGCCTTGGCGTCGGCGCCGAATATGGCGCGGACCGCCTCTGTCCGGCCGCTACCCACAAGGCCGGCAATGCCGACGATTTCGCCCTTGGCCACTGAGAACGACAATTCCGGGCTGTTTCGGGTCACTTTCAGACCGGAAACGCCGAGCGCCTCGCCGAACACGGCGCTGTCACTGCGAAAGACGCCATGATCCGAGAGCGTTCGCCCGACCATCAGCTCGACGATGTCGGGGATGGCCAAGCCGGACAACGGTCGCGTGATGACATGCTGGCCGTCGCGCAGCACCGTCACATCGTCCCCGACTTCAAAAATCTCCTCGAGCCTGTGGGATATGTAAAGCGTCGTCACCCCACGCGCCTTCAGACGCTTCAGAATTTCGAACAGCCGGTCAACTTCCTTGGACGTCAAGGTTGCCGTCGGCTCGTCGAGAACGAGCAGCTTGCTTTCATAGCAGAGCGCCTTGGCGATTTCGAGCAGCTGCAACTGCGCGACGCTGAGACGGCTGGCGAGCGTCGTCGGCGCCACATCGAGGCCAACTTCCGCCAGCAATTCGGCCGCCCGGCGGTTCATCTGCCGGTAATCCACCAGGCCGTATCGCCGCGGAAGATGTTCGAAGAGCAGATTTTCGGCGACGCTGAGATTGGAAAGGGGGTGGAGCTCCTGGTGGATGATGCGGATGCCGGCCTTGAAGGCCTCCAGCGGCGAGGCAGGATGATAGGGCCCGCCGTCAAATGTAATCTGCCCGTCGTCCGGCTTGAACACACCGCCCAGCAGGTTGATCAGGGTCGACTTGCCGGCACCATTCTCGCCCAGCAGGACGTGGCCCTTGCCGCGGCCGATCCGCATGGAAACATTCCTGAGCGCCACGACGCCCGGGAAGCGCTTGCCGATCCCCTCCAGCTTCAGGATGTGGTCATCTGCTGCGTCTGACACGTCCCACCTCGTGCATGATCTGTTTGAATTCGAGATGGCCACCATCCGAACATGCACACTCCCAAAGGCCCGCAACGAGCCTCATCGGGAGTAGACGCAATCGGTTGGCAGCTGTCAGCGCCGGCGGGCAGCCGGCGCCTCCTTTCGTCCTAGCTCGGCAATATCGATTATTTGAGGTCGCCGGCGGTAACGAGCTTGATGTCGGTCTTGACCCAGCCGGTGAATTTTTCGCCGGCCAGTTCACGCATACCATAGTCGATGCCCATGACCGCCATCTGCGCGCCATATTGCTCGACAGTGGCAAGCATCTTGCCGTCCTTGATCAGCGGCTGGACCGGCGGGATGTTGTCGAAGCCGACAACCTTGATCTTGCCGGCCTGGCCGGTTGCATCGAGAGCCTTGACGACACCGAGCGCCATGGAGTCGTTGGCCGCCATGACACCCTGAATATCCTTATATTTGGTCAGAAAGTTCGTCATGACGGTGTTGGCTTCTTCGGTCTCCCAATGGGCGGTCTTGCTGTCGAGAAGCTCGAGCTTGCCCGACTTGACGGAGGCCATGAAACCTTCCTTGCGCTCCTTGGCATTGTCGGCCTCGGGATTGCCCTCGAGGATGACGACCTTGGCGCCTGGGCCCAGATCCTTGGCCAGCGCGTCGCCGGCGAGCTTTGCGCCTTCGCGGTTGTCCGGACCGAAGAATGCCAGGTCGATACCGGCTGCCTTCTTGGCATCGGCATCGAGCGGCACGTCGATGTTGATGACCTTGACACCTGATTTCACGGCCTTCGCAAGCGGCGTCGCCATCGCCTTGGAATCGGCCGGGGCGACGACGATGATGTCGTATTTCTGCGTCACGAAGTTTTCGACGGCATCGACCTGGGCGGCAAAATCGCGCTCGTCCTTCATGCCGACGGCCTTGAAGTCGAACTTGTCCTTGTTCTCAGCCGCATATTTATCGGCGCCGGCCTTCATCTGCTTGAAGAACTCATTCGACAGAGACTTCATGATCAGGCCGACCTTCGGCTTGCCGGCCGCAAAAGCGGGCGACACGCCGCAAGACAGTGCGAGCACCAACGTGCCGGCAAGTCCAAGCTTCAATGCCGCACGGCGCGGCGTACGCATCAGGACGGAATCACGCTTCGTAGATTGGGACATTTCTCTCCTCCGAACGGTTCCGGGCCTATCCTCACCTGAGTGCCTTCGAAATGAACCGTTTCCAACAGCACTTGGGTAACAACGCCCCGCAGGATTGTCAAGGCAGCGAAAATGGCCGCATATGGAAGAATGAGGCGCCTGTTGATGAACCGTTTCCATTGAATGCCGGCGTTCCTCGTGTTATGCAAACGCCGTCAAATTGACTGCGGCCCTTTGACGAAGGCGATGGAGACCATTAGCTGAAGCCTCATCGGGTGCCTCCGCGTCCCCGAGACCCAAAATGAAGGGACATATTCTTCCATTATGCCAAAGGTCGGAATTCGAGACGTTGCCAAACTTGCCGGCGTTTCCACCGGGACCGTCTCACGGGTGCTGAATGACCACCCCGCCGTGACCGATGAACTGAGGGCACGCGTCAGACGCATCATCGACGAGCTCGGCTACAGGCCCGACCCGTCGGCCCGAAGCATGCGCAGCAAGGTCAGCCGGCTCATCGGCATCGTCATTCCCGATCTTACCAATCCGTTCTTCTCGGAACTCGTGCAGTCGGCCGAGCAGGCGGCGGCAAGCCATGGCTATAACATCATCGTCATGACTTCGTTTGACGATGCGACCAAGGAAGCAGACCGCATAGGTCAGCTGACAAGCCGAAAAGTGGACGGTATCATCCTGGTTCCCAGCAATGATTTCCATACGCTGAAGCTGCCGAAGGGCTTGCCGATCGTCGTCGTCGACCGCCTCATGCCAGGATATTCCGGGATCGCTTCAAACCACCGGGCCGGCGTGCGTCTCGGCGTCGAGCATCTCTTGAAGCTCGGCCATCGCCGCATCGGCTTCATCTCGGGACCGAGACATTCCGTGCCTGCCAACGATCGCCTTACAGGTTACCTTGACGCCATGGGGCAGCCCGACGACGGCGGACAAACAGGGTCGCCGCTGATCGCAGAGGCGGCTTTCGACTATGAAAGCGGACGATCGGCGGGAAACTATCTGCTGGCACGCGCCCGCAGCGAGCGGCCGACAGCCATTTTCGCAAGTTCGGATCAGCAGGCGATCGGCTGCATGAGAGCGGCACATGATCTGGGGATACCGATACCCGCAGCCCTTTCGATCGTCGGATTCGACGGCATCCCGCTCTCGAGCATGACCACGCCGCGCCTGACAACCGTCAAGCAGCCGATCCAAAAGATTGCCGCAGCAGCGGTCGCCGTCCTGCTGAACAGGCAACCGACGCCAGACCTCGACCACCCGATCCTGCTCGCTTGCGAGCTTTCGGAGGGGGAAACGACCGCTCCCCCGCAACCCGATTGAGCGCCGGGCCGTTCGTATGGTTTTCCGCTACTACTCACGCGGACGCGAGCTGCGTATCCGTCGCAACGCGCAGCGATCCTCCATCACCACAATGACTACTGCCAGCGCTCGGAGCGTGCGCGTCCGACCTCTCGCCGACATTCCGAAGCGAAGGGTTGCTGTTGACGGATATCCTACAAGTGGATATCTCTCTAACATCTCCATTGCGGACGGAATGAGAACGCATGTCGCTGAAATCCATGAAACCCCTCGCCCGCGCGCCCCTACTTCACGTCTCCGTGCAGGAAAGCCTGCGGGCCTATATCAGCGACAACGGGTTGAAGCCCGGCACGCTGCTTCCGCCTGAATCCGACCTGGCGAACCAGCTCGGCGTCAGCCGCAATTCCCTGCGTGAAGGCATCAAGGCGCTGGAATCGCTCGGCGTGCTGGAATCGCGCCGTGGTGTCGGCATCTTCGTCAAGGCATTCTCATTCGAGCCGCTGCTCGACAATCTCGCTTATGGCCTCGGCGGCGCCTTGCGCCAGATCGAAGAAGTGATCGAGATCCGGCGAACGCTGGAAGTCGGGCTGATCGGCAAGACGGTTGAGATGATCGGCGACGACGATATTGCCGAGCTGCGCGCCACGGTGGAGCGCATGCGGGTCCATGCGGAACGGGGTCAATCCTTTGCCGACGAAGACCAGCTTTTCCACACCCTGCTCTTCCGCTGCCAGAACAACGAGACCCTTGCGCGGCTGATCGACGTGTTCTGGCTCGCCTTCTACAAGGCGTCCGATTTCGTCAACCTCGACAATGTCGACCCCGTCGCCACCTGGAGGGATCACGCGGCGATCGTCGATGCCATCGAGGCAAGGGATGTCGCGGAAGCGCAGAAGCGCCTGGACCGCCATTATGACGGCATTTCCCGGGTGATCGCAGCCAACAAGAAAAGTGCCAATGTGGGAGGAGCACAATGAAACGACTGCAAAGACTATCATCGGCCATCGCATTGAGTGCCTTGATGGCGACGACCGTTGCCCCGGCCTTCATCGGCCCAGCGAAGGCAGCCACGCTGTCCGGCGGCTTCGATGTCGGCCCGGGTGGTTTTCAGGGCAATTTCAATCCGCTTGCCGCAACGGGCGGCTTCACATGGCTCAGCGTCTATTTCGAGCCGCTGGTGACCTATGACGCGAAGCTCGAGAAGGTGGTCGGCCAGCTCGCCTCGTCCTACGAGGTCAGTCCCGACCAATTGACCTACGCCTTCACGCTTGTCGACGCGAAATGGCATGACGGCAAGCCCTTCACGGCAAAGGACGCCAAGTTCACCATCGAGCTCGCCAAGAACGCCAAGACCGGCTCCGTTCTGGCAGCGCGGCTGAGCGCCGTTTCCTCGGTCGAGGCCAAGGACGACAAGACCCTGATCATCAAGCTCTCCGCCCCGTCCGCAAGCCTGATGGACACCCTGACGAAGGTGATGATGCTGCCGGAACACGCACTTTCGCAGATCCCGGCCGATCAGCTCGCCAAGAACACATGGTGGTCCACCGCGCCGATCGGCACCGGGCCGTTCAAGTTCAGCAAATATGTCACCGATCAATATGTCGAACTTGTCGCCAATACCGACTACCGAGGCGGCCAACCGGCGCTCGAAAAGATCATCAACCGCTATTTTGCCAATCCGGCAGCGGCGATCGCCGCACTTCGTGCCGGCGAAATCCAGTTCACCTACGTCGATTCCAACGATCTGAAGGCCTTCGACAACAACAAGGATTTCCGCGTCATCGAAGGCAACTCCTTCGTCGTCAACTATCTCGGCTTCAACCACGACTCGCCGATCTGGAAAGATGTTCGGGTCCGTCAGGCAGTGATGTACGCGATCAATCGCGATGCCATCATCCAGAGCCTTTACGGCGGCGCCGCCGAACCGGCAAACTGCGCCTATGTCGCCGATCAGGTGGTGCCGAAAGGCATCGAGACCTATGCCTATGATCCGGAAAAGGCCAAGCAGCTGCTGAAGGACGCCGGCTGGGATGAGATCAACGGCAACAAGCCGGTCACCCTGCTGACCTATTACACGACGCCGCTTGCCGCCAATGTCATGGCGGCGGTCCAGGCAATGCTCGCCCAGGTCGGCATCAACGTAACGCCGCGTGCCGTCGACACGCCGACCTATAACAGCATCGTGCTCAATCCGACGCCTGATGTCGCGCAGTTCCAGATGGTCTATGCCGGACTTCAGAACGGCCCGGATCCGGGCAGCATCAATGTCGGCCTCAACGAAAAGCAGATCCCGCCGGCCGGCCCGAACGTCGCGCGCGTGCGCATGCCGGTGCTGACGGCTGCTCTAGACGCAGCGCTTGGCGAGACGGATGCCGCAAAGCGCTCCGCCCGTTATCAGGATGTCTGCAAGGTGATGAACAAGGAACTGCCCTGGGGTCCGCTGTGGGTGGCGAAACGATATGGCGTCGCCTCCGCCAGGCTGAAGGACTTCATCTGGACGCCCGCTCCCGGTGGCGGCCCTTACCAGGCGCATCCGGAGAAATGGGCGATCGCCGAATAGGGCGTCACGCATCCTGAGAAGCAAAGGGCGGCCGGGTCACTGCAGCGCCACGCGTCTTCCGAGGCGCAGTGGCCCGCCCGCACGGGAACGGAATTCATGCTGAGATACAGTCTCCGGCGCCTGCTGATCGGAGTGGGCATGCTGCTTGCCTTGAGCGTGCTGATCTTCGCCATGCTGCGCCTCACGCCCGGCGATCCGATCGACGCCTATATCGATCCCAATATTCCGATGTCGTCGTCGGATCTTGCCGAGCTGCGCGCCACGCTCGGACTCGATCAGCCGCTGCCGGTGCAGTATCTTGGCTGGCTGCGGCAGACGCTGACGGGAAATCTCGGCTATTCAATCAAGCGGCCGGACCAGCCAGTGCTCGGCCTCGTGCTCTCGCGCGTCGGCCCGACAGTGCTCTTGATGGGATCGGCGATTGCGATCGCGATCGTTGCGGGGATCGCCACCGGCGTCATCAGCGCGGTTCGCCGCAATTCCGTCGCGGACCTGTCTCTGTCAGTCTTCGCCGTCACCGGTATTTCAAGTCCACCCTTCCTCAGCGCTCTTGTCGGCCTCTATCTCTTTTCGGTCTATTTCAACTGGATGCCCTCGGGCGGCATGCTGACGCCAGGCCAGGAATTCTCCATCGCCGACCTTCTCCATCACCTGATCCTGCCCGCGACATTGCTGGCCGTCGCCCAGACAGCGCTGATCATGCGCTATATGCGCGCTTCCATGCTGGAGGTTCTGAGCCAGGATTATGTGCGTACCGCGCGCGCCAAAGGCGTCTTCGAATTCTGGGTCATCACCAAGCACGCCCTGCGCAACGCGCTGCTTCCCGTCATTACGCTGATCGGCTCGACCATCGGCCTTGCGATCGGTGGCGCGATCTTCATCGAAAGCGTCTTCAACTGGCCCGGCATGGGCCTGCTCATGGTCGATGCGGTGGAGGGCCGCGACTATCCGGTCATCATGGGTTCGACGCTGGTGATCGGTGCCTGCGTCATCGTCGTCAATCTTCTGACCGATCTAGCCTATGCGGTGGTCGATCCGCGGATCAAGGTGGGGTGAGCGATGCTGGCACGAAGCCCTGCCCGCAGCCCGGGCCCGATCATACGCTCCTTGCATCGCTTTCTGCTCAACCGGACCGCGCTGCTCGGCCTCGGCATGATCGCGCTGATGATCGTTGCAATCCTTTCCTATCCGCTGTGGTGGAGCTTCAAACCCAACGACATCGATCTCATGGCAATGAATGCGCAGCCGGGGCCGGGACACTGGTTCGGCACTGACGGGGTCGGCCGCGACATCCTTGCCCGGGTCCTGGACGGCGGTCGCATTTCGCTGCTGGTGGCCCTCACCTCGACCGTCATGTCCGCCATCATCGGTTTCCTGGTCGGCGCCGTCTCGGCGCTTGCCGGCCGCTTTGCAGATGCGGTCACGATGCGGTTCGTCGATCTCGTCATGACGCTGCCGCCGGTCATCTTCCTGCTGGTGCTCGCCTCGATCGCCGGCACCGGCATCTGGCCGACGGTCTTTGTCATCTCACTTCTCTCCTGGCCTCTGCTGGCGCGCATGGTGCGCTCGCGGCTGCTCGAACTTCGCGAACGTGACTTCGTGATGGCCGCGAGAGGCATGGGGGCGGGTCTGCCGCATCTCCTCTTCCGCCACGGCCTGCCGAACTCGATCGACATCCTCGTCGTCTTCGCGACGCTGCAGATCGCCAATGCCATCCTGCTCGAGGCCGGCCTTTCCTTCCTCGGTCTCGGCATTGCGCCACCGGCGGCAAGCTGGGGCAACATGCTGAATGCTGCCCGCTCTACCGCCGTGCTCGAACAATATCCCTGGCAATGGCTGTTTCCCGGCGGATTCCTGGTGCTTGCCGTCCTTGCAATCAACTTCATTGGCGATGGTCTTCGTGATGCCTTCGACCCTCGCACCGAACTAAACTGACGATCGAAAGAAAGCGAAAATGAGCAAATTCAAGGGTGTCGTTCCTCCCGTCATAACCCCGCTGAACAAGGATTACACGGTCGATTACCCGTCCTACACACGGGTGCTCGAAAACCTGATCGAGGCCGGATGCCATGGCCTGTTCGTGCTCGGCTCGACCAGCGAGGTGATCTTCCACGACGAAAGGACCCGGAAGGAAATCATCGAGCACTCGGCCAAAGTCATCAATGGTCGCGTACCGCTGATCGTCGGAGTCATCGACCCAACCACCGACAGGGTCATCAACCATGCCAGGATCGCGAAGTCGGCCGGCGCCGACGCGGTTGTCGTCACGGCGCCGTTCTACACCGTCACCAGCCAGTCCGAGATCATCGATCACTTCCGCTATATCCGCGATGCCGTCGACGTGCCGCTGATCGCCTACGACATTCCCGTCTGCGTGCATGTGAAACTGCAGCGCCAGACCAGCGTGACGCTGGCGAAGGAGGGAACGATCGTCGGCATCAAGGATTCGAGCGGCGACGACGGCAACTTCCGTTACGTGCTGCTCGATCTCGCCGGCAACAACGAGGTCTTCCTGATGACGGGCTCCGAAATCGTCGTCGACACGGCACTGCAGATGGGCGCCCATGGCGTCGTGCCCGGCATCGCCAATGTCGATCCGCATGGCTACGTCAGGCTCTGGAACGCCGCCCAGCGTGGCGACTGGGTCGCGGCCCGCAAGGAGCAGGAGCGCCTCTGCCGGCTCTTCGAGATCGTCTCAGTCGGGGCGGGCCGCGTCAGCGGCGGCGCCGCCGGCATCGGCGCCTTCAAGGCGGCGATGAAGAGCCTCGGCATCATCGACACGGCGCTGATGCCGCGTCCGAGGGCGGCTCTCAACGAGACTGAAACGACTAGGATCGACGAAATCCTGCGCGCGACCGGCCTGCTTTCCTGATGGATGCCATGCAACAGACCGCCGACACCATTCTCGACGTCAAAGGGCTGCGGACCGTCTTCCGTATCCGCTCGGGCGAAGTGACGGCGGTGAACGGCATCGATCTGACGGTGACTGCCGGCGAGACGCTTGCGCTTGTCGGCGAGTCCGGTTCAGGCAAATCGGTCACCAGCCTTTCGGTCATGCGGCTTCTGACCCGCAATATTGGTGCGATCGCCGCCGGCAGCATCCATTTGAAGCGCAAGAACGGTACGGTCAGCGATCTTGTCGCGCTCATCGAAGAGGACATGCGTGCCATTCGCGGCAATGACATCGGCATGGTCTTTCAGGAGCCGATGTCGAGCCTCAACCCGGTCTACACGATCGGCGACCAGATTTCGGAGCCAATCCGCATCCATCGCCGGGCGGCCCGGAAGGCCGCCATGGATGTGGCCGTCGCCCTTCTCGACAGCGTCGGCATTCCCGATGCCGGGCGCCGCGCCGGTCAATATCCGCACGAGCTCTCCGGCGGCATGCGCCAGCGCGCCACGATCGCCATGGCCCTTGCCTGCGACCCGACGCTGCTGATCGCCGACGAGCCGACGACGGCGCTCGACGTCACTATCCAGGCGCAGATTCTAGCCCTTCTGCAGACGCTGCAACGCGAACGCGGCATGGCCATGCTCTTCGTCACCCATAATCTCGGCGTCGTCGCCGAAATCGCGCATCGGGTGGCGGTGATGTATGCCGGGCGGATCGTCGAGACCGGGCCGGTGGCCGAGGTTTTCCGCAATCCGAGACATCCCTATACGATCGGCCTCCTGGCCTCGATGCCGAAACTCGGCGATGCGAGCCGGATGAAGCAGGCGGGCGAAAGGTTGGCGGCCATTCCCGGCGTCGTGCCGAGCCTGATGAACATGCCGGCCGGCTGCGCTTTCCAACCACGCTGCAAATTTGCCATCGACTCCTGCCGCCCGGCGGTGCCACCGCTGGCCGAGGTCAATCCGCGCCACCACAGCCGCTGCATTCGCTGGCAGGAGATCAGATGAGCGAGCCCCTTCTCTCCGTCCGCGATCTCGGCAAGCACTATACGTCCCGCGGAACCAGGCTGACCGTCCTGCAGGCCATATCCTTCGATATCGGCAAGGGCGAGGTGGTCGGGCTGGTCGGCGAATCCGGCAGCGGCAAGACCACGATCGGCCGATCGGTCCTGCGGCTGGTCGAACCGTCGGCCGGCAGCGTCCGCTTCGACGGTACCGAACTCACCGCCTTGTCCTCATCCGAAATGCGGCGTCTGCGGCCCCGGATGCAATATATTTTCCAAGACCCGTTCGCGAGCCTGTCGCCGCGCATGACAATCGGCGAAATCCTGACCGAGGGGCTGAGGATCCAGGGCTTGGGGACGGCAAGAGAGAGATTAGAACGTGCCCGCGAGGCGCTCGAACAGGTCGATCTTCCGCCGGACGCCGTCAACCGGTATGCCCACGAATTCTCGGGCGGCCAGCGGCAGCGGATCGGCATCGCGCGCGCGCTGACGCTCGCGCCCGAATTCATCGTCGCCGACGAGCCGGTCTCGGCGCTCGATGTTTCGATCCAGGCGCAGGTGATCAATCTTCTGCGCGACCTGCAGCAGCGCCTTGATCTGGCCATGCTGTTCATCAGTCACGACCTCGCCGTGGTCGAATATATCTGCGACCGGGTGATCGTGCTCTATCTCGGCCGGATCATGGAAATCGCGCCCAGTGCCGCGCTTTATGCCAGGCCGCTGCATCCCTATACGCGGGCGCTTCTCTCCGCGATCCCCTCGCCCGATCCCGATGCGCCGCGCGATCGCCAGATCCTGAAGGGCGATATTCCGAGCCCCGCCAATCCGCCGAGCGGTTGCGTCTTCCGCACGCGCTGTCCAAACGCTCTGCCCGCCTGTGGCGAGACCGTGCCGGAGCTGCGCGAAATGAAGCCCGGTCATTTCAAGGCCTGCATCCGTGATGACCTGAATTGAAGGACGTGCGATGACCACCACGACCCGCCGCCACCCGATCGCGGGCAACTGGGCAAGCCTGCTGCTGCCCATCGCCGACGACGACAGCATCGATTTCGAAAAGCTCGCCGAGGAAATTGACATACTGATCGCCGCCGGGGTCGACGGCATCTATTCGAACGGCACGGCGGGAGAATTCCACAACCAGAGCGAAGCGGAGTACGAGCGAATTCAGGACGTGCTGGTCTCGCGTTGCCGCGCGGCCGGAATGCCGTTCGTCATCGGCGCCTGCCAGCCCGATCCGATGATCATGCTCGATCGGCTGCGCCGTGCAACCGTTCATAAGCCATTGGCGCTTCAGGTAATCCTCCCCGACTGGTGGCCGCTCACCAATCTCGAAGCCATCGATTTCCTGAAACGGGCATCAGACGTCGCCCAAGGAATCCCGCTCATCCTCTACAATCCGCCGCATGCGAAACGTGTCCTGTCGCCAGCCGAGCTCAGCGAGGTTTGCGGCCCCTGCCCGTCAGTGGTCGGGATGAAGGTCGCCGATGGAGACGATGCCTGGTTTTCGCAGGCGCGAGCACACCTTCCCGAATTTTCGCTGTTCATTCCAGGCCACCATCTCGCAACCGGCATGAAGCAGGGCGTGGCCGCCGGGGCGTTTTCGAACGTTGCCTGTCTCCATCCCCGCGGCGCGCAGGCCTGGACAGAGCTGATGCGCAGGGATCTCGAGGCGGCGCTCAACATCGAAAGCCGCATCTGCGCCTTCATGGACAATCACATCGTCCCGTTTCGCCGTGACCGCGGCTATTCAAATGCCGCCCTCGACAAACTGCTCGCTGTGATCGGCAACTGGGGCCCGGTCACGACCAGGCTGAGATGGCCTTACCGCTTTGTCGACGAGCGAGAGGCGGTGTTTTTGCGCGATCGCGCCCGCAGGATCATCCCGGAGCTCTTCCCCCGATAGGTCGCGAGTCGAATGATGATTGCATCGTCCGGCACCCGTCTATTGTCACAGTCCAACCATGCAGCCCGAACGGGATGCCTGGCATCATCCTAAAATCGGGCGGTGGACGGGATGCGGGCAATGACCTTGATCTCGAAATCGAAGCCGGCCAGCCAGTTCACGCCGATCGCCGTCCAGTTCGGATAGGGTGGCTTGCTGAAAAGCTCCTGCTTGATGGCCAGGATTGTTTCAAACTGGTTTTCGGGGTCCGTATGGAACGTCGTTACATCGACGATGTCGTCGAGGCCGCAGCCTGCAGCATCCAGCGTTGCCTTCAGGTTGTCGAAAGCCAGCCGAACCTGGCGTTCAAAGTCGGGTTCAGGCGTACCATCGGAACGGCTGCCGACCTGGCCGGAGACGAACAGAAGATCGCCAGTTCGGATGGCGGCCGAATAGCCGTGTTTTTCGTAAAGGGCATTCCTGCCTGCGGGAAAGATTGCTTCGCGTTGGGCCATTTGTCGATCCTTGTCGTTGATGGAACACCAATGAGCAGCAGGCCGTCTAAGGAGCTTCACAGCCCGCCGCGTAATCTGATATACGGTGCGTATATGAAATGCCTGCATACGGGCCGTATGTCAAGTTCATATACGGGACGTATACCAAAATTTGGAGACGAGATGGTCAAACGGCGCAGCGAGACGATGGAGGAAAATCGTATGAAGCTGATCGCGGCCGGGCGAAAGGCTTTTGCCGAGAAGGGATACGCGGCCGCGTCGATGGATGAGCTGACCGCAGAGGTAGGCCTGACGCGCGGAGCGCTGTACCACAACTTCGGAGACAAGCGCGGGCTGCTTGCGGCAGTCGTCGATCAGATCGAAACGGAAATGGCGTCCCGCGCCCAGGAGATCGGCGCCCGTGCGGGTGATGACTGGCAAGGTCTGCTCGCAGAGGGCGCGGCTTATATCGAAATGGCGCTTGATCCGGAGGTCCAACGCATCGTTCTGCTCGACGGGCCTGCCGTATTGGGTGATCCGTCACAATGGCCGAGCCAGAGCAGCTGCCTTCAGGCAACCAGGCAGACAATCGATCGCCTTATCGCGCAGGGCGCCCTCAAGCCGGTCGACGCGGAAGCAGCCGCCCGGCTGCTCAACGGTGCCGCGCTCAATGCCGCCCTCTGGATCGCTGCCAGTGACGAGCCGCAGGATGTGCTGCCGAAAGCTGTCGAGGCCTTCGGCGCCTTGGCTGCAGGCCTTCTCAAGGCGTCGGCGGCAAACCGGGAATCTTGATGGGAGAGATGCGCTGCGGAGTGGGCCAACACTGTGTCTGTCACCAGTAGCTCCCGAAAACCAGAAAAACCGCACCGACCGCGATGACAACCAGGGCCGGCCAGTTCCGCGCCAAGCTGAGAAATCTCAGCCCTTGGCGCCGCGGTTCAAGCGTGGCGCCGCCTTGCGGCATCAGGTGCGGATCACTCGGCTTTCGACGAAGCGTCGGCCGCAAGAGAAAAACAAGGCCGCCAATTATGAGCGCGGCGCCAATCAGAACTGCCCACATCGTCACCTCCGCCGGAGATACGTGGTGCGAGTTAAACCAGATCCTGCTGTGATTGTTCCGTTGGCCGATTGAGCTGCTGCTTCTGGTATTAGCGGCTTTTCAAGATAATCGGATTTGTCACTGCCCGACCAAACATGTATTCGATCCCGAAAAGCTCTTGCATCAACCTTGGCGGCTGTTCTGCCGCGCCCCAACCGAACGCGATTGCAAATGATTGAACATGCCATGACCTGGGGGATCGCCGGCCTCACTGCGATGGGCGTCGTCGTCCGTCCCTTTCGGTGGCCGGAAGCGATCTGGGCCGTCTTCGGCGCCCTGCTCCTGCTCGCCTTCCGCCTGCTCGGCCCCCATGATGCCCTGGCAGGCGTCGCCAAGGGCGGCGACGTTTATCTCTTTTTGATCGGCATGATGCTGCTGTCGGAACTTGCCCGGCGCGAAGGCCTGTTCGACTGGATCGCCGCCATTGCAATCGCCTACGCCAAAGGATCACCCCGGCGTCTCTTCGTGCTGGTCTATCTTGTCGGGGTGGTTGTCACCGTCTTTCTTTCCAACGATGCGACAGCCGTGGTGCTGACACCGGCCGTCTATGCCGCCTGCCGGACGGCGCGGGTGAAGGACCCGATGCCATATCTGTTGATCTGCGCCTTCATCGCCAATGCCGCAAGCTTCGTTCTGCCAATTTCCAATCCGGCCAATCTGGTGATCTTTGCCGGCGGTGACATGCCGCCGCTGTCCCGTTGGCTGTCGACATTCATGCTGCCGTCGATCATTTCGATCGTCGCCACGTTCCTCTGCCTCTACTGGACGCAGCGCAGCGCCCTCGCAGAAGACACTCTTGCCGCGGACACGCAACGGGCGCCCCTCTCCCACAGCGCCCGGCTGGCGGGATGGGGAATCCTGCTGACGGCCATTATTCTTATCGCGGCGTCGGCGATGCATGTCGATCTCGGCGTGCCGACCTTTGTTGCAGGCACGATCACCACCGCGATCGTTCTGATGCTCACGCGGCAAAGCCCGGCCGAGACGATGAAGGGCATCAGCTGGAGCGTTCTGCCGCTGGTCGCCGGCCTATTCGTCATCGTCGAATCTCTCGATCACACCGGCCTGACGAACATTCTCTCTGATCAGCTGGCTGCGCTTGCCTCGTCCTCGCAATCGCAGGCGATCGGCGTGGCGGGCCTTCTCGTCGGCGTGATCTGCAACCTCGTGAACAATCTTCCCGCCGGACTGCTTGCCGGCAGCGTGGTTCAGGCGGCCGGCGTCTCCGACAAGATCGCCGGCGCCGTGCTGATCGGCGTCGATCTCGGCCCCAATCTGTCGGTGACGGGGTCGCTGGCAACGATCTTGTGGCTGTCTGCGCTGCGCCGCGAAGGCCTGCATATCGGCGCCTGGACGTTTCTAAAACTCGGAACCGTCGTCATGTTCCCCGCGCTCATTCTGTCTCTGGCATCGCTCCTTCTGTTTTGATTGCCTACAGGCGCTGCGCCTGCGTTACCGAGAGCGGTTCAGCTTTTTGGAAGCGCAGACGCCGCGATTGGCGCTCAGACGGTTCGCGAGAAAATGAAGCAGCTTCTGCTTGAAGCGGCAAGGTCCCTCGACGAGGCCGGCTAAGGCCTTCCCGGGTGATGTGCGCCAGGCTGCCGGCACTTTCGTGCAGGAGACATCTCATGGCCGCTCCCATTCCCGTGGTGCCTCCAGACATGCCGGTTTCGTATCCGGCCTCTCTTATTGATGGCTGCCAGAACAGTCTCCCCCTTCCCTCTGGGTCAACGGGGCCGCTCTTTGCGATGGGTCAATGTGGCGAGTGTGCGATGCCTGCATTATCCGAGCCGGATAATCATCGTGAAGGGACGAAGATCATGACGAGTAAGATGATGAAGGCGGCAGTGGTTCGGGAGTTCGGCAAGCCGCTCGCAATCGAATGCGTGCCAGTGCCTGTTCCGGGCCCAGGTGAAATCCTGGTGAAGGTCGCTGCCTGCGGAGTATGCCATACCGATCTGCATGCCGCCGAGGGCGATTGGCCGGTCAGACCGTTGCCGCCCTTCATTCCCGGTCACGAAGCGGCCGGGGTCGTTGCTGCTCTCGGTCCCGGCGTCACCGAATTCAAGGAAGGCGACGCCGTCGGCGTCGCCTGGCTGCACGATGCCTGCTTGCGCTGCGAATATTGCGAAACCGGTTGGGAAACCCTCTGCGAACACCAGCACAATACCGGCTACAGCTGCAATGGCGGCTTTGCCGAATATGTCATTGCCTCGGCCGCTTTCGCCGCCCGCCTTCCTGCCGGTGTCGATTTCGCGGAGATCGCGCCAATCCTCTGCGCCGGTGTCACGACCTATAAGGGGCTGAAGGAAACCGAAGCGCGGCCCGGCGAATGGGTGGCGATATCGGGCGTCGGCGGCCTCGGCCATGTTGCGATCCAATATGCCAAAGCGATGGGTCTCAAGGTGGTTGCTCTCGATGTCGCTGCCGCCAAACTCGACCTTGCCCGCCAGGTCGGCGCCGATCTCGCGCTCAACGCACGCGCTGAAGACACCGTCGAGAAGGTGCTGAAGGCAACAAGCGGCGGTGCGCATGGTGTTCTCGTCACCGCCGTCTCGCCGCCCGCTTTCTCGCAGGCGCTCGGCATGGTGCGTCGCAAAGGCACCGTCAGCCTCGTCGGCCTGCCGCCGGGCAACTTCCCGACACCGATCTTCGATGTCGTGCTGAAGCGCATCACCGTACGCGGCTCGATCGTCGGCACGCGCCGCGATCTCGATGAGGCGCTGGCTTTCGCTATCGAAGGCAAGGTTCGCGCCGAAATCTCCAAGGCGCCACTCGACAACATCAACGATATCTTTGCCGATCTCAAAGCGGGAACGATCGAGGGCCGCACAGTGCTCGATATCGCAGGAGAGGCGAGCATCTTCGCAGCGCGGGACCAGTCCGCAGCATAGCTGGCGCGCTGCGTGTCTCCGCCGCGCTCGGGGGAGCGGCGGAGACACTTCGCTTCGAAAACCGGAGCGCCTCGGCCCGGCCAATCCGGTGGACGGGGCAAGGCCCAGGCTGGGGCTGAGATCGAAACGCTGGTCGGTTCCGGCTGCGCTTCGAGTTCCTTCCATTGCTGACGTTGATCACAGCACCGGCCGCTAGCGTGTTGGATGCCAGCACTGCGGCAGGATCGCAGGACCATGAGATGGTCGAGAGCGTGGCAGCCGCCGACGCCATTGACGCCGGACAGTTCTACGCCAGCATCTTTCCGGTCCGGCGCAAGGCTTCATCCCGGCTGAGCGCCGCCTCGGGGAGATGACGCGTGTGGCCGCCGCGTCATTTGCGGCGCTGCAAAGACAAACGGATCAACCGCGATCTTGCCCCCACCGAACACGACCAATGCCAGCGCCATTGCCGCCCAGGGCAAGTGAAAATTCGCCCAGCCATCCGGGATGGTGAGCTGGATGATCGCCGTCATCAGAAGCAGACCGAGAGCAGCGAAGCGTGTGGCCAGGCCGAGGATCAGCAGAATTGGCAGGACCAATTCTCCGATTCCGGCGGCCGTCGCCATCGTCAGAGGAAACGGGTAGGCGACTGCGCTGCCGAAGACATGAAGCTTGAACTCCTGCTCGAAAAGATATCTTGCGCCCGATGAAAGCGTCAGGAAGCCGTCCCATTTCGTCAGCCCCGACTTGAAGAAGGGAATAGCCAGCGCAAAACGCAATGCCAAGAGCGGCAGCGACCTGGGAACGGAGGCGAGCAGGCCTTCCGCACGCGTGACGAGGGAGGCAGCGGCAGCACCAAAGCCGTACGAAGGGACCATTTCGGTTTTCATGTGGAGTTTCCTTTATACTGTTGAAGGGTGCTGAACGCGCCGAGACCGGCAAGGCCGACCAGCGCCGTTCCGAAATCGAATTCGGGGGCAGCCGCAAATGCCGCCTCTGCCGCCTCGCCAAGAGTGGCGGCATTGAACAAGGCGGCTGCAAAAACGGCGTCCCGCGGCGGCAGGATATGAACATTCACCGACATCTCCGGTCGCACGACCAGGACCGCTTGGCCGCCCCAGTCGGAGACCGGCGAAACCATCTCCTCTTGATGTGCGCTCCAGATCGAACCAACCGGAAAATTCGATAGGATCAGGTGCGCCGAGGGGTGCGGGACGAGCCGCAAATCCGAAAGAATCTCGGGCGCCACGGCTCTCAGTGCCGCAGGATCGAGAGACGCGCTGTCTGCGGCGTGGTAAGCCTCCGTCCAAGCGGCCTCGAGCCGGGCGACGTCAGGCAGGTAGACAAGCGTGCCTGCAGGCTCGAAAGCTGTGATGAAGTCGGGGAAATCGTCGCCATATTCCATGATCAGCGGCGAGGCCGGCTTATGATTCTGGGCGTAGGCCCGCGCCATGGCCGCAAAGAATTCCGAACCGACGAGCCTCTCCGTCACCGGAAAGCGTTGCGCCAGCGCCTTTGTCAGCCCGACGAATACATTGTTGCGGTATACCGCAAACCGCGCCGCGTCGGGCTTGCCGCGTGCATTGATCACGCCGTCCGGCACCGGCCGCTCGGCATGCAGCAAGGCATCGGCGAAGGCGGTTTGGCAAGTTGGGAAATCCATCGTCACGCCGCCCGGGTCCGGTGCCCGCCGCGGCGAAACGTTTCGGCGGCGAGCATCGCATCCACACGTTTCGCCTCTGAATACAGTGTGGCGAAATCCGGAACATTATTGTCCCATTCAATCAGCGTCGGGAGTGCGCCGGTGCGCGCGAGGGTATGTTCGTAGAGCGCCAATACATCGCTCTTCACGGCCGTCGCGTGCGCGTCAATCAGCAGCCGGTCGCCGGTGGAGTCGACGGTTTCGTCGTAGCCGGCAAGGTGAATCTCGCCGACGAGCTCGACCGGAAAACGATCTATATAGGTGGCGGCATCGAGCCGGTGGTTCACCGCCGAGACCATCACATTGTTGACGTCGAGCAGAAGGCCACAGCCCGTCCGCTGCGCGATCGCCCCCAGAAAATCCACTTCATCGATCGTACTGTCGGCGAATAGTGTATAGGTGGAAGGGTTTTCCAGCAGCAATTGTCGCCCGAGCGCCTGTTGCGTTTCATCGACATGGTCGACGACGCGTGCCAGCGTTTCTTCCGTGTAGGGTAGCGGCAACAAATCGTTGAGAAATCCCGTTTCATGCGTCGACCAGGCCAGATGTTCGGAAAAGCTCTGCGGCCGATAGCAGTCGATCAAGCTGCGAAGTCGATTCAGATGCGCCGTGTCGAGCCCGCGCGCCGCGCCGATCGACAAGCCGACACCGTGCAGCGACAGCGGATAGTGTTCCGTGATGGCTTGGAGATAGCAATGCGGCGGCCCACCTGCGCCCATGTAGTTCTCGGCATGGACCTCAAAGAAGCCGACATCCGGCAGATCGGCCAGAATAGTGTCGTAATGCTCGGGTTTTAAGCCGAGGCCGGCCCGCGCAGGCAGGAGGACAGGTCGGTTTGTTGAAACGGTCATCGCAATTCTCCCGATTTGGCCAGAAAAGATGGAGGCCCGGGTGTCGGGCCTCCGCTTTCGGGTCAGCCTTTGGTCGGCTCGAGCTTACCCATGTGCCCGTTGACATTCATGCTGACACAGGTGCCGGCCGGGACGGCCTTCCAGGCGTTCCCCTGATAATCCATCGTCGATGTCCCGGCGCAGGTCGTGCCGGCACCGGCGGCACAATCATTGTGACCCTTGAGCGCGATGCCATAGCATTTCTCGTTGCCCACCATTTTCTCCGCCGGCAGCGGCGCGGCGAAGGCAGCGGATGAAATCGCAGTGGCGAGCGAGCCTGCGAGGGCGAGGGTGAGAGTGGAACGGTTCATGGATGGTCTCCTCTTGCAAATATCCGCGCACCGGTCATCGGCCGCGTAATCCCTCTTTCGAGCCGACGATCCCGCTTGTTACAGGCATGACGAACACGAATTGGTGATCGGCCTTCGCACGATGGTACGGCTTTGCTCGTGGGACAGTGGTGGTGCTCGTTTGGCGCAGGCGCCGCCGGAGGATTGCGCCGGCACTCAGCTTAGGGGGATTCCCCTGCGACGGCTTCCAGGAACAGCGGTCCTTCCGCCTCCAGCCTGACGCGGCCCCTGCCGATGCGGGCGAGGCGGATGGGCGCCTGCTTTTCTTCAAGCCGGCGGCGCAACAGCAAGAGCCGGGTTTCGAGATTGTCCTTGATCTCCGGCATGCGTGCGCCGGCGGTCAACCGCGTTTCTCGGTTCGTGAACTCGCTTCTGCCATCGCTCAGATGCCAGTCGAGCATCAGGCGCAGCAGAATGCCGGCAACACCCTTCACGATGTAAAGCTCGTTCGTCGCCGCGGTGATGAATGATCGGCGCGATCGGGGTCGAAATTCCGGTGGAGTAGCCGCATTCTTCGAGACAGGGAACGGGCTCAGCAGCGTCTCGATAGGCTGTATGCCATAGGTGATTGGGACCTCGTCTATAGTCGCAGTTTGCCTGCCAGGAACGAGACGAAGCGTCGGACCTTTACCGCGATATGGCGATTGGCCGGATAGACCGCTTGCAACTGTATCGTACTGATATCCCAATCTGGGAGAAGACGGACCAACCGGCCCTGCCTGAGGTCTTCCCCGACGATAAAGTCGGGCAGAAGGACAATGCCGAGTCCGAGCACGGCGGCGTCGCGCAGACCAAGACTGTGATTAAGTTCCAGGCGGGGTACGATGGGGATGCGAAACTCCTCACCGTCCCTGCTGAACGGCCAAATCCGCCCCCATCTTAGTTCGGCGAAGTGGAGGCAGGCGTGGTGAGCGAGGTCGTGCGGCGTCATTGGTGCCCCGTGTTCGGCAATATAGGCCGGTGAAGCGGAAATTACGATTGACGATGTCGCCAGTTGTCGGGTGATGAGATTGATATCGACCTCAAGGCGGCCTCGAATTGCAAGGTCGAAGCCATCCTCGACCAAGTTCACGGGCCGATGTGACAGGTCGAGTTCGATAGACACAGCCGGATTGAGTTTGAGGAACTCCGAAACTGCCGGCACGATCACGAGTTGCCCGAGGTCGGGTGGCGCCGACACCCGCAATCGCCCGACAGCTTCCTTCTGAAACGAGATTGCGGCCCGTTCGGCCTCTCTTATCTGCGGCAGAATTCCCGAAAGCGCTTCCCTGTAGGCTGCCCCGGCCTCCGTCAGGACGATCTTGCGCGTCGATCTTTGAAAGAGGCGGATGCCAAGGCGATCCTCGAGCTGCCTGACCTGGGCGCCGACCGTCGCCCGCGCCATGCTCAGTTCCTCGGCCGCCTTCGTGAAGCTCAGATGCGTGGAAACCGTTAGGAATGCGGCAATCCCGTCAAGCGGATCAAGCGTTTTCATGAGTACAATTATCCGAACAATGATGTCAGTTAATCCCTCTTATCATAGGAGAGGGCGCAAAGTAATCGGTGGGGCGTACTCAAGCAAAGGAGACCCGACATGATGACATTCACCCAAGCTGCGGTCTCGCCGTCCGGGCGTGGGACGCCGGCAATGGCGTTCGGCAAGCATGTCATCCGCATAATGGCGGCCAATACTGGCGGTTCGCTCGGCATGTTCGAAGCTTTCGTGCCGGCCGGCGAAGGACCGCCGCTGCACGTACACGAGCGCGAGGACGAGTTCTTCCGCGTGCTTGCCGGGCGCTTCGGCTTCTGGTGCGCCGGAGATTATGTCGAACTTGCGGAAGGCGGCTGCATCGCATTGCCGCGTGGTGTGCCACACCGTTTCCGCAATGTGGGGAAAACGGAGGGCCACCTCATGGTCGTGGTCACACCGGGCGGGTTCGAAAGTTTCTTTTCGATCGTAGAACTCTGCAAGCCCGAAACACCTGAGCAGGTCGCCTCGGTCGCCAAAAGTTTCGGGCTGACCTTCCCACCTGAGGACGGCCGCAAGGTCGCCTGAACCAACAGAGTCGCACCGCCGAACCTGAGCAACGGTCCAATGAAAGGAGACCGAACGATGACACATGCACGTTCAAATGAAAACGCAATGCCCCTGACAGCCCCACAGATAGATGCCTATCTGGCCCGGATCGGAGTCGAGCGGCCGTCGCGCCTCGACATCGACAGCTTGTCGCAGTTGCACCGCGCCCATCTCATGAGCTTTACATGGGAGGCACTGGACGCCTTCATGGGATGGCCTTCCCAGATCACCCCGGCTGCGGCATTCGCCAAGATGGTCGAGGGGCGGCGCGGCGGCTGGTGTTATGAGATGAACGGCCTCTTCGGCGCCGCGCTTGCAGCCCTGGGTTTCCGTGTGACCCGCCTTTGCGGCGCCGTCGATCGCGAAAAGCTCGGCGACATCGCCATCGGCAATCATCTGACGCTGCGGGTCGACCTCGACCGTTCCTATCTCGCCGAGGTCGGCGTAGCCGACGCCATCATCGAGCCGGTGCCGCTTGTGGCCGGGCCGATCAGCCAACGCGGCTTTGACTTCTCCATCATGCCGGCCGACGGGAGCTGGCTGCGCTTCAATAATCAGGTGCTCGGCATCGCGAAAAGCTTCGATTTCCGGCTCGACCACAGCGACGAAGCCGCGATGGCCGCAACACAAGGCTGGCTGATGCACGATCCCGGCTCGCCGTTCACCCATGCGCTCGCGGTGTTGCGGCACACGGCGGACGGCTACGTCGCCCTCCAGAACGACCGTCTGCGCCGTGTGACGGCGAACAGCCTCAGCGAGGAGCGCATTACGAGCGCGAGCCATCTCGGCGACACATTCCAGGCAGTATTCGATCTCGACATCCCCCAGCCCGGCCGCGTCTGGGAGCGCCTCCAGACGATCCACCGCGACAAGGCGGCCTGAGCCGACAGCCACACCATTTCACATCCGAGGAACTATCAATGCTTCGTACAACCGCATGCACCCTTGCTCTGGCCTTGAGCACGGCCTTCACCTCTGCCGCCGCCGCTGATCCTGCACCGGGCGGTGCCTACAAGACCGATCCTTCGCATTCGAGTTTCAATTGGTCCTTCGACCATTCCGGCCTGTCCCACTACACGGCCCGCTTTACCGGAGTCGATGCGCGGCTCGACTGGAAGCCGCAAAAGCCGGAAACCTCCACGCTTTCGGTCACGATCGATCCGCTTTCGGTCCGCACCGACTATCCCTGGCCTGAGAAGGTCAACTTCGATGCGGAGATCGGCGGAGACGAGAACTTCCTTGCAGCCAAGCCGATCACCTTCGTTTCCAGGACGATCCACGTGACGGGCGAGAAGACCGGCACCGTCGAAGGCCTCCTGACCCTGCGCGGCGTGACGCACCCGGCAACGCTCGACGTGACCTTCAACGGCTCAATGGCGGAGCACCCGATGATGGGCGTCCCGAAGATCGGCTTCTCGGCGACCGGCAGCATCCGTCGCAGCGATTGGGGGCTGGATTTCGCAATCCCCGAACTCGGCGACATCGTCACCTTCACGATAGAAACGCAGATGGTGCCGGCTGGTTACTCGTTTCAGTGAAAATGAAGCGAATGGCAGGTCCAACGAACCCTGCGCCTCTCCATGATCTTTCCGGATCGGGTCGATTTCGCTGGAAATGGCGATGCGGCCCCTTTATCCTGCAGGGGATGGCGTGTGCTGCGTGCGCCGCGGGCTTTCCCGAAATCGACGGAGACTGAAGATCAACCTTCCAAAACAAAGGGAGCGCTGACCGGTGTCGTCGCCAATCTCTCCAGGCCTCATCCGATCCACCCTTCGTCAGTTCCTCGACAGCGAAGCGTCGGGCGGTCTCGTGCTGATGGCAGTCGCCTTGGCGGCGATCGTGACGGCGAACTCACCACTCGCAGAGGCTTACTTCCACGCGCTTCACATCCATCTGGGGCCGCTCAGCCTGCTGCACTGGATCAATGACGCGCTGATGGCGCTTTTCTTTCTCCTCGTCGGGCTCGAGATCAAGCGCGAAATGCTCGATGGCCAGCTCTCCAGCTGGAGCCGCCGCATCCTGCCGGGCGCGGCGGCAATGGGAGGCATGCTCTTCCCCGCCCTCTTCTACATCCTGTTCAACTGGGAAAACCCGGCCGCCCTGCGCGGCTGGGCGATCCCAACCGCGACGGACATCGCATTCGCGCTCGGCGTCATCTCGCTGTTCGGCCCACGGGTGCCTGCCTCGTTGAAGATCTTCCTGGCGGCACTCGCGATCATCGATGACTTGGGGGCGGTCGTGATCATTGCGCTGTTCTACACGAACGATCTCAACCTCCTGGCGCTTGCAGGGGCTGCGGCAGTGCTTGCGGCGCTCTACGGCATGAACCGCGCCAGGATTTTGAAGCTCTGGCCGTATCTGCTGCTCGGCGCCGTGCTGTGGGTGCTCGTTTTCGCATCCGGCATCCACGCGACGCTGGCCGGCGTTCTTCTCGCTCTGACGATTCCGCTGAAGGTGACGCCTGGTACGCCCGAGGCAAGCCACGACCAGTCGCCGTTGCACCACCTCGAGCACATCCTCCACAGGCCAGTCGCATTCATCGTCGTTCCGATCTTCGGCTTTGCCAATGCCGGCGTCTCCTTCATCGGCGCCTCGGCAGCCACGCTGACAGAACCATTGACGCTCGGCGTGGCGGCGGGCCTGCTACTTGGAAAACTGGCCGGCGTTCTCAGCACGGTCTTTCTGCTCGTCAAACTCGGCCTGGCCGACCTTCCCGCGAAGGCGAGCTGGGGGCAAATGATCGGCGTGGCCGCCCTCTGCGGCATAGGCTTTACCATGAGCCTCTTCATCGGGTTGCTGGCATTCAACGACCCCACCGTCCAAGACCATGTGAAGATGGGCATCCTGCTGGGATCTCTGCTGTCCGGTCTGGTCGGCGCGGCGATGCTCGCAACATTCAACCGGCGATCGTGACGCAGCGGGGCCAGAGACGCTGCAGCTTCCGTCGACGGTGCCGCGCACTCGACCGGCAATTAGCTTGCCAGTTACTGACTCTCGCAGTGACTTTTGACCATCCGCGGTTTTTATTATCTCGCGCCAGCATCGCATGCACTTCGGTTTCAAAATGTCGATATCTTTATGTTCAGCCTCACTGCAGACCAGATGCCGCAGCTACAGTGTTGAAGATCTCATGGCGGACGCCGCCTTTGCCGCGGCTCTGCGCGAATCCGCCTCCGAGCTGCTGGCAATCCATCGCAGTGCGCCCAGAATAGTGCGTTACGTTGCCGATCTGCAGAAGTGGCTGCTCAGCCAGGCGGCATTGGCATTGCATTTTGAGCGGAAGCTCGACCCGTCCCGTCCTCCTTTGACCGCTTCCAACCTTGCAAAGTTTCTGGTCGAGAATCACGTCGCCAGCCATAACACCGCGGTCGCCCATCTGAAGGAGATGGCCTACTACAAACTATTCGAGCCCGTGGCGACGACGGATCGGCGCGCCAACCCATTACAGGCAAGCGCCTATGCTGAAGCCTTGATCCGACAATGGTTCGAAGGGCACCTTCGTTCCCTGGACGGCATGGACGCGGGAGACCGCTGTAGCCGGTCGGAGGCGGATGAGACAATTCTCTATCGCGCTCAGCCGCGTATCGCCCGCCGGCTGTTTAACAATCCGGATTGGTACAGTCCGCCAGAAAGCATCGCGCTGTTCGTGAGGTCCGAATCCGGAAGCAATATATTGCATGACCTCATGTCGCGTGTGCCACTCGCGCCGGTCGTAGGTGAACGCACCTGGGTGGGCGATGTCTCCGCACGATTGACGGCGGCCGAATATGTCATTTCCCGCAGTCATGCCGGCAGATTGTTGGCGGCCGCGCAAAATCAAGGACTACTCGGGTGGGAGGCTGCCCAAATGACCGGAGATTGCTGGATTTCCGCAAAATTCGTCCTCGACTACAGACGGTGGCAGGCCACGAAATTCTCCGTTATATCCGAAGTTTTGGCGAGCATCGGGTAGATGCGTGTTTGTGAAGCGATTCTGAAGTTGCCGGGCCGGTTCGTCAAATTTTCGTTTTTGCGCGCAGCGCCAGCCACTCCGCCCGCTGAAGGCTACGATGGACTTCCGCGCGGGGCTCGGCATGGGCTTAGCCCTCGACATTGGCTCGCAAGTCTGCCTGAAACCAGGTCAAAAATGCATGACCAATCCCAGAATCGGGCCCTGTTGCACTACATCGAAGACGAAGCCGTCATTGCTGAAATCGACGCCCAGGGCACGGTAGCCGACGACTGCTGAAACGGTCTCGCCGAAACGGTAGCCGATCGCAGCAGCGACGTCCCAATCGAGGTCGGCCTGGCCGGCGCCGATCAGGCCCCATCCGGTCAGATAGATCTCGGGCGTGATGGAGTAGTTTCCGCGAAAGCCGGCCATCGCGTCCACCCATGTCTCGCCATCGCTTCGCGTCACCCCATCCAGAACGCCACCGCTGAACGAAATATCGGTGTCGACAGACCAGACCCTCGCCGCTCCGACGACATCAAGTCGCGAGGTGTTGTCATCGATGACCGAGTAGCCGACGCCGAGCAAGCCTGCGAATGTCTCCGTCGAAACTTCTACGTCGGAGGCAATGAACCCTCTGGGCGTACCTGCTGAGCCGGAAATTTTGGTGTATATGATGTCGCCGAAAATGCTGTAGCGGTCGTAGCGGGCCTCGCCAATAGCCATGGCCCCGAAGTCGAGATGGTCAAAAATATCGCTGAAGCTCATGTCGACATCGACAGTCGGCAGTCCGAATTGCGCGACATCGCCGGATAATCCTGCCGCCCAGAAGTAGGGCGCGAATGCGAATGTCCATCCCGTTTCGGTTTCAGCTTGATGAGCTTCCGGCGTCAGCGGCGATTTGATGTCAGCGGCCATGGCGCCAGCGCTGAATAGAAACCCCCCAATGAACGCCGTGGTAAGCGCAGTTCTACGTTTCATCTTCCCCCTCCAGTACTTCGAGAACCTTCTTTCAACGGTTGCAGTGATCACCGGTATCATCCGGATTGACCTTTATTGTTGAAGCAAATCTGCTCTTCTTATTTCCCCCTTGCCGCGCTTCACCATTGCATATTAGCCGAGGCGCAAGAGTCGCACCAGCAAGTTTCAATGAAGGACTGAACGCCCGTAAGGGGAGCCCAGTCGGACCTCCATCACCCTGCCGACCGGCATGTATGCGGTCGGCACGCCAGGGCCGGCCTCAGAGGATATCAAGGCTGATTTCGCCGGGACAGGGGCTCCGGTCATTGATGCTAATCAAGGAGCGCGCCGCTTCGATAGTGTAATGTTCGCACAGTGGAGGGGGAGAGCCATGAAACGGACACCTGGGAAACTCTTGATTGCCGGGCTGATAAGCCTCGGTTCTGCTTTACCGACCGTGGCTCAGCAGGCCACCGATATCGGCACTCTGGACAGCGGGGCGGCTGGACGGGTATTCACCAGTAAACCTCTCTACTCGCCCTATGCGGGACGAAATTTTCCGACCCGCCCGCTTTTTGGCGACACGCATTTGCATACGGGAGCCTCCTTCGACGCCGGCGCGTTCGGCGCGAGGTTGACGCCACGTGACGCTTACCGCTTCGCCCGTGGCGAGGAGGTCATGGCCTCAAGCGGCCAGCCTGCGAAGCTGTCACGGCCGCTCGACTTTCTGGTCGTGGCCGATCACTCCGACAACATGGGCATGTTCCCCGATCTGTTCGCCGGCAAGGCCGAAGTGATCGCCGATCCGCAGGCGAAGACCTGGTACGATATGATCAAGTCAGGCCAGGGCGCTACCGCGGCGCTTCAAATCATCTTCAGCTTCGGCAAGGGAACGCTTCCCCAGAGCATGATCTATGGGCCGGACACGCGTCCCTACAAGAACGCATGGCAGGACACGATAAAGGCTGCCGAGGAATATAACGATCCGGGGCGGTTCACGGCTTTCATCGGCTATGAATGGACGTCCAATACGGCAGGTAACAACCTCCATCGCAACGTCATCTTCCGCGACAATGCCGACAAGGCCGCCCAGGTCGTACCCTATACCACGCTGAAACCACTGGGCAGCGACAACCCGCGCGATCTATGGCAGTGGATGCAGGCCTATGAGGACAAGACCGGCGGCAACGTGCTGGCGATTGCGCACAACGGCAATCTCTCCAATGGGCGCATGTTCCCGCTGATCGAATCCTTCACCGGCAAGCCGGTCGACAAGACCTATGTCGAGCAGCGCGCCAGGTGGGAACGCCTCTACGAAACGACCCAGACGAAGGGGACCGGAGAGGCACACCCGTTGCTGTCGCCGAACGATGAGTTTGCTGATTTCGAGATCTGGGATTTCGGCAATCTCGATGCCAGCGAACGCAAGACGCCTGCTATGCTCGAGTTCGAATATGCACGGTCTGCATTGAAGAACGGCCTCAAACTCGAAGCCGAGCTCGGTACGAACCCTTACAAGTTCGGATTGGTCGGCAGCTCCGATGCACACACGGGCCTTTCGGCGATGGAGGAGGAAAATTTCTTCGGCAAGACCACGCCGCAGGAGCCGAGCCCCGAGCGTCTGACTGCAACCTTTGTCAAGGACGACAAGACCGGCATCACGGTGATGGACTGGGAAGTCGGCGCGTCGGGATACGCGGCTGTCTGGGCGGTTGAAAATACGCGCGAGTCGATATGGGACGCCATGCAACGCAAGGAGACCTATGCCACAACGGGATCGCGCATGGCCGTACGCTTCTTCGGCGGCTGGAATTTCGAACAAGCCGACGCCGAGACCCGCAACCCCGGTGAAATCGGCTACGCCAAGGGCGTTCCCATGGGTGGCGATCTCAGAGCAGCGCCGGAAGGAAAGGCACCGTCGTTCCTCGTCGCCGCGCTGCGGGACCCGATCGGGGCCAATCTCGACCGCTACCAGATCGTCAAGGGCTGGCTGGACGACAAGGGCGAGACGCATGAGCAGGTGTACGATGTCGCCTGGAGCGGGGACCGCAAACCAGGCGCCGACGGCAAGCTGCCGCCGGTCGGCAGCACCGTGAACGTCGAAAACGCGACATGGACCAATACGATCGGCGCTCCGGAACTGATCGCCATCTGGAAGGATCCCAGCTTCGATCCCAAGCAGAAGGCTTTTTACTACGGGCGCGTCATCGAAATTCCGACGCCGCGATGGACTGCCTATGATGCCAAACGGTACGGAACGAAGCCGCTCGAGGGAACGCGGATGACGGTGACCGAGCGCGCCTACACCTCGCCGATCTGGTATACGCCATGACCGCGGCTGAACAGGCCGCCGGACCGACCGCTCCACCCTCCAGCCAACGAACAGGAACGATCTGGCTGAAATCCATGCTAAGGGAGCCGCTGGTTCATTTCCTGCTGCTCGCATTGGTGATCTTCGCCGGTTACCGGCTCATTGGCGCGGATATCCAAAACAAGCCGGGCAGCATCGTCGTCACGGCGCCGAAGATCGAGCAGATGGCCATTCTATTCACCAAGACCTGGCAGCGGCCGCCGACCTCGGAGGAATTGAAGGGCCTGATCGACGACTATGTGAAAGAAGAAGTCCTGGTGCGCGAGGCGCTGGCGCTCGGGCTCGACAGAGACGACACGGTCGTTCGCCGCCGTTTGCGTCAGAAAATGGAATTCGTCGACGCCGCCGCCGACGTTCTGACGCCGACCGACGCAGACCTCCAAGCCTATCTGCAGATCAACGCAGCCACGTTCGAGATTGATCCGATGCTTGCCTTCCAGCAAGTATATCTCAACCCGCAGCGGCACGGCGACAGCACCGCTCGGGACGCAGCCTCCATCCTCGAAGCGCTGCAGGCCAATCCCGCCGCGGATCCTAGCCTATTGGGCGACCCGACGCTGCTTCCTTCCGACCTACCGCTTTCGAGCAAGACGGCGATCGGGCAAACCTTCGGCGTCGAATTCCCCGAGAAACTCGACAAGGCCCCCCTGGATCAATGGACAGGCCCCATCGCCAGCAGTTTCGGGCTCCATCTGGTCCGGGTGTCCAGACGCATGCCCGGCCGAGTGCCAGCGCTCGACGAGGTGCGGGATGCCGTTGCGCGGGAATGGACGAACGCCAAGCGGCGGGCCTTGGAAGACGGGCGATTTGCCGAGTTGCTCAAGCACTATATGGTAAGCATCGAATTCCCTGTCAGTGCGGAAGCCGGCCGATGATGCGGTTCGGCGCATTGCTGGCGGTGCTTGTCCCGCTGTTCCTGGCCACCTCAGGTATTGCTCACGAAATCAGGCCTGCCTATCTCGACCTGCGCGAAACGGCACGCGACGAGTTCGCGGTCATCTGGAAGGTGCCGGCGCAGGGCAACATGCGCCTCAGTCTCAATGCAATACTGCCGAAGCCATGCGTCGAAAAAACAGACCGAGCAAGATCGATCGGCGGCAGCGCCTATCTCCAGCGCTGGACGGTCATCTGTGCAGGCGGACTGAAAGGCGGCGAGATCACCATCGATGGACTCAGGTCGACCATGACGGAAGCGCTCGTTCGCATCGCATATCAAAACGGCGACACAGAGGTCGTGCGCCTCATGCCGGCTGCACCCTCTTTCGCCGTGGCAGGTGCAAAGAGCAGCCTCGACATCGCTCGAATCTATTTCTTGCTGGGAGTCGAACACATCCTTTCCGGTCTCGATCATTTGCTCTTCGTTCTCGCCCTTCTGCTGCTCATTCGAGAGCGCGGGATGCTGATCAAGACCATCACCGCCTTCACGATTGCCCATAGCATCACCTTGGCTGGGGCCTCGCTCGGCTATTTCAGTCTGCCGCAGAAGCCGGTCGAAGCGACAATTGCTCTCAGCATCGCTTTCGTTGCGAGCGAACTTGTTAGAATGAAGCCAGGTGAGACACGGCTTTCCGAAAGGCTTCCATGGGTGGTAGCCTTCGTATTCGGTCTGCTGCATGGCTTCGGCTTTGCCGGCGCCCTGATGGAAATGGGATTGCCACAATCCGACGTGCCGCTGAGCCTGCTAACCTTCAACCTGGGCGTCGAGGCGGGACAACTGATCTTCGTGGCCGCGGCTTCGGTCTTGCTCGGATTGGCAGGAGCACTGGTGACCGTCCCACCCGCACAAGCCCGCCAGGTCGGCGCCTACATTATCGGAACCGCGGCGATGTTGTGGCTTGTTCCACGCATCGCAGGATTGGTCGCGTGAACAGTCGACCTCGTGAATTCTCGACCACGCAGACGCTTTGAGGCGCGCCGGCTGTCGGCGATCAACACCGATCTCGGAACCACCTTGCACTGGATAGCGAAGATTACACAGGTCGCGAACGATCAGGTGCTGACCGAAAGGCGACGGGAAGCGGGTGGGCAGATCAAATTAACCACGCATGGAGGCTGTTTTTTAGAATGGGCCGAAGACTGAATGGTGCCCAGGGGCGGAATCGAACCACCGACACGCGGATTTTCAATCCGCTGCTCTACCAACTGAGCTACCTGGGCCAACCTGCTTCGCGAGGGTGTTCTTGATGAAAAGAACTGCGGGGCCTTGGTTCGCCCCGGAAGCGAGCGGGGTTATAGCATCTTGTTCGGCCATGGCAAGCGTCAAATGACTCTTTTTTGACGGTCTTGCCAATTTTGCGGATTCATGTGGAAAAATAAGAGCTTCGGGGAGGAAATCTCCTAGTTTTCCTCATCCGGGTAATCGGCCTTCGTTTCGTCGTCGGCCACCGGAATGGCGTAGGAGCCGGTCAGCCAGCGGGAGAGATCGACCTCGCGGCAGCGGTTGGAGCAGAAGGGGTAATGTTCGCGGTTCGATGGTTTGCCGCATCCCGGGCAAGGGCGCGTCTTGCGCAGCGGTTCGACCTTGGCGGCGGCTTTCTTGTCTTCGGGCATGATCGGTCCGTCCTAGAGCATGGCGCGCAACAGTGTCAGCGGTGTTGCAACAACGACATGCGAGAAAAAAGCCTTAAAGCGCGACGCGCGGATCTGAAAGATCGTGACGCGCTTTAAGCATCGGCCGTCGGTCAGCCCTCAGGCCACCGGCTATGCACATCGAAGCCCTCGCCGGTCAGAAGCAGAATGGTTTCATAGAGCGGCAGGCCGACGACATTGGTGTAGGAACCCACCATCTTCTGCACGAAAGTGCCGGCAATGCCCTGGATGCCGTAAGCGCCAGCCTTGCCGCGCCACTGGCCGGAGGCGAGATAATTCTCGATCTCGAAACCGGACAACCGCTTGAAGCGCACCTTGGTCTCGACGATCTTCTGGCGGATCTTGCGATCGGGCGTCACCAGGCAAATGCCGGTATAGACGAGATGGTTGCGTCCCGACAAGAGATGTAGCGAGCTCAGCGCCTCGTCGGCGAATTCAGCCTTGCCGAGAATGCGCCGGCCGACGGCGACCACCGTATCGGCGGAGAGGATATAGCTGCCCTTCCAGGTGATATCGCCCTTGATGGCGGCAAGTGCGGCCTCGGCCTTCTCGGCCGATAGCCTTCGGGCGAGCGAACGCGGATGCTCCGACTTCTTCGGCGTCTCGTCGATATCCATCGGCATCAGGCGCGAAGGCTCGATGCCGGCCTGGTTGAGGAGGTCGACGCGACGGGGCGAGCCCGAGGCCAGAATGAGCTTGTATTTCAGCGCCATGAAACCTCGACCATCGGCGGACGGGAGCGGGCAGACTTACTTGAAACGGTAGGTGATGCGGCCCTTCGTCAGATCGTAGGGCGTCATCTCCACCAGCACCTTGTCGCCGGCGAGAACGCGGATGCGGTTCTTGCGCATGCGGCCGGCGGTATGGGCGATGATCTCGTGTTCGTTTTCAAGCTTCACGCGGAACGTCGCATTCGGCAGAAGTTCGGTGACGATTCCCGGGAATTCGAGGACTTCTTCTTTCGGCATATAGTGGTTTTCTTCCTGTGGGTTGCAGAGGCAGCGCAACGCGCGCCTTTAAATTTGGGCGGAAACTACACAATCAAGGCAGGTTTGTGAACCTTGTTGATCAGGCTTTCCTTTATTTGTTTTCATGCCGATTGCGCGGCGATGCCATTTCGTTTGAGCAACCGGCTTTCGATGAGGCCGGCCAGGTGATCGCGGACCTCGCGATAGCTGTGCAGTATCTGCTCCCTCGTGCCGCTGACGACCGTCGGATCCATGGTCGGCCAGTAGACGACGTCGATCGCGTTCGACCGCGTCAGCTCGAGTGCGGCGTGATGGGCCTGCGGCGACAGCGTGATGATCAGATCGAAATAATCGTCCTCGAGTTCATCAAGCGTCTGCGGCTGGCGGCGCCCGAGAGACAGCCCGATTTCCTCGAGCACGACATCGACGAAAGGATCGCGCTCGCCGGCGCGAACGCCGGCGGACCTTATATAGGTATTGGCAGGCAGAATGCTACGGGCGATCGCTTCGGCCATCGGCGAGCGGATGGCGTTCAGCCCGCACATGAAGAGAATGGCGCCCGGCCTCTTTGCGTCCTCGACGTCGGCGGCAAGCTCCATCGCCGTCATCCGCGCCAGTAGAGCACACAGACCAGCGTGAAAAGGCGCCGGGCGGTGTCGAAATCGACCTCGATCTTGCCGGCCAGCCGGTCTTTCAGCGTCTGCGAGCCTTCGTTGTGGATGCCACGCCGGCCCATGTCGATCGCTTCGATGCGGCTTGGCGTGGCCGATCGGATCGCTTCGTAATAGCTTTCGCAGATCATGAAGTAATCCTTGACGATCCGCCGGAAGGGGGTAAGCGACAGGATATGGGTGGCGACATCGCCGCCTTCTTCGGTCTTGATGGCGAACACCAGCTTCGAATCCATCAGCGAGATGTTCAGCCGGTAGGGACCGCCGGCATGGCCGAGCGGCTCGAACCTGTTCTCCTCGATCAGATCGAAGATGGCGACGGCACGCTCATGTTCGACATCGGGCGTCGAACGGCCGATCGTATCGTCGAGGACGACGTCGCAAAGCCGGAAATCGCCCGCCGCCATCCCCTCACACCTAATCGAGGTTGAGGCGGATCGCGACCGACCGCGCATGGGCATCGAGGCCTTCGGAGACCGCAAGCGCGATCGCCGCCGGGCCGAGGGTGCGCAACTCACCCGGCCCCAGGCGCAGGATCGAGGTACGCTTGACGAAATCGAGCACAGACAGGCCGGAGGAAAAGCGCGCCGAACGCGCCGTCGGCAGCACATGGTTCGAGCCGCCGACATAATCGCCGATAACCTCAGGCGTATGAGCGCCGATGAAGATAGCGCCGGCATTGCGGATGCCGTCGAGCAGCCGGTCGGGATCGGCAACGGCAAGCTCCAGATGCTCGGCAGCGATGCGATTGGCAAGCGGGATGGCCTGCTTCAGATCGGCAACCAGGATGACGGCGCCGAAATCGCGCCAGCTTGCCGCTGCCGTGTCGGCGCGGTTCAGCGTCTTCAGCTGGCGTTCGACCGCCTGCTCCACCGCCTTGCCGAATTCGGCATCGTCGGTGATGAGGATCGCCTGGGCGCTGACATCGTGCTCGGCCTGCGCCAAAAGATCGGCGGCGATCCAATCAGGATTGTTGTCTTTGTCGGCAATCACCAGCACCTCGGAGGGGCCGGCGATCATATCGATGCCGACGGTGCCGAAGACGTGGCGCTTGGCGGCGGCGACATAGGCGTTGCCGGGACCGGTGATCTTGGCGACAGGAGCGATCGTCTCGGTGCCGTAGGCGAGAGCGGCGATCGCCTGGGCGCCGCCGACGCGATAGATCTCGGTCACGCCGGCCAGCCTGGCGGCGGCGAGCACCGCCGGATTGACGGCGCCGCCGGTGGCAGGAACGGCGATGACGACGCGATCGACGCCGGCGACCTTGGCCGGGACGGCATTCATCAGCACCGAGCTCGGGTAACTCGCGGTGCCGCCCGGAACATAGAGCCCGACCGCCTCGATTGCCGTCCAGCGCGAGCCGAGACGGACGCCGAGATCGTCCTCGTAGATATCGTCCTTCGGCAGCTGCCGGCGATGATGGCTTTCGATGCGCAGCGCCGCGAGCTTCAGCGCACCCAGCACTTCGGCGGGCACCGCCTCGATCGCCGCGTCGATCTCCTCCGCCGTCACGCGCATCGGTACCACGGCAAAATCGATGCCGTCGAATTTCAGCGAATATTCGGCCAGCGCCACATCGCCGCGCGCCCTGACATTATCGATGATAGAGCGGGCGACGGCATTCACATCCTCGGACACTTCGCGCTTCGTCGTCAGAAAGGCGGCAAAATGCTGCTCGAAACCTTCCAGTACCTGATCCAGCCAGATTGCCAAGACCTATATTCCTTCTCAACTCGAACCGCGATGTTCAAACTTCAGGCGTCAAGCCATTCAGGGGTGGCGGGGTTTGGAAGCCGCCTGCCATGCGCCGCCGATATCGGCCATCTGGACCTCAATGCATTCGACGTCGAGCGCAATCGAGGCAGTGCCCGACAGCGCCAGCTCGATCGTGCCATCCGGCCCCTCGCCCTTCCTGTCGAAACGCAGCGCCAGCAGCGACAATACCTGATCACGATTGCCGCGATCGACGCCGAGCGAACGGACGGCAAGCACGCGCTTGAAGGCCAGAACGGCACGGCGGCGCTCGAAACCTCTGCGCTTGCGCGCGGCACTTTCCCAGACGAAGCGATTGGCGGCAAGCGCGAACTGGGCGCCGCGCGGCGACCAGTCGATATCGCCGACCTTGAAGACGCTATCCTGCATATGCGCAGAAATGATCGCGAGGTCCTCGTCATCAAGCGCAACAAGCTTCAGGTCGGTCATTCAGGCTCAATCCCCAGAGCAGGATGCCGAAAGTGCGAGCGATTTTCGGACGACATCATGCTCTTGCTATTTAACAGGCATCGCCGGAATGGCGATGCGTCAGACAAGGCAAATAAGATGCTGCGACCGATTACGCAACCGGAATGAAGGTCTCTCTTACTCGCTGATGCGCTCGACGACGGCGCCGCAGCGGGTCAGCTTCGCTTCGAGCCGCTCGAAGCCGCGGTCGAGGTGGTAGACACGGGAGACCGTGGTTTCACCCTCGGCGGCGAGGCCGGCGATGACGAGCGAGACGGAGGCGCGCAAATCGGTCGCCATGACGGGCGCGCCGCGCAGGCGCTGGACACCTTCGATCTTCGCGGTCTGGCCGGAGAGCGAAATCCTGGCGCCGAGTCGGGCAAGCTCCTGCACGTGCATGAAGCGGTTTTCGAAGATGGTCTCGGTGACATGCGAGATGCCGGAGGAGCGGGTCATCAGCGCCATGAACTGTGCCTGCAGATCGGTGGGGAAGCCCGGGAAAGGATCGGTGACGATATCGACCGGCTTGATGCCGGCGCCGTTGCGCCTGACGCGCATGCCGTTATTGGTCGCCGAGATATCAGCGCCGGCCCGGCGCAGGGTTTCCAGTGCGGTTTCGAGCAGCGACACATCGGTATTTTCGAGCACGACGTCACCGCCGGCCATGGCGACGGCCATGGCGTAGGTGCCGGTCTCGATGCGGTCCGGCAGGACGCGATGACGGGCGCCCGAGAGCGAGGTGACGCCTTCGATGGTAATGGTCGAGGTGCCGGCGCCTGATATCTTGGCGCCCATGGCGTTCAGGCAGTTGGCGAGGTCGGCGACTTCAGGTTCGCGGGCGGCGTTGCCGATGACAGTCGTGCCGCGGGCAAGGGTCGCGGCCATCATCAACACATGGGTGGCGCCGACGGAGACTTTCGGGAAGGTGTAACGCGCGCCGATCAGGCCGCCATCCGGCGCCCTGGCGTTGATATAACCGGCATCGATCTCCATCGTCGCGCCAAGCGCCGTCAGGCCGTCGATGAAAAGATCGACGGGGCGCGTGCCGATGGCGCAGCCGCCCGGCAACGACACGCGGCAATGGCCCTCACGCGCCAAGAGTGGCCCGATGACCCAGAAGGAGGCGCGCATCTTGGAGACCAGTTCGTAAGAAGCGGTGGTATCGACGATGGTGCGGCAGGTGAAGTGGATCGTGCGGGCGTAGGAATCCTCCTGGCGCTCGCGGCGGCCGTTGACGGCGACGTCGACGCCGTGATTGCCGAGAATGCGCATCAGAAGCTCGACGTCTGCCAGATGCGGCACGTTTTCCAGCGTCAGCGTGTCACTGGTCAGAAGCGAGGCGATCATGAGCGGCAGTGCGGCATTCTTGGCGCCGGAAATCGGAATGATGCCATTCAGCTCATTACCGCCGACAATTCTGATACGATCCATGTGCGCTTACTTCCTGAAAGTTCTGCCTTGAAAGAAGGAGTGAGGTGTTTAGGGGATTTATGCAGAGGCTTCAATTCGTCCGGGACGGAACATTACGATTCGTCCATTTTTGCGGCGGGCAGCCCGTTTGTTTCGTCGGCCTGGCCGGAACGGCGGGCACGCACCTGCTGTTTGCGTCTCGAGAGATTTTCCCTGAGCTTTTCGGCGGCGCGCTCGCGGCGCAGTTTCGCCTGTGCCTCGATCGCCTCTTTACGGCTCTTCTGGCCGGTTTCGGTCTTGTCGTTCATGTCAACAGAATTAGCCGAATTCGCACCGATCCAAAAGGCCCTTGCATCTCTATCCACGCGAAGTTGGATTTTGCGGCTTGCGCTTGTCGTCAAGCTGTGGCAATAGCCGCCCCGTTCCTGCAATTGAGCCGCCCGGCTCCATGCGGATCTGGTCCTGCTGCCGTAGCTCAGTGGTAGAGCACACCCTTGGTAAGGGTGAGGTCGGTGGTTCAATCCCACTCGGCAGCACCAGTTTTCTCCCGGACATCATTTCTCACGCGCCCGGCTACCCCTGATCCGGCCGCCGCCACCTTCTCCCCATGAACGGGGCGAAGAGACCAAGCCGCGACCTCTCCCCGTGCCTAGCGGCTCCAGCGCGCAAGTTCCATAAAACTTATCTGCGACTGCTCAACATTCCCCTGGCGTGCGCACCCCCGGCGATCCGCCTCACCCAAGCTGGCATTTCGCCTCATCAGCAACGAACGATTCACCATTGTTGACGGCAAAAATCGCGCTAGAATGCCTATCATAGCGGCGTCCGTCCTGAGAATGGGAGGCGCTGCACCCTGTTTCTGTCGACAATCGTGGAGGAGAATCGATGGCAACTGAACGATGGAACAGCCCGGTCACGGTCGGTTTCGAGGGAGCCGATGCGCGAACGGTCAACGGGCCGTTCGATGCCTTGAAATGCCTGGCAGATCTCTGGCCGAGTTCGCGCGGGCTTCGTTACATCAAGGCCCGCAGCACCTGCCGGGCTGCGTTGGACGGTCGCAAAAGCATGGAGGAGGCTAGAGCCGAGTTCCTGGCGGCGGCCGAAGAGGCGAAGCTGAAGCTGCATTGATGCAGCAGACGTCCGGCCGTTTCCGGTTTGGTCAGCAAACCGTGCCGGAACGATACATTGTTTAATTTTCACTTAACCCTGCATCGAGCAGGTGCCGGGTTTTGGCGCAAAGGGCGTTGCGCCTGAGCCAGCTGTTTCGATAGAAAACATCCAGCCGTCATGATGACGGTCAGAGGCTCGTCATCCGGAAACGCAGGCGAGCCTCGTTCGAGCGGATCGGCTTCAGCAATCCGCACCGGCCTCATTCTCCATCTCGATATATCCCACACCGATGATCGTGCCGTCGGCCGCGCGGATGAAGGACGGCAGGTAGTGCGGCTCTGCCGGCTCACAAGCGACACTGCCGGTATATTCGTTGAGGGCGATCTGATCCTTCGGCAAGGCGGAATAATCCATGCCCGTCTCGAGCGAGGCATAGGCTGAGCCGACAAAGACGCCGCAGCCGATGATCAAGGTGGACGCCCAGAGGCGAAGAAGCGTCTGCATGATGGTCTCCAGCGTTTCGGGTCCGGCATTTCAACACCTGGAGAGTGCTTTGGTTCCCTCAGCGCCGCAGCAGGCGCTGCAACATAGCCTCAGCCGGCGATGCTTTCCGCGATCTCGGCCCCCGTCGACATCGCTGCGCCGGCGCACGAAACATTCGACAACGTGACGGGCAGCAGCTCTTGGCGAAAGAGGCTGCGCGTTCCATATCAGCTGAGAAGGACGACGATGATGAAAGGGTTTCTGCCCGCCTTGTTTGCAGGGGCATTGCTGGCCGGCTGCTCCTCGGCCGATACGGCCGCGCTCGAACCCATCCCCGGCAGCATCACCTATGGCGGCCAGCCGCGAACCAAGCTCACCAAGTCGCCGATCGGCAGCGCCGTCCATCATCAATTCTACAACGAGACGGGCCAGCGCGTGGAGGAAACCTATATCCTCCAGCCCGACCGCAGCCTGAAACTGGTGCGGCGCGTGATCGGCCCGGATTTCCCCGATTAAGGTCTCGAACCGCTTGACAGCGGCTAAAATCGCGAACATTCAAGGAACATCTAATCTTCCCGGAGTGATTCTGCGGGAGCCCGACCGGACGGCTGGATGTATCTCGAAAAGCTCAATCCGCAGCAGCGCATGGCCGTCGAGCACGGCACGCTCACTGACGGCAGCCATATTGCCGGGCCGCTGCTGGTCATTGCCGGCGCCGGCTCCGGCAAGACGAATACGCTGGCGCATCGCGTCGCCCATCTGATCGTCAAGGGCGCCGATCCGCGCCGCATCCTGCTGATGACCTTCTCGCGTCGGGCAGCCGCCGAGATGGCGCGGCGCGTCGAGCGCATCTGCCGTGATGTGCTGGGTTCGAATGCCGGCATCATGGCCGATGCGCTCAACTGGTCCGGCACATTCCACGGCATCGGCGCGCGGCTGCTGCGCGATTACGCCCAGCAGATCGGCCTCGATGCCGATTTCACCATTCACGACCGCGAAGACAGCGCCGATCTGATGAACCTCATCCGGCACGATCTCGGCTTCTCCAAAACGGAAAGCCGCTTTCCGGCCAAGGGGACCTGCCTCGCCATCTATTCCCGGGCAGTGAATTCGGAGACGGCGCTCGATCAGGTGCTGCGCGACGCCTTTCCCTGGTGCGCAGCGTGGGAGCAACAACTGCGCGAACTCTTTGCCTGTTATGTCGAGGCGAAGCAGGCTCAGAACGTGCTCGATTACGACGATCTCCTGCTCTACTGGGCGCAGATGGTCGGCGAGAACGTGATTGCCGAGGATATCGGCAGCCGCTTCGACCATGTGCTCGTCGACGAATATCAGGACACCAACAGGCTGCAGGCCTCGATCCTTCTGGCGCTGAAGCCTGAGGGCCAGGGGCTGACCGTCGTCGGCGATGACGCGCAGTCGATCTATTCCTTCCGTGCGGCGACGGTTCGCAATATCCTCGATTTTCCCGCCGCCTTCAGCCCGGCCGCCAATATCGTCACGCTCGATCGCAATTACCGCTCGACGCAGCCGATCCTGGCCGCGGCCAATGCCGTCATCGATCTCGCCTCGGAGCGCTTCACCAAGAATCTCTGGACCGAGCGGCAATCGGCGGAACGGCCGCGCCTCGTTTCGGTGCGCGACGAGGCCGAGCAGGCGCGTTATATCGCCGAAAAGGTGCTCGACAATCGCGAAGAAGGCTTGAAGCTCAAGCAGCAGGCCGTGCTCTTCCGCGCCGCCCATCACAGCGGGCCGCTGGAGGTTGAGCTGACCCGGCGCAATATTCCCTTCGTCAAGTTCGGCGGCTTGAAGTTTCTCGACAGCGCGCATGTGAAGGACATGCTGGCCGCCCTTCGCTTTGCGCAAAATCCGCGCGACCGGGTGGCGGGCTTCCGGCTGATGCAGATCCTGCCAGGCGTCGGACCGTCGACGGCGCAGAAGGCGCTCGATCTGATGGCCGAGGATGCAAGCCCGCTGTCGGCGCTGGCCGCCATGCCGGCGCCGCCGCGCTCCGGCGAGGACTGGACCGCCTTCGTTTCGATGCTGCAGGAGCTGAAATCCGGCAAGGCCGGCTGGCCGGCTGAAATCGGGCTGGCGCGGCAATGGTACGCGCCGCATCTGGAACGGCTGCATGAGGACGCGGCGACGCGGCAGGCCGATCTCCTGCAGCTCGAGCAGATTGCCGGCGGCTATGCCTCGCGCGAGCGCTTCCTCACCGAGCTCACCCTCGATCCGCCGGATGCGACCAGCGACCAGGCCGGCGTGCCGCTGCTCGACGAGGATTATCTCGTCCTCTCGACCATCCATTCGGCCAAGGGCCAGGAGTGGACGAGGGTGTTCATGCTGAACGTCGTCGACGGCTGTATTCCGAGCGATCTTGCCGTCGGCGCCAGCGCCGAAATCGAGGAGGAACGCCGGCTGCTCTATGTGGCGATGACGCGCGCCCGGGACGGTCTCGACCTTGTCGTGCCGCAACGCTTCTTCACCTATGGGCAGAACGCCCAAGGCGATCGGCACGTCTATGCCGCGCGCAGCCGTTTCATTCCCGCGACGCTGCTGCAGTTCTTCGAGGCCTGCAGCTGGCCGCAGGTGAAATCGGAAGCCGCCGCCCAGGCGCAAGCGCGGCAGGTGCGCATCGACGTCGGCGCCCGCATGCGCGGCATGTGGCGATAGAGTGCGTTGCATAGATCGGCTCCATGCAACGCTCTTTGGTTCGGCGCTCAATAGTCCCAGAAGACCGGCACCCAGCGGAAGGCTTCGCCGTCTACCGCCACCCGGCCGACGGACGGGAACGGCAGGTGGGTGGCCACCAGCTGTTCACCGGTCGCCGCCAGCTCCCGCAAAAGATCGCGGCGCACACGAGCCGCTTCTTCGGGATAGTGTTCGAAACCATTGTACCAGTCGGGGTGCTCAAACCCGACCGCAAAGATGGCGTCGCCGGCGAATGTCAACTGGTCGCTGCCCGATGCCAGGCGAACAACGCTGTGTCCGGGAGTGTGGCCGCCGGTGCGTTGGGCGACCACACCCGGCGCCACCTCGGATTGCTCGTCGAATAGCCTAAGATGGCTGGCGTACTCGCCGAGGAACCGCTTTGCGGTCGCCCGAAGCGCGTCAGGGAAGCCTGGCGGCATGGACACCTGGCTGAAATCGGGCGCTTCCCAGAACTTCGCCTCGGCAGCCGCCACGTGAATCCTGAGGTCCGGACGCAGTCGGTCCTTCACCCCATCAACCAGCAGCCCGCCGATGTGATCCATGTGCAGGTGGGTCAGCACCACGTCGGTCACCGCCGCAAGATCGATACCAGCAGCCTCCAGCCTCCTGATCAGCTGCCCGGCCCGCGGCAAGTTCAAGTCCGGGTCCAGCCCCAGCCCGGCGTCGATGAGGATGGTCTGCCCGCCGCTGCGGACCAGGACCACGTTCAGCGCCCAGTCGAAAGCGTCAGGCGGCAGGAACATATCCCCCAGCCACGCTGCCCTGTCAGCCGCATCGACATTGTGCCCCAGCATCGCGGTTGGGAGCGGCAGCACACCATCGCTGATGATCAGAACTTCAATCTCGCCGATCCGCACCGCGTAGCGCGACGGAACCAGCTCATCCGGCCGCGGTCTGCCGGGCTGCGAGGTACTGTTGAGGTTGATGTTTGTCTCCTGCTGGCCAGCCGTACGGGGTCTTGCTTCTGCTTGTGACATGATGCGCTCCTGTGTTGCATGATCGAAAGATGTCGGGTCGATGATCACGAAGCGGAGACTATGCCGGAGCGCGTTTGGCGGTCGATCAGGTCAAGGGAGAGGGAAGGCTAGGCTTTAGGACAGGCCCGCCTATGGATTCGCCGTGGTGCAGTGCAGATTTGGCGTGGAGCGACCAGCAAAAGGACGCAGAGTCCCGCCCGGCAGGCGGTGCCCTCGCTAGCAGCAACGCAGGAGTTACGACATCAAAGCGAAAGCGGCGGCTCAGCCGGTTTCAGGAAGCGCTCGACCGTTTCCGCCGTCACCGCCTCGACTGATGCCGGCGACCATTTCGGATTGCGGTCCTTGTCGATGACAGCGGCGCGGATGCCTTCGAAGAAATCGGGATTATCAAGCATCTGCAGGCAGGCGCCGAGTTCGCGGCGAAGACATTCGGCGAGCGAGGCACTGCGCCGGCCCGCCCTCAGCAGCAGCAGAGCGAGTTTCAGGCTGGTCGGCGACCGGCTGAGCAATACCCGGCGCGTCTCGGCTGCAAAGTCGCCCTCTTCTTTGGCGAGAGCCGCGAGGATTTCCTCGACGCCGTCGAAGGAAAATGCGCGGTCGATCACATCGACATTCTGCCGCAACCGGCTTTCCGCCAGCGGTTCGGAAAATCCCTGCAGCAGGGCATCGACTTCCGTCGACGCGCTGGTGCGCGGCAGGTCGCAGAGGCCATCGATCACCGCGTCGAGCCGCGCCGAAGCGATCTGAAGATCGGCGAGACCAGCATAGATCGCGTCCGCAGCACCAATATCGAGCCCGGTCAGGCCGAGCCATGTTCCGGCCTCGCCGGGCGCCTTCGGCAGCAGCCATGTGGCGCCGACATCGGGGACATAGCCGATGCCGGTCTCCGGCATGGCAAGCCGCGTGCGCTCGGTGACGATGCGGTGGCGGCCGTGCGAGGACAGGCCGACGCCGCCGCCCATGGTGATGCCGTCCATCAGCGCGACATAGGGTTTGGGATAGGAGGCGATCATATGGTTGAGGCGGAATTCCTCGCGCCAGAAGGTTCCGGCGAGACCATCGCCGGCGCGGGCGCTTTCATGCAGCGCACGGATATCACCGCCGGCACAGAAGCCGCGTTCGCCTTCGCCCGTGATCACAACGCTTGCCACATCGGATCCGGAGGCAAAGCCATGAAGGGCCTCCGCGAGCGCGCGGATCATCGGCAGCGTCAGACTGTTCAGCGCCCGCGGCCGGTTGAGCCGGATGATGCCGGCAGTGCCCCGCCGTTCGATGATCACTTCGCCGTGCTGCATGGTTCACCTCGTCTGTTGAACCATGCATAGACGAGGATGCGGCATCGCTCCAGAGTATTTGCGGGCCGGGACCAAGCGATTGCTCAGGCCGACAGGGCGTCTCGGGCTGACGCTGCGGCTTCGCAGCGGTCCGCATATTCGATGGCGAGTTCCAGCGGCAGCGGCCGCGAGAAATAATAGCCCTGCGCCAGACGGACACCCATCGCCTTCAATCCCTCGGCGATCGCTTCGCTTTCCACACCTTCGGCGACCGAGGCGATGCCGAGATTCTGACAGAGGTTGGCGACCGATCGAGTGATGTTCATGCAACGGGCGTCGCGATCGAAATTCATCACGAAACCCTTGTCGATCTTCAGCTTGTCGAAGGCCAGACGATGAATATGGCTGAGGCTGGAAAAGCCGGTGCCGAAATCATCGAGGGCGATCGAGATGCCGGCGGCGCGCAGCATCGTGATCACCCGGTCGGCCGTGTCGAAATCGGAGAGCAATGCGGTTTCGGTAATTTCAAATTCGATGCGCTTCGGGTCGATGCCGGAGCGGGTGATCATGGCAAGCAGCGCCATCGAGGTCTCATGATCGCAGATATCCCGTGCCGAGAGGTTGAAGGAGAGCCTCAGATGGCGCGGAATGATCGCCAGCGCTTCGAGCGCCTGGGCAAAGAGGATGCGCGTCATGCGGCCGATCACCGCCGTGCGCTCGGCGGCGGGAATGAAGGCTGTGGGGCTGATGCGTCCGAAACGGGCGCTGTCCCAGCGGGCGAGCGCCTCATAAGCGACGACGCGGCCGCTCTTCAATTCGACGATCGGCTGGTAGTCGAGTTTCAATTCCCCGGCGAAATCGTTTGCCTGCAACTCGAGTTCGATCAGGTAGCGCTGCGTCAGGATCTTTTCGTGTTCGGCGGAGAAGAATTCGACGCCGCTGCTGCGCTTGCTCTTGACCTGGTAGAGGGCGAAATCGGCCTTCTCGTAGAGGTCTTCGGCGGTGTATTCGCCGAGATCGGGATAGACGATGCCGCAGGAGCCGAAGACGCGGACCGAGCCATCGGGGATTTCGATGGGATCACGGACGGCGGCGCAAAGCGCCTGACCGAGATCGGCGACCGCCTGGCGCGTCATCGATGAGGGGAAAATGATGCCGAATTCATCGCCGCCGAGACGGGAGACGATACCCTCCTCGCCGACCAAAGCGGTGAAGCGTCGCGCCGTTTCCTTGAGCACGAGATCACCGGCGGCATGGCCGAAAACGTCGTTGACGGGCTTGAAGCCGTCGAGATCGATAATGCCGAGAACGGGCGTCGAGAACGGATTCTTCTGCAACCGTTCTTCCAGGGAGAGAAAGAAGCTGCGGCGGTTGGCAAGGCCGGTCAGTTGATCATGCAGCGCGTTGCGGCTGTTGACGAGGTTCAACTCCTCGGCCTCCGCCTGCTTCTTCTTCAACTCCTCGGTCAGTTGCACCAGGCCGACGAAATTCTGGAAATAGCTGTTGATCACCCGGAGGAAGGGCAGGATGAGGAAGAGCCCGCTGACGGCGGTCGCCACGAAAACGGGATTGCCCGAGAACATGAAGGTGGTGATCATGGCGGAGAAGGTAATGACCGTGGTCATCGCCGCCGCCATCGGCAGATGCATCAGGCAGAAGATGCAGGAAATGCCGGTCACGACGAGGAAATAGGCGATCTGGCCCTGCTGCGACGCATCGCCATATTGGTAAAGCGCGACCGACCAGCTCCCGAAAGCGACGGTCAGGATTCCGGCGCCCGATATCGTCACCTTCATCAGCCGGTAGGCCCGCTCGGCAGTGATGCTTTCCTTGCCCCTGATCTCCCACCAGCAGAGACGGAACATACAGACGACGCTGAGCGCCACCGGAATATAGAGCGACAGCCACAGCGGCGCGGATTTCAGATGGGTAATCGCCACCGCCAGCGCATTGATGATCAGCAGGATATAGAGAATGGGGATCTGCGACGACAGGGCCTGGAACTGCGCCATCAGAAGCGTCGGATTGTCTCTTTGCAGCTGCAATGAAGCCAGAAAGTTCTTCATCTTCTCTTATCCGTCGGCCAGAGCCAGGCAGCGAAAGCTTGATGTTTCCTTATTCACGTCACGTCATTCGAAGCCCGCGGGCGCTGGTGTAAACGGCAGCCGCCGCCGGACACCGCTCAGAAGGATGCGGCGGCAAGTGCCCGGTGGATGCTGTGCAGGTCGTCGACGTTTCTGTTCGACAGGAAGAGTTCCCAATCGAGCGAACTCTGGACGATGGTCTCAAGCGAATCGTAGCGGGGCTTCCAGTCGAGCACCTGCCGGGCGAGCGAAGGATCGGCGACGACGCTGGCCGAATCGCCGGCGCGCCGCGGCGCCATGTGAATCTTGAAGGAATGCCCGTGCAGGCGGGTGACCATATTCAAGACGTCGAGCACGGAATAGCCGCTGCCATAACCGCAATTGGCGACGAGCGGGCCCTTGTCCCTGCGCAGGTGCTGCAGCGCTTTCAGATGCGCATCGGCGAGGTCGGTGACATGGATGTAGTCGCGCACGCCGGTGCCGTCATGGGTGGGATAGTCGATGCCGTAAACATGGACGCTGTCACGCTTGCCGAGCGCTGCCTCGCAGGCAACCTTGATGAGGTGCGTGGCGCCCGAAGTCGACTGGCCGGTGCGGTGGTGCGGGTCGGCGCCGGCGACGTTGAAGTAGCGAAGCGCGACATAGTTGAAATCATAGGCGGCGGCGGCGTCACGCAGCATAAGCTCGGTCATCAGCTTCGACTGACCGTAAGGATTTTCCGGATTGAGGTGAGCCGTCTCCTTCACCGGCAGGTCCGTCTGCTGCTGGCCGTAAACGGCGGCCGTCGAGGAGAAGACGAAATTGCGGATGCCGGCCCTGATCGAGGCGGAAAGAAGCGTCCGGGTCTTGCCGGAATTGTTGTCGTAATAGGCGAGGGGATCGGCAACCGACACCGGCACGACGGCGGAGCCGGCGAAATGGATGATCGCCTCGATGTCGTTTTCGATGAAGATCTTCTTCAGAATATCGGCATCGGCGATGTCGCCGAGATAAAAACGCGCCGCCGGCGCCACCGCCCAGCGGAAGCCGGTGGAGAGACGGTCCAGCACGACCACATCCTCGCCGGCATCGATGAGCGCCCAAACCATGTGACTGCCGATGTATCCGGCGCCGCCCGTCACCAAAACCGCCATTCCCCACACCCCGCCTCAATTTATAAGCAGGGGCATCAGGCGCCGGTTTTCTTTCCAATTTTCTTATCACGGCGCCGTTGTAAGGCGTTTGAACGGGTATGTTTGGAGTCGTGGTTAGAGGCTGATTTCGCTCTTCGCTACAGTTTTATCGATCAGGCGATTCCGGCACGAAATCGTCCCGCACGGGCGTGCCCCGCGCCCTCTCAGCGCTTGAGGATATAGTCGCAGAGGCGCTCGGCCGCGATCGCCACCTGGGCGGGATCGCGCAGGAAACAGGCGCGCAGGAAGAGCTCGCCGCCGGCGCCGAAGGCAGCCCCGGGAGCAAGGCCGACGCCCGTCTTGTCGACGATGTCGATGGCGGCGCTGCGGCTGTCGGCAACGCCGTCGATCTTCAGGAACGCATAGATCGCGCCGTCCGGCTTCAGCGTCTCGACGCGATTGGTGGCAATCAGCGCATCGCAGAGGATATCGCGCGACCGCGCCGCCTTGGCGATGTTGGCCGCAACGAAATCATCGCCTTGATCAAGGGCTGCGACGGCGCCCTTCTGCATGAACTGCGCCACGCCGGATGTCGAATATTGGACGAGGTTTTCAAGCACCTGGCCCATCTCTGGGGGGGCGACGATCCAGCCGACGCGCCAGCCGGTCATCGACCAGTTTTTCGAGAAGGAATTGACGAAGACGATCTTGTCGTCCGGCTCCATCACGTCGAGGAACGAGGCCGCGCGGCCGCCGGCGAAGTAATAGCGCGCGTATATTTCATCCGCCATGATCCAGAGATCATGTTTGCGGGCGAGCGCCAGGATATTGCCGAGATCTTTCTTCGTCGCGGTCCAACCCGTCGGGTTCGAAGGGGTGTTGATGAAGATGCCTCTGGTTTTGGATGTGATGGCGGCTTCGACGCGCTCGAGATCGACCGTCCATTTGCCGCCTTCGAACTGCAGCGTGACGCCGACGGAGCGCGCACCTGCTATTTCGAGGGCTGCGGCAATATTCGGCCAGGCGGGGGTGAGATAAACGAATTCGTCGCCAGGCGAAGTCAGCGCCTGCACGCAGAGCTGGATCGCCTGCATGCCGGAGCCGGTGGCGTAGAAATGCTCGACCGGCAGCCGGACGGAAAAATGCCTGACATAATAATCCGACAGCGCCCGGCGAAGCTCGGGAATGCCGCGCTGCCAGGTGTAGAAGGTCTCGCCGGCGGCCAGCGCTTCCATCGCCGCCCGGCTGATGAAATCGGGCGTCGGCAGATCGCCTTCACCGACCCAGAGCGGCAGCAGGCCTTCGCGGCCGCGGGCATAATTGACGACTTCGACGATCCCGCTTTCGGGCGCCGCCACGGCGCGCGGGCTGAGGCTGTTCATGATCGACATGCAGATCTCCGGTTTTCGCCTTCATAGAGGATTTGCGACCGCAAATCCCATGATATCCAGTGATGGCATATCGATTTTCGTGATGGATGGCCGGCGCGGCCGACGTGCTGAGGGCGGGCGGAGCCATTGTGGAGCCACCACGACTTGCCTCAACACGCCAGCCTGAGCCGCCGGCCCCAGCTCCGATCAGACCGCCGGGCGCTTGGCGAGGAGATCGCGGATCTCCGTCAGCAGCTGGACGTCCGCCGGCGGCGGGGGCAGTTCTTCCGGTGCCGCCTTCTCCTGGCGCTCGACCTGCATGCGCAGATAGTTCACGCCCTTGACCATCAGAAAGATGATCCAGGCAAGGATCAGGAAGTTGATGAGGACGGTGAGGAAGCTGCCATAGGCGAAGACCGCCCCTTGGGCGCGGGCGGCGGCCAGTGTCGGCGCGTTGACGGCCGACGAGAGCGGCAGGAAATAATTGGAAAAATCGAAGCCGCCGAAAATGGCGCCGACGATCGGCATGATAAGGTCGTCGACCAGGGATTTGACGATGCCGCCGAAGGCACCGCCGATGATGACGCCGACTGCAAGATCCATGACATTGCCGCGGGCGATAAAGGCCTTGAACTCATTGAGCATCGGATCCGTCTCCCTTCGATCCCATTTCAGAGATATGCAGTTGTTTTCACTAGCTACATCTTCACTGCAATTAATCAATTGCAAATCGCAATAATCCCGCAAAGGACTGCGTGCAGTCTTTGACTTAAGGCTTAGACGGGCAGGAATTTTCAAGGCTCCTGAAATGACTTAAGCTCACCTGCATTGCGGGAGGTGCCGGCACCTGTCACCGGCGGAGGGTCAATGCTTCCAGGCTGGGTCATATTCGCGTCTGCCTTCGGCTATCTGCTGCTGCTATTCGCCGTGGCAAGCTATGGCGACCGCAAGAACCGCGGCCCGGGCTCGCTGGAAGGCGGATGGCCGGTCGTCTATGCGCTGAGCCTGGCGATCTACTGCACCTCCTGGACCTATTTCGGCAGCGTCGGGCTTGCCGCGCAGCGCGGCCTGGAATTTGCCGGCATCTATATCGGCCCGATCCTGGTCTTCACGTTCGGCATGCCGCTGCTTCGCCGCATCATCGAGCTCGCCAAGGCGGAGAAGCTCACCTCGGTCGCCGATTTCGTCGCCGCGCGCTACGGCAAGAACCCGACGGTCGCCACCATCGTCGCGCTGATCTCGCTGATCGGCACCATTCCCTATATCGCGCTGCAGCTGAAGGCGATCTCCAGCACCGTCAGCGCCATGGTCAACCCGTCCGATTACGGTATCGGCAGCGGCAATCTCTATTTTCTCGATCTGCCGCTCGTCGCGACGCTGGTGCTTGCCTGCTTCGCCATCATGTTCGGGACGCGGCATACCGATGCGACGGAGCACCAGGACGGCCTGATCCTCGCCGTTTCGATGGAATCGGTGGTCAAGCTGGTTGCCTTCCTGACGGCCGGCATCTGCGTCATCTGGTTTCTTTTCGACGGTCCGACCGACCTCTGGCAGAAGACCGTCGAAAACAGCCTGGTGATGTCGGCGCTGAATTATCATACGCCGATCAGCCGCTGGATCACCCTGATCGCACTATCGGCCTTCGCGATCATCATGCTGCCGCGGCAATTTCACGTGACGGTCGTGGAAAACCGGACGGCGAAACAGCTGAAACTCGCCGGCTTTCTGTTTCCCTTCTATCTGGTCGCGATCAATCTCTTCGTGCTGCCGGTGGCGATCGGCGGGCTGCTGACCTTCGGCGGCGCCGGCAATGCCGACTTCTACATGCTGTCGCTGCCGCTTGCCGGCGAGATGCCGGTGGTTTCGCTGATCACCTTCATCGGCGGCTTCTCCGCCGCAACGGCGATGGTCATCGTCGATTCCGTGGCGCTGTCGATCATGGTGTCGAACGACATCATCATGCCGATCTTCCTGAGGCGCAAACTCGCCGGCCGCACCGGCCAGCGCGACGATTTCGCCAAGACGCTGCTGAACATCCGCCGCAGCGCGATCTTCGCTGTGCTGCTGTTCGGTTACGCCTACTACCGCTCGACCGACAGCACGGCGGGGCTGGCCTCGATCGGCCTTCTCTCGTTCGCCGCGATCGCGCAGATCGCCCCTGCCCTGTTCGTCGGACTAATCTGGCGGCGGGCAAATGCGCGCGGCGCCATCCTCGGGCTGACGTCCGGCTTCGTCATCTGGGTCTACCTGCTGTTCCTGCCGTCGCTCGGCGGCCCCGATTATTCGCATGTGGCAAGCGTAGTGCTCGGCTTCATCTTCCCCGGCGCCACGCTGTTTACCGCGCCCGACGCCGACCCGCTGGTCAATGCGACCGTGATGAGCCTGCTCGTCAACACCGCTTTCGTCATCGTCGGATCGCTCACCCGCAATGCCAGGCCGCTGGAACGCATCCAGGCCGGCATTTTCGTCAAACGGCATTCACGCTCGCAATTTGCCACGCGGGGCTGGAAAACCCGCATCAGCGTCGGCGACCTCAAGGCGGCGATCTCGCGCTATCTTGGCGAGGAGCGCATGCAGCGCTCGTTGACGACCTATGAGCAAAGCTCCGGCCGCAAGCTGGAGGACGAGCAGCCGGCCGACATGGCGCTGATCCATTTCAGCGAACAGCTGCTCGGCAGCGCCATCGGCTCGTCCTCGGCAAGGCTGGTGCTGTCGTTGATCCTGCAGAAGATCGAGGATGCTTCGTCCGACACCGCCTGGCTGCTCGATCAGGCAAGCGAAGCGCTGCAATATAACCAGGACATGCTGCAGACGGCGCTATCGCAGATGGATCAGGGCATTGCCGTTTTCGACAGTTCCAACCGGCTGACAATCTGGAACCGCCGCTTCCGGCAATTGCTCGACCTGCCGGAGAATGCCGGCCAGGTCGGCTTTCCCCTCTCCGAGATCGTCAATATCCTCAGCCAGCGCGGCGACATCGCGCCGGGCGATCTGCAGCAGACGGTGCGGCATTTCCTCACGCTCGACAAACCCTTCGCGCTGGTGCTCGGCGGCGGTGAGCGGATCATCGAGGTGCGCTCCAACGCCATGCCGGACAAAGGCATTGTCGCCACCTTCACCGATATCACCCAACGCGTCAGCGCCGACCAGGCGCTGAAACAGGCGAATGAGACGCTGGAGCAACGCGTTGCCGAACGCACGGCGGAACTCACCCGCGTCAACCACGAACTGGCCGAAGCGCGGGCGGCTGCCGACGAGGCGAATATCGGCAAGACCCGCTTTTTCGCCGCCGCCGGCCACGACATCCTGCAGCCGCTCAACGCCGCCAGGCTCTATTCCTCGGCGCTGGTCGAGCGTATGGCGCAATCCGACAACAGCCCGATTGTGCGCAACATCGATTCAGCACTGGAATCGGTCGAAACCATTCTGGGCGCGGTGCTCGACATCTCCAGGCTCGATACCGGCGCCATGCGGCCGCGGCTTGCCTCGGTTGCGCTTTCCGATCTCCTGGAGCGGATCGAGACCGATTTTGCGCCGATCGCCCGGGAGAAACAGCTGAAGCTGGTGGTCATGCCGACATCGCTGCGCGTCCGCTCAGACCCGAATCTTCTGCGCCGCCTGGTGCAGAACCTCGTTTCCAACGCCATAAAATACACGATCACCGGGAAGGTGCTGGTCGGGGCGCGGCGGCGCGGCAACCAGGTGATCATTCAGGTGATCGATTCCGGCATCGGCATTCCGCCATCGAAATTCCGTACCGTGTTCAAGGAATTCGCGCGGCTGGACGAAGGCGCCAAGACTGCTTCCGGCCTCGGGCTCGGCCTTTCGATCGTCGACCGTATCGCCCGCGTGCTCAACCATCCGGTCGAGCTGCTCTCGACGCATGGCAGAGGCACTGAATTCCGCATCTCCATGCCGCTCGACGTCTCACGTCCGGCCGAGGCTGCGGCAGCCGTCAGCCCCGCCGACCGCCCGGGGCAGCCGCTCAAGGGACTGAAAATCCTCTGCATCGACAACGAGCCGAAGATCCTGGAAGGCATGCGGTTGCTGCTCAGCGGCTGGGGTTGCGAGGTGACGGCGGTGGATTGCCTTGCCGAGGTGATCGCCATGGACGGCCGGGAGGGGCCGCCGGATCTTGCCATCGCCGATTATCATCTCGACGACGGCACCGGGCTTGCCGCAATCCTGCATCTGCGCCGGCAGTTCGGCATCGACCTCCCCGCCTTGCTTGTTACCGCCGACCGCACGCCTGAAGTGCGCAGCGAAGCCGAGCGCTACGGCATCGCCGTTCAACACAAGCCGGTGCGGCCGGCGGCGCTGCGCGCCTATATCACCCAGATAGCCGGCCTCAAACGCGCGGCTGCGGAATAGCCGGCAAGCTCAGCCGCCCGGGCTGATGACGCGAGCGACGAGATCGCGTACACGCGCAGTATCCGGCACCTCGCCAAACAGGATGCGGTACATGATCGGCGCCACAACCTGATCCATCACGAGATCGACGTCCGGGAAGGTTTCGCCCCGCGCCTTTGCCCTGTCGGCGATAACGACGATCTGCTGACGCGTATATTCGCAGCACTTGCAGGCATTGGCGCCGGCCTGCGCGGCCAACACGTCGCGGATCATCTCGCGGCCCGGCCCGGAGGACATTTCCTCGGCATATTGCTCGGCCCAGGCCTGAAGATCGGCGCTGCCGCTGCCAGCGTCGACCGGCTGCATATCCGGCCGCAGCCGCTCGACGGCGACGTCGGCGAGAAGCTCCTGCAGATCGCCCCAGCGGCGATAGATGGTCGACGGCGTCACGCCCGCCCTGGCGGCGATCAGCGGGATCGTCACCTCCGCGCGATTGATCTCGACCAACAGATCGCGCGCCGCCTTGTGCACCGACGCCTGAACCCGAGCGCTTCGTCCGCCCGGACGGAGATTCTCTTTCACTGCCATGCCTGCAATCCGACCTCGTCCTGACATTGATGGTTCAAAATCTTTGACAGGAGCATAAACGCAAATAATTTGCCTTTGCGCCTTATTCACCCTACATGGAGCTAACGCAACGGGTTAGCTTTAAGGGACTTATATATGTTCGCTGCCGCCAAATCCACAGAGAATGCGCCGCGTCCCTCGATCGGTTTTCACGCGCTGACGCTCGCCACCTTCTTCGGCGCCTCATCGGTGCCGACGCCGCTCTACCGGATCTATCAGGAGAACTTTTCCATCTCGCCGGTGCTGATCACGGTGATCTTCGCAGTCTACGCCTTTGCGCTCCTGGCGGCGCTGCTGACCGCCGGCTCGATTTCCGATCATCTCGGCCGCCGGCCGGTGATCTTTTCTGCCCTGCTGCTCGAACTCGTCGCCATGGTTCTCTTCGTCGCCGCCAGCAGTCCCGGCTGGCTGATCGCGGCGCGGATCGTCCAGGGCATTGCCACCGGCATCGCCGGCGCCTCGCTCGGAGCAGCCCTCGTCGATGTCGACCGGGCGAAGGGCCAGATCGTCAATTCGATTGCGCCGCTTTGCGGCATGGCGGTGGGTGCGGTCGGCACGAGCGCCCTGATCCAGTATGGCCCCTTCCCAATGCATCTCGTCTATGCGCTGCTCTTCGTCGCCTTTGCGCTGCAGGCCGCCGCGATCTGGCTGATCCCCGAGACCGGCGGCGCGCGGCCGGGTGCGCTCGGTTCTCTGATACCGCGGGTTTCCATTCCGCCGCAGGCGAAGCGGCCGCTCTCGCTGGTGACGCCGATCAATATCGCCAACTGGACGCTCGGCGGCTTCTACCTTTCGCTGGTCCCATCCTTGGTCGCCAGCACGACCGGCAGCACCGCGCCGCTGACGGGCGGGGCGGTCGTCGCCGCACTGACGGCGAGCGGAGCGATCGCCGTCTATCTCAGGCGCGGCAAGACGGCCCAGGCCAATCTCGGCTTCGGCGTATCGGCGAAGACCCTCGGTATCCTGACGGTCGTTGCCGGCGTGCATCTCGCAAACGTGCCGCTGCTGCTGATCGGCACGATTTTGACCGGCGCCGGTTTCGGCACCAATTTCCTCGGCTCGCTCGGCACCATCATGCCGCTCGCCAAAGCGGACGAGCGGGCCGGACTGCTGTCGGCCTTCTACGTGCAGAGCTACCTCGCCTTCAGCCTGCCGGCGATTCTGGCAGGCTTCCTGGCGAAATCCGCCGGCTATCAGGTGACGACGGACATTTATGCGACGGCGATCCTGCTGTTGCTGGGCGTCGGGATCGTGGCCCTTCGCGCCGGAAAGACGGCGGAGAATGCCGCCTGATTCCGGAGGGAGTGTTCACGGCTGGAGATCCAGCAGTGCCCGGCCGCTGCCATCCATGGCGAAAGGCACCGAGGCGTGCTGGTGGGCGACCAGCCAGCGGCCATCCTGCTTGACGAGGCCGAGGGTCTGACGGAACCAGAGATCGACTTCGGTGCCATCGGTCTTCTTCCCGGTCATCCGCGTGAGTGCCACTCCAGAAAGCGACACCCTCGCCGACCGTCAGTTTGGCGTCGCGCACCTCGCCGCCGATCGGACCTTCCCAGGTGTCGAACCAGGCCTGCAGGCCTGCCTTGTCCTTGCCGTTCATGACCAGCGGCGGCGCAAGGGAAAATTCCACGGAATCTTCGGCCTCGTAGGAAAGCGCCTCCTCGGCGTTCTTTTCCCCCAGCGCCTTGGCCCGCATCATCAGCATGGCGATGACCGCCTCTTCCTCGTGCCTGACATTTGCTTCGTCTTTCACGGCCGTTCTCCTTCTCCGTTATGGAGGACGCGCGGCAGGAGGACGATCCGACAATGATGCATTTCAATCTTGGCATTCCGCGTTTTGCTGGAATTGCTTCAGAGATAACTCGTCACTTCAGGCTCGTTCCACCAGGCATCGTGCCTGCCATCGGCGTAACGAACCGGCAGCGCCGCCAGTTCCTCGGGCGTAATATTATCCAGGCAGGCAATATTGATCGAGACATAGGCGCCGCCGATCGCCTCGACATAACCGTCGCCATAGGCCGGCACGCCACAGGTGCGGCAGAAGCGGTGATGGCCGCTCATCGTGTTGAACTGGTAGTCTGATGTCTCCGCCTCATCGCACATCAGCCGGAAATCCTCCGGCTTGACGTTGGCGCCCCAATAACGCCGCTTGGCGCAGATCGAGCAATTGCAGCGGCCGGTCCCGGCCTCGAGGTCCATATCCACTTCGTAACGCACTTTGCCGCAATGGCAGCTTCCCCGGTAGGTCTTCTTCATGGCGCGCTCCTCCTTCGACGTTGCATCAGACACTTGGATATGACAATATGTTGTCACCATGAACGAGATACGAAATAGACAACATATTGTCAAACATAATCGACCGGAGCGAACGATGGAAGGGGATGCCTTCTCCGCTTTCGCGATCACAGCGCTGCGTCTGGCCGGTCACCTGACGGCCGCCGGCGACCGGTTGTCAAAACCGGCGGGACAGACTAGCGCGCGCTGGCAGGTGCTGGCAGCGGCAAGGCGCGGCGAGCTTTCGGTGGCGCAGATCGCCCGCACGCTCGGCCTCGCCCGCCAGGGCGTGCAGCGGCTTGCCGATGTGCTGGAGGGTGAAGGGCTGATCGCCTATGCCGATAACCCGCAGCATCAGCGCGCCAAGCTGGTGCTGCTGACGGCGGATGGAGCGGAGCGGCTTGGTGCGATCGAGGTGGCGCAGGCGGAATGGGCGAACGGGGTGAGCGCGGCGTTTACGGCAGCGGAGCTTGAATCAGCGCGGGCGGTGATGGCGCGGGTGATGGAGATATTGGAGGCCAAGGAGGAGGCTCGCGGCTGAATTGCTGGCGATGCTTCCGGGTTGTGCTCGCGGTGGAGAGTTGTCTCTTAACCGTGTGCCGTGTGGTACCCCCTCTGGCCTGCTGGGCATCTCCCCACAAGGAGGGAGATCGGCGGAGGCTTGGCTATCGCTCCCTCTCGAACGGCAGCAACACTCACCATCCCCTTAGTTGTTTGGGGAAGCCCTCGCGCCCAGCCGATCTCCACCCTTGTGGGGGAGACGGCCGGCAGGCCAGAGGGGGTGCCACACTGCTCGACGACAAAGACAGCCCTTTTTAAAACAGGCCGCCTTCGGATCAAGATCGCAGAAGCGGCTTACTTCGCTGCAGCATAGGGATCGAACCGCCCATAAAATGTCTCGCCCTTGGCGGCCATATCCTTCAGCAGCGGCGTCGGTCTGAAATGCTCTCCGTAAGCTACCGCCAACTTTTCAGTCAGTTCCACGAAAGCCTCCACACCCATGCCGTCGATATAGCTGAGCGCCCCGCCGGTATAGGGCGCGAAGCCGAAGCCGAGGATCGAGCCAACATCGGCTTCGCGCGGATCGGCGACGATGCCTTCTTCCACCGTGCGGGCGGCTTCGAGCGCGATGGTGACGAGGAAGCGCTGCTTGAGAACGGCGACGTCGACCTCGTCGGCGTTCTTCTGGCGGTAAAAGCTCTTCAGCTCCGGCCAGAGCGATTTCTTCGCCGGCTTCGGCGGATAGTCGTAGAAGCCCTTGGAATTCTTGCGGCCGAAGCGGCCCTCCTTTTCGACCATGCGGGAGATCAACTCCATATGCCTGGGGTCAATCGCCTTTTCGCCGAGATCGGCAACGGTGGCCTTGAGGATCTTCAGCGACAGGTCGATCGCCACCTCGTCGTTGAGCGCCAGCGGACCGACCGGCATGCCGGCCATCTTGGCGGCATTCTCGATCATGACCGGCGGCACGCCCTCGATCAGCATATCGTAGCTTTCCGACATGTAGCGCAGCACGCAGCGATTGACGAAGAAGCCGCGGGTATCGTTGACGACAATCGGCGTCTTCTTGATCGCCGCGACATAATCGAGCGCGACGGCCAGAGCCCTGTCGTCGGTCTCCTTGCCGAGGATGACCTCGGTCAGCATCATCTTCTCGACCGGCGAGAAGAAGTGGATGCCGATGAAATTGGACGGGCGCTTGGAATTCTTCGCCAGTCCCGTGATCGGCAGCGTCGAGGTATTGGAGGCGAAGATCGCGCCTTCCGGCAGCACGGCTTCAACCGCCTCGATGACCGATTTCTTCACCTCGCGATCCTCGAACACCGCCTCGATGACGAGATCGGCAGTAGCGAGCCCGGCATAGTCGGCCGAAGGAGTGATGCGGGAGAGAAGGGCTGCAGCCTCGTCCTGCGCAAATCGTCCCTTACCGACAGAATCCTTGACGAGGCCCTCGCACACGGCCTTGCCCCTGGCGGCAGCTTCCATGTCGCGGTCGATCAGCGTCACCGGGAGACCGGCAGCGGCGGTGACATAGGCGATCGAAGCGCCCATGAAGCCGGCGCCGACGACGCCGACATGCTTGAGTTCGGACTTGGGGATGCCGGCCGGGCGGCGGGCGCCTTTGCCGAGTTCCTGCATCGAGATGAACAGCGAGCGGATCATCGAGAAGGCTTCACGGGTCTGCAGCACCTCGGTGAAATAACGCTGCTCGATCTTCAGGCCGGTATCGAAGGGCACCTGCAGGCCTTCATAGACGCATTTCAGGATGGCGAGGGCCGCCGGATAATTGCCCGAGGTCTCGCGGCGCAGGATCGCCGGCGCGGCCGGCCAGAGCTGGGCTGATGCCGGCGTCCAAATGCCGCCGCCCGGCAGCTTGAAGCCTTTCTCATCCCAGGGCGCGACCGGCTTCAGGCCATCCTTGATCATTTGCTTGGCGGCGGGGATCAGCTGATCCGGGTCGACCACCTGATGCACGAGGTTCATCGCCTTGGCGCGCGAGCCGCTCAGCGACTGGCCCGTCGTCATCATCTGCAGCGCGTCCTGGGCGTTGGCGAGCCGCGGCACGCGCTGGGTGCCGCCGGCGCCGGGGAAGATGCCGACCTTGACCTCGGGCAGCGCAATCTTGACGCTCTTGGCATTGGAGGCGATGCGGCCGTGGCAGGCGAGCGACAGTTCAAAGGCGCCGCCCATGCAGGTGCCGTTGATCGCCGACACCCATGGCTTGCCCGAGGTTTCGAGCTTGCGAAACAGGCCGGACATACGGCCGACGAGACCGAAGAGCGTCTGCACCGCCTTTTCCGGGCTCTTTGCCTTCTCGTCCTGATAGGAGCTGAACATCGACTTGATCATCGACAGATCGGCGCCGCCGGAGAAGGAGGATTTGCCTGATGTGAAGACGACACCCTTGACGGCAGCGTCAGCCGTGGTCGCATCGATGATGGCGTTGAGCTCTTCCATTACCTCGGCGGTGAAGACGTTCATCGATTTGCCGGGCATGTCCCAGGTGGCGAGAGCGATGCCGTCGGCGTCGGTTTCGAGCGTGAAATTGGTGTAGGTGCTCATTGGGAATTCCTCTCCCTGAATTCTCTTGCGGTAAAGCCCGTCCCCTCAAAGGAAGGGTTCCGATCCCATCAAACGCGTTCGATAACGGTTGCCGTGCCCATGCCGGCGCCGATGCAGAGCGTTACCAGCGCGGTGTTGAGGTCGCGGCGTTCCAGCTCGTCGAGCACGGTGCCGAGAATCATGGCGCCGGTGGCGCCGAGCGGATGGCCCATGGCGATGGCGCCGCCATTGACGTTGATCCTGTCGTGACTGATGTCGAAGGCCTGCATGTAGCGCAGCACGACGGCGGCAAAGGCCTCGTTCAGTTCGAAGAGGTCGATGTCGGACAGGCTCATGCCGGTCCGTTTCAAAAGCTTCTCGGTGACGTCGACCGGCCCGGTCAGCATCAAAGCCGGGTCGGAGCCGATATTGGCGAAAGCCTTGATGCGGGCGCGCGGCTTCAGCCCCATGCTTTCACCGCCGGTTTTCGAGCCGAGCAGCACGGCGGCGGCGCCGTCGACGATGCCGGAGGAATTGCCGGCATGGTGGACATAATTGATCCTTTCGATCTCGGGGTGGGCCTGGATGCCGACGGCCTCGAAGCCGCCCATCTCGCCGGGCATCTGGAAGGACGGGTTGAGGGAGGCGAGCGCCTGCATGTCGGTGCCGGGGCGCATATGCTCGTCCTTATCCAGGATCGTCAGGCCGTTCTGATCCTTGACGGGCACGACCGACCTGTCGAACCAGCCCTGCTCCCAGGCATGGGCGGCGCGCTTCTGGCTCTCGACGGCGTAGGCGTCGACATCGATCCGGCTGAAGCCATATTTGGTGGCGATGAGATCGGCCGAAACGCCCTGCGGCATGAAATAGGCCGGGAAGTTCACCGAAGGGTCCATGAACCAAGCGCCGCCGGACATGCCCAGGCCGACGCGCGACATGCTTTCGACACCGCCCGCGATGACGATGTCGTCGGCGCCCTGGGCGATCTTGCCGGCGGCGAAATTGACGGCATCGAGGCCGGAGGCGCAGAAGCGGGAGATCTGCATGCCGGGCGCGCGGGTGGAATAGCCGGCTTCGAAGGCGGCAGCCTTGGGGATGACGGCGCCGGCATCCATTACCGGATCGACGCAGCCCATGATGATGTCGTCGACGGTTGTCGTATCGAGCCCGTTGCGGTCGCGGATCGCTTCCAGCGTCTTGGCCGCGAGGCGGACGGAAGGCACCTCATGCAGGGCGCCGTCCTTCTTGCCGCGGCCGCGCGGCGTGCGGACGTGATCGTAAATGAAAACCTCGGTCATTGTCTCGTCTCCCTGGCGGCGCCGACGCGCCTTCAAAATCTGCGAAGACCAAATAGCCCTTCGTATAAACTCAGGGCGTTCGGCGCTCGAAACGATTCACCGGATCGTTTCGTCGGCTGCGCCGACCGCTTCTCACCCCAACCCTCCCCACAAGGGGGAGGGAGAACCGGCTCAAAACGCTTCCGCGGCCAACTCCATCATCGTATCGGCGCCGGCTTCGATGCGGGCCTTGCGCAGGGCGGTTTCCGGCATGATGCGTTCCATGAAGAAGCGGGCGGTCACCAGCTTGTTCTTCAGGAAATCCTCGCGGCTCGCATCGCCTGACACAAGGCCCTCCTCAGCGGCTTTCGCCATCTTCGCCCACATATAGCCGAGAACGACGAGGCCGAAGAGATGCATGTAATCGGTCGAGCCGGCGCCGGCATTGTCGGGCTTGGCCATGGCGTTCTGCATGAACCACATGGTCGCGCCCTGGACGTCGTTCAAGCCTTTCTTCAGGTGCTTGGTGAAGAACGAGAGCTTCTCGTCGCTGCGGTTCTCCTCGCAGAAATCGCCGATCTCCTTGAACAGCGCCATGGCGGCGCGGCCGCCGTTCAGAGCGAGCTTGCGGCCGACGAGATCGAGCGCCTGGATGCCGTTGGCGCCTTCGTAGATCATCGCGATGCGGGCATCGCGCACATATTGGCTCATGCCGTGTTCTTCGATATAGCCGTGGCCGCCGAACACCTGCTGGGCCATGACGGCGTGGTCGAAGCCCCTGTCGGTCATCACGCCCTTGAGGATCGGGGTGACGAGGCCGAGAATGTCGTCCGCCGTCTGTCGCTCCCTCTCGTCGGTGGCGCGGTGGGCGATATCGGATTTTAGCGCGGTCCAGAGCAGGAAGGCGCGGCCAGCCTCGTTGAAAGCGCGAATGGTCATCAACGTCCGGCGGATGTCGGGATGGACGATGATCGGGTCGGCCTTCTTATCAGGCGCCTTGACGCCGGACAGCGAGCGGCCCTGGATGCGGTCACGGGCGTAGTTCGCCGCATTCTGATAGGCGATCTCAGAAATGGCGATGCCCTGCAGGCCGACCATCAGCCGGGCCTCGTTCATCATCACGAACATGGCGTTGAGGCCGCGGTTTTCGGCGCCGATCAGGAAGCCGGTCGCCTCGTCGTAGTTCATGACGCAGGTGGCATTGCCGTGAATGCCCATCTTGTGTTCGATCGCGCCGCAGGTGACGGGGTTGCGGTCGCCGAGGGTGCCGTCCTTGCCGACCAGGTATTTCGGGACGATGAACAGCGAGATGCCCTTGGTGCCCTCCGGTGCGCCCTCGATGCGGGCCAGAACCAGGTGGACGATGTTGTCGGTCAGGTCGTGCTCGCCGGCGGAGATGAAGATCTTCTGGCCAGATATCTTGTAACTACCGTCCGCCTGCGCCACCGCACGGGTGCGCAGCATGCCGAGATCGGTGCCGCAATGCGGCTCGGTGAGGTTCATCGTGCCGGACCAGGAACCGTCGACCATCTTCGGCAGATATGTTTCCTTCTGTTCCTGCGTGCCATGGACGAGGATCGCGGCGATCGCCCCCTGGGTCAGGCCGGGATACATCATCAGCGACATGTTGGCGGCGGAGGTATATTCGCCGACGGCGGCATGCAGCGTATAGGGAAGCCCCTGCCCGCCGAATTCCTCCGGCACCGCAAGGCCGATCCAGCCGCCTTCACGATAGGCCTTATAGGCTTCCTTGAAGCCTTTCGGCGTCGAGACACTGGCGTCGTCCTGGCGTCTGCAGCCTTCCTGGTCGCCGGAATAATTGACCGGAAAAAGAACTTCCTCGGCCACCTTGGCCGCCTCGCCGAGGATCGCCTCGATCATATCGGGCGTCGCATCGGCAAAACCGGGAAGATTGTTGTAGCGTTCGAGGCCCAGCACGTCGTTCAGAACGAAAAGCGTATCGTTCACCGGGGCCTTGTAGACTGGCATCTCTCAAATTCCTCCCATTCAAATAACCGGATCGCGCCGGCCTTGGTCATCGTCTTACAAAATATTGACGTTTGCGTAAACGTCAAATCCTGCCTCTCGATCGCCTTTTCATGAAAAAATTGGAGAGCGCGAATCCGCAAGCCGTTGATGCGGAGGCAGGAGACGTCATCTCATCTTCCTTGTCCATTGGGGAATGGCTTATAAGCGCAAGCGTCTTTCACTATGCATCAGGTGGGTCGGCATGATCAGTTTCGAGGCGATAAGGCAGCGCGCGGAAGAACGAAAAGGCGGAGCGGCAGGCCTCCAGGCCCTGCTGCAGAATTACCGGCCGGATCACGACCGGCTGCGCGCGATGCCGGACGACCGCATCCTGGCCGACATGACCCGCCGAATCTTCTACAGCGGCTTCGTGCAGAAGGTGATCGATGCGAAATGGCCAGGCTTTGAGGCGGCGTTTTCCGGCTTCGATCCGGCGGCGCTGAATATCGCGCCCGACGATTACTGGCATGAGCTGACATCGGACGCGCGGATCATCCGCAATGGCGCGAAGATCATGTCGGTTCGCGCCAATGCCGCCTTCGTCAGAGAGCTGGCGAGGGAACATGGCAGCGCCGGCGCCTTCTTCGCCGACTGGCCGCGGGAGGACCAGATCGGCCTTCTCGAGCTGTTGAGCAAACGCGGCAGCCGGCTCGGCGGCATGACCGGCCAGTATTTCCTGCGCGGCATCGGCCGCGACGGCTTCGTCGCCACGCTCGACGTGCTCGCCTGCCTGAGATCGGCCGGCGTGCCGCTCTCCTCCTCCGGCACTGCGAAGAAGGACCAGCAACTGATCCAGCAGGCCTTCAACGACTGGGCCGAGGAGACCGGGCTTTCCTTCATCCATCTCTCGCGCATCAGCGCCTATTCGATCGACGCGGCGCGCTGAAATTCCGATCGGATGATGTCCATTCGATCCGGCGAATTTCACGGCAATTGCCGTCTAAAATGGCCTTTCGGATGCAAACGTTAAAAAATTCTCATCGATCTTAACGGCTTGTTTACCACGTTTCGTGAAAGGTGCGGATTGAGCCGTAGTGATCCGCATTCCTTTTCCCCGTCTCGCGTTTCCCAAGGATGCCGCTACATCGTTCAGCGCGAGGAAAGTCTAATTGACTATCTTCTCATGGATGAAGGCGCTCCGGTCCGTGACAGGCGCGGGCCATAGACGGAAAAGCCACGGATCGAGCTCTGACGAGAGGTCGAACAGTCGAAGCGAGCAAGAAGATGAACGGATCGCGATCAAATCCTTCCCGACAGTCCGACAGGACCTCGCTCGATGCGCTGAACCGCACGATCGAAGGGCTGGAGGCGCGCATCGAAGGGCTGATGGGCAGCGGACGCGATCAGCGGCCGCGCACGCCAACGGCCGAGCGCGATCCTTATGCGGCCCCCCATGCGCCGCGGCCGGCAAGGGCGCCGCTCGAGCCGCGGCCGGATCCGCTGGCGGAAATTCGCCAGCGCCAGCGCGCATTGGAAGCGGGCCGCGAACGCTCCTATGGGCGCGAGCAGGCCGCTCAGCTGCGCGACCCCGCACCCCGCGCCGCGGCGCCACTCGCCGCCCCTGCCTTGCGCGCCGGCGACGACACGATGACCGAGATCGCCCAGGCGCTCGTCAACCTGCGCCAAGACCTGAAGCGCGACATTTCCGAGGGCGTGTCCCGCGAGATGAGCGCGCTGCGCGCCGAACTCCGCGAGATCAAGGCTACTGCCGGAGACAGCCGCTTCGCCGACGACATCCGCGCCGACATGGGCCGTCTTGCCCAGAGCATCAGCCAGTTGACCGGCCGCTCGAGCGGCCCCGAGGCCGCCGGCCTGCGGGAGGAGTTCGAGGAGCTGCGCTCGCTGATGGACGGACTGGCGCGCGAGGATTCGCTGCGCCACATGGAAAACCGCTGGGACGGCGTCGAGAGCCGGCTTGCCGCACTCGATACCGAGGGGCTGCAGGAAGAGCTCGTTTCGCTGGCCTACCGGCTCGACGATATCAAGCGCCATATCGGCGGCATGGGCGAAAGCCCGGCGGTGCGGGCACTGGAAGACAAGCTGATCGCCATCGCCACGGCGATGGAGCAGTTCGGCAACATGATCCAGCCGCATGACCGGGTCATGTCCGAGCAGTTCGCGGCCATGGACACGCGGCTCGATGAGATCAGCCGGGCGATCGCCGCCAGCGGACGCGCGGCCGCCGGCAACGATCCGACGCTGATGCAGCGGCTGGAAAGCCGCCTCTCGTCGCTCGCCGACCAGATCGACCTGATGAGCCATGACGCGGCCAGCCGCGCAAACCCGGCCGACGAGCTGGCGATGCGGCTTGAGGCGCTGACGGAGCGTGTCGAGGAGCTGACCAAGGCGGAAGCGACGTCGCGGCTCGACGAGCGCCTGGAACATCTTTCCTACCTGCTGGAGCGCACCCAGATGGCGGCCGCGCAACCCGACCTCACCGGACCGCTTTCCGACATCTCCCGCAAGATCGACGCGCTCGAGAACGGCGCCGTCAACGACGTGCTGGCTCAGCGGCTCGATTATCTCGCCCGGCGGATCGACGAGATGGCCCATCAGCAACCCGCACCTGCCGCGGCGATCGATGACAGAGCCTTCCAGCGTCTCGAAGGCCGGCTGAGCGACATCGCCGCCCGGCTGGAAGAGACCACAGCGGCGCCGCCAACCGATCCGCGGGCGCTGAAGAACCTCGAAGACCAGATCGCCAATCTTTCGGCGCTGATGAGCGAGCCGCGCGAAGGCGCCGCAATTCCGGCCGATCTCGACCGGCGCATGGGCGCGATCGAAGACTATATGGCGACAAGCGACGAATATATCATCGAGGCGGCGCGCCAGGCGGCGGAAGCCGTCGTCGAGGCCTATTCGCGCAATGGCGGCCTGCAGGGCGGCGTGCCCGCCGCCGACCTGTCGGCGCTGACGGCGCTGGCCGAGGATCTGCGCCATCTCGAGGATATCAGCCGCGACAGCGAGGAGCGCACGCACAAGACCTTCAAGGCGCTGCACGAGACGCTGGTCCATATCGCCGAGCGCCTCGACAGCATGGAAGAGCGCGGACGGCCGATCGCTCAGATGCCGGTGGCCGACGTCGATTTCGATGTCGACCCCTACGCGCTGTTGGTGACCGAAGCCGCCCAGACACCGGAGGCGGTCCTGGCGGCGAAGGCCTCTCCGGTCATCCGCACGGCAGAGGTCGCAGCCGAACCGGTCGCCCAGGCTACGGCGATGAGCGCGACGAGCGCAATCGCCATCGAAGCCGCAACGCGGCCGCCGGAGGCCCCGACGCCGGCACCGGTAAGAACCAGCCTGCTCGCCAGCCTTGGCAAGCGGCTGCGGCCCGCCAAGAAAGCCGAGACGCAGGCGAACGAGCGACCGGTGATCGACCCGGCGCCGTCGATCGATCCCGCCGACGTGGTTCCAACGGATGCCGCGAACGAACTGCTCGAGCCGGGTTCGGGCGCGCCCGACGTCAAGAAGATTCTCGAGCGGGTGCGCGCCAGCCAGAATGCCCAACGCGGCAAACCTGCCGTCGAGACCGATCGCGCCGATTACATCGCCGCTGCGCGCCGGGCGGCGCAGGCAGCCGCAATGGAAGTGGACGCCAATCCGAAGCAGGCGGCAGTCAAGGCTGAGAAGAAGGCCGCGAATGCCGACAAGGCCGGCAAGGCGGGCAAAACCAGCGCCTTTTCGCGCTACCGCCGGCCAATTCTTCTCGCCGTCGGCGCCGTGCTGCTCGCCATCATGGCCTTTCCGCTGGCCCGGACGCTGACGAGCGGCGAACCCGCACCGCAGCCGCCGGCGGAGGTCTCGGCACTGACGGGGGTGACGGACAACCCGCAGCCGGTCCTGCCTGAGGCAACACCCGCCAAGCCGGACACCGGCTCTGCCGATATGAACGCCCCTGCAACGGAGCGCGCGCCGGCCATCGATCAGGCGCAGCCGGAAAAAGCCCCGGCTGCCGCCGGCGATCATCTGACCGATGCAACCCCGCTCGACGGCGAAGGGGCTGCAACCTTGGCCCCCGCCGGCTCGTCCGCGGCTACGCAGGAAACCTCGAGCTTCACTCCGAACAGCCCGACCGCAGCGGCGGCCGCGCCGCAGGCAGCGATCGCCATCCCCGACAGCGTGCAGCCGAAATCACTTGCCGATGCGGCGCAGGGCGGCGACGCCTTGGCGCTGTTCGAGATCGGTGCGCGCTATTCGGACGGCCGCAACGGCATGGGCGTCGATCAGAAACAGGCCGCAGGCTGGTACCAGCTTTCGGCCGACAAGGGTTTTGCACCGGCGCAATACCGGCTCGGCAGCATGTATGAGAAGGGCAACGGCGTCGAACGCGACATCGCCAAGGCGAAGGGCTTCTACGAGCAGGCGGCGACCCAGGGCAATGCCAGCGCCATGCACAATCTCGCCGTTCTCTACGCCTCCGGCGCACTCGGCCAGCAGGATTATGCGACGGCGGCGTCGTGGTTCACCAAGGCCGCCAATCTCGGCATCACCGATAGCCAGTTCAACCTGGCAATCCTCTGCGCGAGGGGCAACGGCGTTCCGGCGGATCTGGAAGAATCCTACAAGTGGTTCGCGATCGCCGCCAAGGCCGGCGACAAGGATGCAGCGCAGAAGCGCGACGAAGTGGCCAACGCCATGAAGGCCGACCAGCTCGAACGGGCGCGCGCCAAGGCCGATCTCTGGAAGCCGGAACCGCTCGACCATCGCGCCAACGGCATCGACATTCCCGACGAATGGGCGGGCACGGGCATGAAGACGGCAACCGTCGACATGAAGAAGGCGATCCGCAACATCCAGGCGATCCTCAACAATAACGGCTTCGACGCCGGCGTGCCGGACGGCGAAATGGGGGCGAAAACCGTCGCCGCGATCAAGAGCTTCCAGAAGTCGATCGGCCAGGAGCCGGACGGCAAGGTGAGCGACGCGACCGTCAAGGCGCTGCTCGAACGCAACAAGCAGGTCGCCAAGGCGATCTGAGGCGCGTCGACGAAGGCCGAGCCTAAGACCCCTCGCCAGCCCCTCCCCACAAGGGGGTTAGGGAGGGTCTTCGCCGGCCCCGCGGCGCTTTGCCGCAAGCTTTTCCGAATTTTTCCAACGGTCGTCACAAAACCTGAAAAAAGCCCGATTATGGCGGACATATCGATCCGCGCATCGCCGAATCCCTGCCATCGATCTCCATCCATCAGGCCGATCGAAAGCCTCTGGCAACGATTTCACAGTATGGTGTGCATTCGAACGGGGACATGACAGGAACCGCCCGGCAGGAGCGGTCATCATTCGGGGTCGGTTGTGACAATCTATCTGCCAATCGCAGAATTGTCGGTGAACATCTTCATCATTCTCGGCATGGGGGCGGCCGTCGGATTCCTGTCTGGAATGTTCGGCGTCGGCGGCGGTTTTCTCATCACCCCGCTATTGATCTTCTACAACATCCCGCCCGTCGTCGCCGTCGCCACCGGTGCCAACCAGGTCGTGGCGTCGTCGATTTCGGGCGCGATCACCCATTTCCGACGCGGCACGCTCGACGTCAAGCTCGGCACGGTGCTTCTGGTCGGCGGTCTTTCAGGGGCGACCGTCGGCATCTGGATCTTCTCGCTGCTGCGTGCCATCGGCCAGCTCGATCTGATCATCTCGCTGATGTATGTCGTCTTCCTCGGCACGGTCGGCGGGTTGATGCTGCTCGAAAGCATCAATGCCATGCGGCGGGCGGCACGCAATGAGCCGCCTGTACCGCGCAAGCCGGGCCACCAGCACTGGGTGCACAAGCTGCCGCTCAAGGTGCGCTTCAAGAAATCGAAGATCTTCCTCAGCGTCATTCCGATCATTGCGCTCGGCTTTGCGATCGGTATCCTCACCTCGATCATGGGTGTCGGCGGCGGCTTCATCATGGTGCCGGCAATGATCTACCTCCTGCGCATCCCAACCAATGTCGTGGTCGGCACCTCGCTCTATCAGATCATCTTCGTGACCGCCTATACGACGATCGTGCAGGCGGCGACGAACTTCTCCGTCGACATCGTGCTTGCCTTCATCCTGATGGTGGCGGGTGTCGTCGGGGCGCAATACGGCGTGCGCGTCGGCCAGAAGCTGCGCGGCGAACAGCTGCGCGCCCTGCTCGGCCTGCTGGTGCTGGCCGTCGGCCTGCGTCTGGCGATCGCGCTGGTGGTCACGCCGGCGGACGTCTATTCGGTGGTGATGGGGACCGGCAACTGATGCGCCTGCTTGCCTCGATCCTCCTGCTCCTGTGTCTGCAGCCGGCGGTTGCCGGAGCGCAGTGGCTGCCGGGGCAGGCAACGGAAGCGGTGCGCGAGGGGCTCGAGATCGGCACATCGACCAGCGAAATCGCCATCACTTCGGATTTCCATGGCGCGGATCTGACGATCTTCGGGGCGCTCTCGAACACCGACCAGCTGCTGCTCGCCATTGGCCAGTATGACGTGGTGGTGGTGCTGGAAGGCCCGCGCGAGGACGCAACGGTGCGCAAGAAGGAACGCGTCTTCGGCATCTGGGTGAACAGGCGCTCGATGACTTTCGAGGCGGTGCCGCATTCCTATTCGATGTCGAGCTCGCGCATGATCGACGATCTGACGACGCCGCTCGAACTCACCGATCAGGGGATCGGCATCGACCACATTCCGCTGACGCCGGTCGGCTTCGTCGGCGACGGCAGCAATCTCGGCGAATTCCGTCAGGCTTTCCTCCGACTGCAGCAGGGCGGCGCGCTTTATGACCGCAACCCGAGCGGCGTGCGGTTCGTTTCATCGAACCTCTTCAAGGCGAGCCTGCGCCTGCCGGCAAATATTCCGAACGGGGTGCATACGGTGCGTGCCTATCTCTTCAAGAGCGGCAATCTCATCACCGATAAATCGCTGCCGCTGCGCGTCATCAAGACGGGGATCGAGCAGACGATCACCGATGCGGCCCATGATCAGCCGATCCTCTACGGCTTTGCGGCCGTGGCGCTCGCCGTCGTCACCGGCTGGGGCGCCAGCCTGATCTTCCGCAAGGAATGATCCGGCGCCGACGGCAAAATCATCGCGCCCTTGTCTTATGTCTTCAGGAAGGCGAGCCGCTCATCGACGCGGGCGGGGGCAATTTCCAGAATATCGGCGCTGACGACGCCTTCCGCTACAAAAGGATCCTGCCGGATCCGGGTTTCGAGTTCAGCGCGCGAGGTGTTGTGGGCGACGACCGCTCCACCTGCGTTCGGCTGAAGGCCGCCGGCGAGAAGAAAAATCCCATCGTCGAAGCCGCGTTTGAGCCAGGCATTGTGCGCCTCCATCAGAACGGGCGCTTTGGCCTTGCCATCAGAAAACTTCAGCGTAATGAAAAACATCCAAGGGCTCCTTTAGCAATGCTGTCGGGAATAGGTTTCGGGAAAGACGGGTGTTCCGGGCCGCTGCGCAGACAGCCAGGCGCGCATGTTTTCCACCTCGTTTCGAACAAAGATTTCGTCGTGATAGGCGGCCGCGAGCGTCGCAACACCTTGGCTTCGCATTAGAATGTGCATGGCAAGCGCTTCGGCTTCAGCCTCGCGGCCGAATGCGCTGAATTGACGTGAGAGCCAATGGCGAAACAGATCGAAAAGTTCGGCAGCGCGGCCCTTGGCAATGTGATCGAGCTTGGCGAGTTCGCCGCAAAGCGTGCCGACCGGGCAACCATAGGCCATGATCTTCGCCTGATTGACGATGAGGAGATTGACGAAGCTGAGAATGCGCTCCTCAGCCGCCTCGGTTTTCGCTTCCCACCCATCGAGCATTGACCTGGTCTTGCGGAGGCGATGGGTGATCACTGCATCGAGAAGCTCGTCCTTCGTCTTGAAGTGATAATAAAAATTGCCTCGCGAGAGTCCGACTACTCCCGCAATGTCGGCAAAGGACGTTGCTTCGAAGCCTCTTTCATAGAAAAGCCCGTCGGCGGCTTCCACTATCTGCTGTCGGGTGGCCGCAGCGACCATTATATTCTCCCTCTGTCCGCGAAGGCTACGACTCGTAGGTCATTTGACCTAGACGGAATTTGGACAACCGACCTAGAAGAGTCAAGCGCCGAGACCCTTGTCGATGGAGCCTTTCGAACCACTTGCCTTTCGCAATCAGTTGTACTATCGTGAACCAGTTGCTTATTGAAACTGGTTTTTCGAGGAGGATAAAAATGCGGAAGCTTGTCGTGTGGAACCTGATGACGCTCGATGGCTATTTCGAGGGAACGAAACCGTGGGACATCGACTTCCACAATCTCGCCTGGGGACCGGAGCTCAAGCGCTATGCCGAGCAGTTCGGCGAGGAAGGTGATCTTCTGGTCTTCGGCCGCAAGACCTATGAAGGCATGGCCGCCTACTGGCCGACCGCGGAGGACGAAGACAAGATCAAGGCCTATATGAACGGCACTCCCAAGATCGCCGTCTCTCGAACGATGACCGATCCCGGCTGGAACAATGCGCGTGTCGTCAGCGATCCTATCCCCGAGTTGAGGAGGCTGAAGCAGGAAGACGGCAAGACCATCTTCATCTTCGGCAGCGCCGTGCTTGCCGACAGCCTGCTGAAGGCCGGCCTCATCGATGAGATCAGGGTCTGCGTGGTGCCGGTCATTCTCGGCGGCGGCAATCCCCTTTTCAAAGCGAACGAGGCCCAAGTGCCGTTGAAGCTCATCGAATCCTCGACCACGCAAAGTGGCGCGGTGATCCTGCGCTACGAGCCGGTCGAGGCGTAGCGGCCCGTGGGTCTTGGCTGTCTAGTTCCTGAAAAAGACCCTTCCCCAACCCTCCCCACAAGGGGGAGGGGCTTATATGCCGCTCCCGCTGCTCTCCATATCACCCTTGCATCTGCGGAAAGGCTGACGTCTGCCCAATTGGCGCAGCGCCTTAGCCCCTCCCCTTGTGCGGAGGGATTGGGGAGGAGTCTTCATAATGGCATCCCTTCGGAAAAGCTCGTATTCGACTAAAAACCGGTTTTTAACATTTACGAGTTAGTAATCTCTCGGAAACGAGAGGTTCTGTTATGCGTACTCGTATCGTTCTGACCGCCGTGGGTCTCGCGCTGCTTGCCGGCTGCGCGACGGCGCCGAAGCAGACGAGGAACATCTGCGCCGTCTTCGACGAGCGTGAAGGACTTTTCTCCAGCTGGCAGAGGGCGGCCGAGCGGACGGAGAAGAAATACGGCGTGCCCGTACCGATCCTGATGGCGACGATGTACACCGAATCCGGCTTCCAGCCCTATGCGCGGCCGCCGCGCACCAAGCTCTTCGGCTTCATTCCCTGGACCCGGCCGTCGACGGCCTACGGCTATTCGCAAGCGCTCGACGGGACATGGGATCACTATCAGTCGCAGACGGGGAACTGGGCGGCGCGGCGGACGAATTTTACCGACGCGATCGATTTCATCGGCTGGTATCATTACCAGAACAGCGTGGACACCGGCATTCCACTGAACGATGCCTATAACCTCTATCTCGCCTATTATTCCGGTCCGACCGGATATAAGCGCGGTGACTGGCGCTCGAACGGGCAATTGCAGCAGACAGCGCAGAAGTTCGCACGCATGGCCGGGATGTATCAGCAACAGTTGCAGGGGTGTGATTGAGTTCAAAGGCGTGCCGTGTGGCACCCTATCGACAGGCGCTACCCCCGCAAATTCCCGTAGCGGACCGAATAGATCCTGTCGCGTCCCAACAGGTGCGCGATCAGCGAAGCTTTGTCGAACAGGCCCTTCATCGCCTGATGGCCGACGTCGAGACCACCGCTCATCACCCCGAAGGCTGGCATCAGGAGGCGGGCGCCATCGGCGGCAAAACAGGGGCGGCGGATCGATCTTTCGCGTCGGCGCACGGTCGCCGAAGGATGCAGATGGCCGGCGATCTCGCCGCTCTGGAAGCCGTTTCTCGGCTCGTGGCGGAAGGTCAGGCCGGCATAGTGCACCTCGTCGACGCACGCGCCCGGGAGATCGACGACGCCATCGGGATCGTGATTGCCGTTGACCCAGATCCATTCGCGGCCACGCGCCATGCCGACGATCAAAGCGCGGAAATTGTCCGGCAGATGCTTCGAGCCGATGCGGTCGTGAAAATTGTCGCCGAGCGAGACGACGAGCTTCGGGTCGTAACGCGAGATGACGGCGGAAAGCACGGTCAGCGTCGCCAGCGTGTCATAGGGCGGCAGCATCATGCCGCGGCGGGCGAAGGCGGCACCCTTTTCCAGATGCAGGTCGGAGACGACAAGCAGGCCGGCATCCGGCAGATAGAGGGCGCCGAGCGGATCGCAAACGGCGGCAATACCGTTCACCGATGTCTCGATGCCCGGTATTGCGGCCAGTCCCGATATGTCGCGCGCGAGCGCCAAGCGGTTCATCACTGTCGTCGTTTCCAAATTCGTCAAGCCAGAGCTTCGGCGATCAGATCGTCGGCCGCTTCGGCGAGCAGCGCATCATGGGCCTCGCCCGGCACCGCCTCCCGTCCGATCTCCAGCATCACCGGCACGGCGAGCGGGGAAATATGGTCGAGCGGCCGGTGGGTGATGTGGCCCCTGATTCGCATCAGCATATCGCCAAGACGACTTATGTCCAAAAGTCCCGTCGCCGCATCCTGGCGCGTCGCCTGCAGCAGGATGTGATCCGGCTCATGGCTGCGCAGCACGTCGTAGATCAGATCGGCCGAGACGGTGATCTGGCGGCCGCTCTTCTCCTTGCCCGGATGGCGGCGCTCGATCAAGCCTGCAATCACGGCGCAATTGCGGAAGGTGCGCTTCAGCAGGAAGGATTCGGCGAGCCAGGCTTCGAGATCGTCGCCGAGCATATCCGCATCGAAGAGGTCGGAGAGGCTGAGCCGGCCATTGCCGATCATCAGCCCCATATCCTCCAGGCCCCAGACGGCCAGCGAATAATCGGTGGCGACGAAACCGAGCGGCTTGGCGCCCGCCCGCTCCAGCCGGCGGGTGAGCAGCATGCCGAGCGTCTGATGGGCGAGACGGCCCTCGAAGGGATAGGCGACCATATAGCCGCGGCTGCCGCGCGGAAAGGTTTCGATCAGGAACTCGTCGCGTTTCGGCAGCATCGACTTGTCGGTTTGCAGCGCCAGCCAGTCGCGCACCTGATCCGGCAGGTGGCGCCAGCGATCGGGATCGGCGATCATCGCCCGCACCTGCTCGGCGAGATAGGTCGACAGCGGAAACTTGCCGCCATTATAGGCGGGGATCTTCGGATCGAGCGAAAAGGCCTGCGAGGCCAGGCATTCGTTTTCCCGGATGCCTTCGAAACGCAGCACCTTGCCGGAGAAGACGAAGGTGTCGCCCGGCGACAATTGCTCGAGGAAATATTCCTCGACCTTGCCCAGCGTGGCGCCGCCGCGGCCGATCCGGCCGCCCTCGCCGCGCTTGACCATGCGGATGTTCAGCATCGGGCTTTCGACGATGGTGCCGAGGTTGAGGCGGTACTGCTGGGCGACGGCCGGATTGGAGACGCGCCAGCGCCCCTCCTTGGTTTTGCGGATGCGGGCGTAACGCTCGTAGGTCCGAAGCGCATAACCGCCGGTCGCGACGAAATCGACGACGCGCTCGAAGGTCTCCCAGCTGAGATCGGCATAGGGCGAGGCGCTGATGATTTCATCGTAGAGTTCCAGCATGTCGAAAGGTTCGGCGCAGGCCATGCCGAGCACGTGCTGGGCGAGCACGTCGAGCGCGCCGCGGCCGACGGGCGGCGTGTCCTGGGCGCCGATATAATTGGCGTCGAGGGCGGCCTGGCACTCCATCACCTCGAAACGGTTGGCCGGCACGAGGATCGCTTTCGAGGGTTCGTCCATGCGGTGATTGGCGCGGCCGATGCGCTGGGCAAGCCGCGAGGCACCCTTCGGCGCACCGACATGGATGACGAGATCGACATCGCCCCAGTCGATGCCGAGATCGAGGGTTGAGGTGGCGACGACGGCGCGCAGCCGGTTTTCGGCCATCGCCGCCTCGACCTTGCGGCGCTGCGCGACATCGAGCGAGCCGTGGTGGAGGGCGATCGGCAGGTTGTCGTCATTGATCGCCCAGAGTTCCTGGAACAGCATCTCCGCCTGGCTGCGGGTGTTGACGAACAGCAGCGTCGTCTTGTGTTCAAGCAGCTGCTTGTAGACATCGGGAATGGCATAGCGGGCGGCATGACCGGCCCAAGGGATCCGCTCTTCGGTCGACAGGATCGAGATATCGGGTTTGGCACCGCCTTCGACGACGACGAGCCCGGCATGATGCTCCCTGCCCTCCTGCCCCCCGCCCTCCCTTTGGGCGACCAGCCATTTCTGCAGGTCCATCGGCTCGGCAACCGTCGCCGAAAGCCCGATCGTCTTCAGGTCGGGGGCAAGCCGGCGCAGGCGGGCAAGGCCGAGCGACAGCATATGGCCGCGCTTGGAGGTGACGAGCGAGTGCAGCTCGTCGAGCACGACATATTTCAGGTCCTTGAAGAAACGCTCAGCCTCACCGTTGGCCAGAAGCAGGGCGACCTGCTCCGGCGTCGTCAGCAGAATATCCGGTGGATTGAGCTTCTGGCGCTGGCGCTTGGCAATCGGCGTATCGCCGGTGCGATTTTCTATCGTGACGGGCAGACCCATCTCTTCGACCGGCTTCATCAGGTTGCGCTCGATATCGATCGCCAGCGCCTTCAGCGGCGAGACGTAGAGCGTATGGATACCGGTGAAGGCGGAGCCGGGCGGAATTTTGCCGCGGCGGGTGAGATCGGTGAGCGAGGGCAGGAAACCGGCCAGCGTCTTGCCGGCGCCGGTCGGCGCGATCAGCAGCGTGCTCTGGCCGGCCTCGGCGCGGGCGAGCAGCTCCAGCTGATGGGCGCGCGGGCGCCAGCCCTTTTCCGCAAACCAGCGGGTAAAGGCGGCAGGCAGCAAGGTGTCGGAATCGATCTGGTCCACGTCCTGAAGGTAGTGAAAAGCGGGCGAAAAAGAAGAGCAGGGCCGCCGCCTACATCGCGATATAGCGGTCCTTGCGGTGATTGATGGCGAGCGTCAGGTTGAGCACGACGGCGCCAAGCACGGAGCAGGCGATGATGAAGGGGCTGGCGACGAAGAAGGAGAGCGCCAGCACGATGCCGTCGAAGCCGAGCTGGACGAGGCCAGCGCGCCAGCCGAAGCGATCCTGGATATAGAGGGCGAGAATGCCGATGCCGCCGAGGCTGGCGCGGTGGCGGAAGAGCGCCAGCATGCCGGCGGCAATGACGAGGCCGCCGAACAGCGCTCCGGCAACCGGATGGACATGCGTCACGCCGATGAATCCAGGCGCGAACTCGGACAGGACCGAGGTCAGTCCGATTGCGATGAAGGTCTTGATGGTGAAGGCCGGGCCCAGACGGCGGAAAGCGAGATAATAGAAGGGCAGGTTTACGGCAAAGAAGCAGAGACCGAAACTGATCCCGGTGGCGTAATGGGCCAGGAAGGCAAGCCCCGCGGTGCCGCCGGCCAGCAGACCGGCGCCGGAAAGCAGCGAGACGCCGAGCACGGCGAGCATGCTGCCGGCGACGATACCCTGCGCGTCGTCGAACAGCGAATGGCGATCGGGGCTGGAATTCAGAAGGCCCGTGAAGGCATTGGAGGCCATGATGTTCCCCTATCGGCTTTGCCGTTTTCTATCCGGCGCAGGGATAAAGACAAGTGCCCAGCGACGCCGTTGACAGCGCACATAATCATAGATATATTTTATCCATGATTAGTGGAGATGGCATCGATGAAAATGAGCGATGGAGTCGAGCAGGCCATTCACAGCGTCGCCATGCTCTCCGGCCTCTCCGAAGGCGGTGTGCTTTCGGCGGCTGCCCTGGCGGAATTCCACGGTGTTTCGACGAGCTACCTGCTCAAACACCTGCAAGCACTGTCGGGCGCGGGCATCCTCGATACCGTGCCGGGGCCGAAGGGCGGCTATCGGCTGGCGAAGGCGCCAGCGGACATTTCGCTGCTCGACATATTGCTTGCGGTCGAAGGGCCGGCGCCAGCCTTCCGCTGTGCCGAAATCCGCCAGCGCGGACCGAACCCGGTTTCCGAGCGCTTCTTCGCCAAGCCCTGCAACATAAGCGCCGCGATGCTCCGGGCCGAGCGGGTCTACCGGGCCGAACTCGCCAAGACCAGCATTGCCGATCTCGGCATCGAACTTGCCGCCCTCGACGACGGATCGATCGCAGCCCGGGGCTGCGCCTTCCTTGAAATCCATGAACGCAAGACGGCTCGTTGAGCCACAACATAGGAGAAAGACATGCAACCGCGTTTCAACTTCGCCAAAGCCGCTCCCGATGCCTACAAAGCAGTGGTCGCACTCGAACAATATGTCCAGTCTTCCGGGCTGGAGCGCCGCTTCATCCACCTGATCAAGCTACGCGCCTCGCAGATCAATGGCTGCGCCTACTGCGTCGACATGCATGTGAAGGAAGCCCGCCATGATGGGCTCAGCGAACAATGGACCAACCTGATGTGCGTCTGGCGGGAATCGCCGATCTATGACGCGCGCGAAAGGGCGCTGCTCGGCTGGGTCGACGCGGTGACCAATGTCGCCAAGACAGGCGCGCCGGACGCAGATTACGAGGCATTGAAGGCGCATTTCTCCGAGAAGGAGATGACCGAGATCACGGTGGCGATCGGTGCGATCAATATCTGGAACCGCCTTGCCGTCGGCTTCCGCTCGCAGCATCCCATCGACCAGGTGACGAAAGCCGCGTAAGCGACATTCACGGGAACCGACCCGAATATCTCGGGTCGGTCGATTATCTCATCATTGGTGATCGGCAGCGGCCCGCGCGACAACGGCGTCAGCGCCGTTGCCGGAGAGGTCGATGCTGTTGAATATGTCGCGGACAACCTTGGTAATTTCCTCTGCGGAAGCGCCCTTGGCGTATTCTTCCTGCATGCGGCGTCTTACGAGTTTTTCCAGATCTGACATGGTTCACCTCATCAATCCGGCGCGACAGGAGTGTCGCGCCGGGGCTGATCTGAGGCAAGTTACGATTTGTTTAGAGTGGGTTACCGATTTGTAAGGTTTGAGTTTGGCCGTGGGCGCCAGGAAAGAGACCCCTCCCCAACCCCTACCACAAGGGGGAGGGGCCAAGGCGTTGCACCAACTGGGACAAACGTCAGGCTTCTGCGGCTGCAAGAGTGAAATAGAAAGCAACGAGAGCGACATATAAGCCCCTCCCCTTGTGGGGAGGGGTTGGGGAGGGGACTTCTCTTAGGATGAGGCAGCCACCCTTACAGCGCAATATAACGATCAGCGCGGTGGTTGATGGCGACGAAGAGGTTGAGGACGATGGCGCCGAGGACCGAATAGAAGACGACGGGCGGCGTGGTGACGAAGAAGGCGGCGGCGAGCACGCACATGTCGATGGCGAGCTGGACGAGACCGGCGCGGATGCCGAAGCGTTCCTGCAGGTAGATGCCGAGAATGCCGACGCCGCCGAGGCTGGCGCGGTGGCGATAAAGCGCCAGCAGGCCGAAGCCGAGCAGCAGGCCGCCGAGAAGGGCAGCCCAGGCAGGGTGGATGCTCGAAATCGAGAGGAAGCGCGACTGCACCTCAGCCAGCACCGAGGTCAGACCGATGGCGATAAAGGTCTTGAGGGTGAAGACCAGGCCGAGGCGCTTCCAGGAGAGATAGAAGAACGGCAGGTTGAGCAGGAAGAAGGCGAGGCCAAAATTGACGCCGAAGGCATAGTGCAGGAGGAAGGCGACACCGGCGGTGCTGCCGGTGAGAAGGCCGGCGCTGGCGAGCACATAAAGGCCGAGGGCGGCAACCAGGCTGCCGGAGAAGATACCCTGCACGTCTTCGATCGGTGTATGGCGCGTCGCGCTGGTGTTCCAGACGCCAAGGGCATTGATGCGCTGTGTCATATCCCAGTCTCCATGGCAGACGAGTTCGCGAACGCCTCGGAGGAACTCCTGAAGGCGGTGAGTCTTTTCCAATGTGAAATGAGCCGGTAGGCCCTGCCTGTATCGCCGCGCTTCTGGCGGATATCATTGCAATATCAGCCTTCTGCCATTGCCATCAAGCGAAATAGGTAAGCAATGCTGACCTATCAAAAAATAGCAAGAAATGTTCGCTCACACTGCCCTGCGCGTAAGGAACAGAATGCCGGAAACCGGTTTTCCGCCATCTTTGCGAACGACCGTCCTGACGATCTTGAGGATTTCGAAGCCGTGGCGGGCAAGCAGCTGCCTCACATAGGCTTCCGAATGGGCATAACGCAGCGACGGGGCAAGATGGAAGCCGTCGCGGTCGCCCGCATCCTCGACGGAAAAGGCGAAGTCCGCACCGGCGGCGGCGAGTTCGCCGACGATCGCAAAGACGCTCTCGAGGTTGCCGAGATACATCAGCACGTCGGCTGCGGTCACGAGGTCGGCCCGCCGGCGCCCGGCATCGTCGAACAGGCAGGAGCGATCGGGCGCAAGCGACAGATCGGCCTGGGCGAGGTGATCATAGACCCGTTTGTCGGAAGCCTTGGCCAGCATGTTCTGCGACAGGTCGAAGCCTTCGAGGCGGCCGGCGAGAGCGCGGATCTCCTGGCCGAGCAGACCGGTGCCGCAACCGAGATCGACGGCGCATTCGTAACGCCTGTCGGTGGAAGAAACGAGGGCCGCCAGCTTCTGCGGGACGCTGTAATCGAGTTTGTCGACCAGGGCGGTGTCGAATCGGTCGGCATAATCGTCGAACAGGCGCTCGACATAGCGGCTCGGCGGCCGGTCAGGGATCACAGCGTCGCCGAGAAGGGCAAGCTTGAGGGTGGCGCCGAATATATCCTCGGGATCGAGGGCGAGCGTCCGGCGATAGGCCTCGATCGCGGCTGCCCCCCTGCCCGCCTTTTCCAGATAGGTGGCGAGCCGATACCAGCCGGCGGCCCAGGCAGGCGCGAGTTCGAGCGCCTGTTCCATCAGTTCGGCCGCTGCCTCCGCCTCGCCGCCTTCTTCGAGCATCCTGGCATAATCGGCGCGGCGGTCGGCGATGACATCGCCTGAGGAAAGCTGGTGGGACTGCATGACGGACCTATCGTTTCGCTGGCATTTGGCGGCGGCCACAAAAAAACTCAAGTCCTAATTCAGAGGCGAAGCGGCCAATTCCGGAAAGGGCTTGCGGGCGTTGCGCCGCGACCTTATTCCATGGGGCAAACAGGAGATGGCGCATGTCCGATCAGGTGAACAGGTTCCTCGGCGATTCGCTCGGCCGCACATTGATTAAACTCGTCGTCGTGTCGCTGATCGTCGGATTCGTTATGACTGTGTTCGGGCTGACGCCGTGGAACATCATCTATGGATTCCGCGACTTCATCCTGGAACTCTGGCACCGGGGCTTTGCAGCGCTCGGACGCGTCGGCGACTATCTCCTCCTCGGGGCAACGATCGTCATCCCGCTCTTCGTCATCCTTCGCCTTTTCAGCTATCGCCGGTAAACATGACATCGATCGATCTTTCCAGGCGCAGCCTGCTCTGCCTTTCCGGACTTGCACTCGCCGCGGTCGCCGGCTGCACCACGACGCCGAAAATTGCCGACACGCCCTCGAACGGCGAGGATGAGACGGCGAGCGTATTGCCGCTGGTCAACCAGCTGAGAGCCAAGAACGGCCTGCCACCGCTTGAGGTCGATCCGGCGGCGCAGACGGCCGCCCTTTTTCAGGCCAAGCGCATGGCGAGCGCCGGCAAGATGGCGCATCTCATGGGCATGACCGACAGTTTCGGCGCCCGCGTCAAGGCGAGCGGCGTGCGGCTGCCGGCGGCCGAGAATATCGCGTTCGGCCAGCAGAGCGTCGATGCCGTGGTGACGGCCTGGATCAATTCGCCGCATCACCTGGAAAACATGCTCGGTCGTTATGACGGCCTCGGCGTCGCCGTCGCTCATAATACGGCTTCCAGGAACCTCCCCTATTGGGCCATGGTGCTTTCCAGCCGAGGCGATTCTGCCTCGATATGAGGCAGGTCATGGATACGTGCAGCAACAACGCCCTCGCTTTCGACGTGACGCATCGGCTGGTGCTGTCGATCGCCGTTCCGATGACACTCGGCTTCATGACGACACCGCTGCTCGGGCTGACGAGCACTGCCGTCGTTGGCCATATGGGTAACGCGGAAGCGCTGGCGGGGCTGGCGATCGGCGCGATGCTCTTCGACCTGATCCTCGGCAGTTTCAACTTTCTGCGTGCCTCGACGACGGGGCTGACGGCACAGGCCTATGGCCGGCGCGACCGGCATGAGCAGCAGGCTGTCTTCTGGCGAGCGCTTATTTCAGCCCTCGGCTGCGGGCTGGCGCTGCTCCTTCTTTCGCCGCTGCTCGAGACGGCGGGATTGCGGTTGATGGGCGCGGAAGGAGCGATCGCCGAGACGACCGGCACCTATTTTTCGATCCGCATGCTGGCGGCGCCGGCCGCACTCGCGAATTACGCCATCCTCGGCTTCGTCCTCGGGCGCGGACAGGGCAGCGTCGGGCTGGTGCTGCAGGCACTGATCAACGGCATCAATATCCTGCTTTCCATCTATCTCGGCCTGTCGCTCGGCTGGGGCGTGGCCGGGGTCGCCTGGGCAACCATGGCCGGTGAGACGGCCGGCGCGCTCGCCGGGCTTTTTATCGTGCTCCGCGGCTTTGCCAAGGCGGAGCGGCCGGCCTGGGCAGAGATCTTTTCCCGGCATCGGCTGGCGGAGCTTTTCGCCCTCAACCGCGACATCTTGATCCGCACCTTCGTGCTGATCGGCGCCTTCACGATCATGACGCGGATCGGCACCGGCTTCGGGGCGGTGACGCTGGCCGCCAATGCCGTGCTGATGAATTTCTTCCTGCTGTCCGGCTATTATCTCGACGGGCTTGCCAACGCCGCCGAGCAGATCACCGGCCGGGCCGTCGGCGCGCGCTATCGGCCGGCCTTCGAGCGCGGGCTGAAGCTCACCACCTTCTGGTCGTTCGGATTGGCGGCCCTCGTTTCCGGCTTCTTCTTTCTCGCCGGCCCCTGGCTGATCTCGGTACTGACCACCTCGCCGGAGGTGCGGCAGGCGGCCGAAACCTATCTGCCCTGGGCTGCCATTACCGGACTGACGGGGGCGCTCGCCTTCCTGATGGACGGCGTCTTCATCGGTGCGACTTGGTCGGTCGACATGCGCAACCGGATGCTGATGTCCTTTGCCGGCTACCTCGTCATGCTCGCCGTCTTCGTGCCGCTCTTCGGCAATCACGGCCTGTGGCTTGGTATGAACGCCTTCCTGCTGTTCCGTGGCTTCTTCCTCGCCATGCTGGTCAGGCCGCGGGCCGATCAGACCTTCCGCGCCGCCCAGTAATCCAGCCTGCTGTCACGCAATGTGCGGATCGAGCCCACCTTTTCGCGGTCGAGCAGCGCCGAAAGACCGCGGACGATATCGCCGGGAAGACCAGGGCCCTCATAGACCATGCAGGAATAGAGCTGGACAAGATCGGCGCCCGCCCTGATTTTCTCCAGCGCGGTTTCGGCCGAGGAGACGCCGCCGACGCCGATGATCGGCAGATCAGGGCCGACGCGCTTGCGCATTCGGGCAAGCACCGCCGTCGATTTTTCGAACAGCGGCGCGCCGGAAAGACCGCCCGCCTCCTTCGCCTGGCGCTGATCCTTGAGACCGTCGCGAGACAGCGTGGTGTTGGAGACGATCAGTCCGTCCAGCGGATGCGCGAGCGCTTCCGCCGCGATATCGTCCATGCCTTCCTCGGTCAGGTCAGGGGCGATCTTCAGGAAGACCGGGATCTTCCGGCCGGATTTCTGCGCCATTTCGTCGCGCGCCGCCAGCACGGCCGACAGCAGCGCCGCCAGGCTTTCGCGTGCCTGCAGGTCGCGCAGCCCGGGCGTATTCGGCGAGGAGATATTGGCGGTGAAATAACGCGCGACGGAATAGAAGCGGCGGATGCCGGCGACATAATCGGCGATGCGATCATCGCTGTCCTTGTTGGCGCCGATATTGACGCCGATCATGCCGCCACCCGTCAGTGCCGAGAGGCGTTCGAAAGCGGCATCATGGCCTTCATTGTTGAAGCCGAGGCGGTTGATGACGGCTTCATCCTCGACAAGGCGGAAGATGCGCGGACGCGGATTGCCGCCCTGCGGCTTCGGCGTCACCGTGCCGATCTCGGTAAAGCCGAAGCCAAGCTTCAAGAGCGCTTCGGGCACCTCGGCATTCTTGTCGTAACCGGCCGCCATGCCGAGCGGGTTTTCGAAGGTGAGGCCGGCGACGGTCTGGCGCAGGCGCGGATCGGGAACGATCCGGCAGGCGGGCACGAGACCGGACTTCAGCGCGGCGATCGACATGCCGTGCGCCGTTTCCGGGTCGAACAGGAAGAGACCCTTGCGGGCGAGGCGCTTGAAGGGATCGATCATGGCTGCAGCTCCGGGAAGATATGAACGCCGTTCTCATCGAGCGGCAGCGGCGCCTCCCAGAGCACGGCCGCCAGCGGCAGATCGGCGTAGAGATGCGGGAAGAGATCGCCGCCGCGGGAGGGTTCGAAGAGGAGCTTGTCACCGAAAGCGCGGCCATCGACGGCGACCAGCACCAGGCCGGGCTGGCCGGCAAAATGCAGGGACGCGGTCTGTTTCACCTGGTCCGCCGTGGAGAAATGGATGAAGCCGTCCTTGAGATCGACGCCGGCGCCATGAAAAACACCGCTTTGTCTGGCTTGCTGCCAAAGCGTTTCCGTCACGATCTTGTAAAGGGTCGGTGGCACGGTCATCATGGCCTCGCGATTGCTGATCCTTGGGTCATGAGCGCTTTGCCGGAAAGAGGCGGCGATGTCCACGCCCCGGCACTCAAAAAGCGGGGCCAGCCCAGGCAAAATCCGGAGGATGAGACGATGAAGATTTTGGTTCTCGCACTTGGCGCTGTTCTGCTGCCGCTCGCGGCCGCGGCGGCCGAGGCAGATGCGGGCCGGTTCCAGTTGGAGAAGAGCGGCGACCATTTCGTCCGGCTCGATCGCCAGACCGGCGCCATGTCGATCTGCCAGGACAAGGACGGCGCCCTGGTCTGCCGTATGGCGGCCGATGAGCGGGCGGCCTATGAGGATGAGCTCGACCGGCTTTCAGAACGGGTGGCCAAGCTGGAACAAAGCGGCCTCATCCAGCGGGCTTTGCCGAGCGATGCGGAAATCGACCGCTCGATCAGCATCATGGAGCGGATGATGAAGAGTTTCATGGGGATGGTGAAGGAGTTCCAGGCTGACGAAAAAGCCAATCCCCTTCCGCAGAAGACATGATCTGATATAGTCATTTCAGAATGCCTGCATGCAACGCCGAGGGGACGGCGCGCATGCGGCATGATCGGACCCTTGGGAGGGAGTTTTCGATGCAGGAACAGACCATCATCATTGCGGACGATCATCCGCTGTTTCGCGATGCGCTGCGCCAGGCGGTGATCGGCATGGAGGGACGCCAGTCGATCGTCGAAGCCGGCGATTTCGCAGCCGCACGCACCGCCGCCGGCACCCATCCAGACGCCGACCTGATGCTGCTCGATCTCGCCATGCCCGGCGTCAGCGGCTTTTCCGGCCTAATGGCGCTGCGCGCCGAATTCGCCAGCCTGCCGATCATCATCGTTTCGGCGAGCGACGACGCCACGACGATCCGCCGGGCGCTGGAACTCGGCGCTTCCGGCTTCATTTCCAAATCCTCGGGCATCGAAGACATTCGCCGCGGCATCCAGACGGTGCTTGCCGGCGATATCGCCACACCGGAAAGCTATCGCGACGGCCAGGAGCAGGATCCTGACGTCGCCGACCTGATCCGCCGCCTGCACACGCTGACGCCGCAGCAGAGCCGGGTGCTGACCATGCTGGCCGAAGGCCTGTTGAACAAGCAGATCGCCTATGAACTCGGCGTCTCCGAAGCGACGATCAAGGCGCATGTATCGGCAATCCTGCTGAAACTCGATGTCGACAGCCGCACACAGGCGGTCATCCAGCTCGGCAAGATCAATATGGCGATGGTAGCCTGAGGGTCGACCGAAACCGTCGACAGCAGGATTTTATTCCTCCTTTACCTTTACGGGCGCCGGACGGTCGGTTACTATTCCGTCCGGCTACGCTTCGGCCCGAAAATCGGAATCGATTTTCGGGCCGAAGCGTAGATTTGAAGGGTCAGAGCGTCCTTTGTGCGTCCGAACGGACGCCCGGCGCGCGCTGGAGCGGTTCAGCTTTTCACGGAAAGGCAGAGCCGCTCTAGCTTTTTGGATTTACGCAATTCCGGACGGAAAACGCTTCGCACTTTTCCTGGAATTGCTCTAAAGCGCGGCCTCTAACAGGCCGCACGGAATCGGGCGCATATGCTGTCACACAAGCAGATCTGGGAGGCGATCGACAGGCTTGCCGAACGGCACGAGCTGACGCCATCCGGTCTTGCGCGCCGCGCCGGGCTCGACCCCACCTCGTTCAACAAGTCGAAACGGCTTTCGGCCGATGGGCGGCTGCGCTGGCCGTCGACGGAATCGATCGCCAAGGTGCTCGACGCGACAGGGGCGAGCATGGAGCAGTTTTTCGCCTTCATGCAACCGGCCGCCAGTTCCGCCGGAGAGCGGATCGGCGAGCGTGCCGCCCCCCCGCCGGGCAGCGCCATTCCTCTGCTCGGCTTCGCCCAGGCCGGCGCCGGCGGCTTCTTCGACGATAGCGGCTTTCCGGCCGGTCATGGCTGGGACGTGGTGGAGTTTCCGACGAACCCGTCGCAGCGATCCGGCGTCTATGCGCTTGAGGTGCAGGGTGAAAGCATGATGCCGCTTTATCGCGACGGCGATGTGCTGATCGTCGAGCCCGGGGCGCAGGTGCGCCGCAATGACCGCGTCGTCGTGCGCACATGCGCGGGCGAGGTGATGGCCAAGGTGCTGCTGCGCCGAAGCCCGCGGTCGATCGAGCTGATGTCGCTCAATCCCGAACATCCCAACCGCACGCTCGATCTCGCCGATGTCGATTGGATCGCCCGCATCATCTGGGCCAGTCAGTAGGAAGATATTCCATGCGCCCTGCCGCCGTCGTTACAGGTATCACGGGGATGGCGGTGGTGGTCGGCCTGCTGATGGCAGGCGAAGCGAGGCTTCGCGGCGGCACGGCAGGGGAAGAAACCGCAGCCGCAGAGGAAACGGCGGTCGCAGCGCCCGATGTTGCCCCCGAGACCGCCGGACCGGCGACGATATCCGACGAACGCGCCGAAATGATCGCCCGCTCGGCGGAGCCGGCGGCTCCGCCGCCTGCGGCTGATGGCGCGGCGCCCAAACCAGCCATCATCGCGCAGCAAGCGGCGCCAGTCGGCGGCGAAACGGCAGGTCCCGCCGGCAAAAAGGCGCTGGAGCTGCCGCGGCCGCTGGTCGAGAACGCGGGCAGTCTTTCCTTCGGGGAGCGACGGCTCCAGCTTGCCGGCATCGTCCCCACGCCGGCCGACAGGATATGCGGGCCGGCAGGCCGGCAATGGCCCTGCGGCATGCTGGCAAAGACGGCGCTGCGCCAGCTGTTGCGCAACCGCAGCATCACCTGCGATCTCGACACGGCCGAATGGAAGGGAACAGCGATCGCCGCCTGCCGGCTCGGCACGCAGGATCTCGGTGCATGGCTTGCCGAAACCGGCTGGGCGGAGGCAGAGGCGGGTTCGTCGCTTGCAGCCGTCGCCGAGAAGGCGAAGCAGGCGCAGAAAGGTATTTACGGCGGCGATCCGCGCCGCAAGTGACAAGCCGACCGCCGGGGCGAGATGCTGCCGATCTCTTGTAATGCCCGCCGCCAGTTCCTAATCTGGGCTGATCAACAAGGAATCAGAGATGAACAAGCCGCTTTCCGCCCATGATGCGCTGATCTACGTGATGGTGATGGCGTCGGCCGTCGACAGCACCATGAACGACAGGGAGATGGAAAGGATCGGCCAGTTGATCGGCTTCCTGCCGGTTTTCAAGGATTTCGATGACGACAAGCTCATTCCGATAGCACGCGACTGCGCCGCGCTGCTGGCCGGGCCCGAGGGCCTCGATGTCGTTCTCGAAACCGTACGAGACACCCTGCCGGCAAAACTCTACGACACGGCCTATGCGCTTGCCGTCGAAGTGGCCTCCGCCGATCTCTCGGTCAAGGCGGAGGAACTGCGGCTGCTCAGCCTGCTGCGGGACCGGCTCGGCCTCGACAAGCTCACCTGCGCGGCGATCGAGCGCAGCGCGATCGCCCGCTTCCGCAAGGGCTGAGCCCAAGTTTCAATAGAGCCCGTATGGAAAATAGCGCAGATAGATTTCCTGAAGACGGCCGTTGCGCGACAGCGTCGCAAGCGCATGGTCGATGGCCGAAGTCAGCACACTGTCCTTCTGCCGCAGCATGATCGTCATGCCCTCGCCGAGGAATTGTTCGGAGAGGTAGGGGCCGTCGAACAGCGCGCAGCATTTGTCGGAGGCCGCCGAAGAGACCCAGAAGGAAAGCTGCAGCGCATCGGCGAAGGCGGCATCGACCTTTCGCTCCTTCAGCGCCGCAAGCAGGGCGTCCTTCGTGTCGAAAGCCTGCGCTTTCAGCGCCGGGAAAAAGGCTGCCAGCATCGCCTCGTGCACCGTGTCTTTGACGACGCCGACCGGATGGTTCGAGAGCGCGGCGGCGGTCTTTCCATCGAGCGGGGCGCCAAGATTGCGCACGAAGCGCGCCGGCAGCATCAGATATGGCCGGGAGAAGAGAAATTGCCGGCGCAGCTCCGGGGTGACCGCAAGGCCGGCAATGACGGCATCGCCCTGCGAGGCGGCGAGCGCATCCTTGAGATCGGCAAAAGGCATTGCCTGGATCTGGCACTTGTCGGAAATCTCCAACTCGCTGCAGATTTCGCGGGCGAGATCGACGTTGAAACCGGAAAGCTTGCCGTTCTGATCGGTGAAATTAAACGGCGGGAAATCGACCGACGTCAGAAAGCGCAGGCGGACCAGCGAGGAGAGATCCGGCCTGGCGAGACGCTCGCGGGCATCGAAGAGCAACGGCAGCGAGGGCGCAGCTTGCTGGGCGAATGCCTCAAAGCTCGAAAACAGCGCTGCCAGAAACAGGCCGATCGCCAGAAAAGCCCTGAGAGTCGGGGATGCCTGCTGGAATTCAATCATGGTGATCCAGTTTCGGGGTTGGGGTCGCCGAGATGTAACAGAGTCATGGCCGGCGGGGAATATCCATGGGAGTGAGGGGAGCGGATGAGGCTCTCTTGAGCGATAGCGCGCACCTCCTGCCCTCAAAATTAGGAGTGCGCCTGCGCCTGCGCGTTAGCGCGGAATTAAAGAATATCGCCTCTATTTGTCGCGACGATACGGACCCCGCCAGCCGATTGCATGATGCATGCGTCAGTTTCCTTTCCGGCGCCGCGACACTCAGGCAGCGCTCTTTACAAATTCAATTTTCAAACACCGGACGCGCGGCGCGCCCGGCCAGATCGGGTGACATTTCCATGTTGAAGCATCTGAAAATCCGCACCAAAATTATATCGGTCGTGGCGCTGCTCGGGCTTATCACGATGGCGGGGCTGGCCTATGTCATCTCCGAATTCCGCCAGGCCGACGCCGCCTATAGCGCCTTTATCGATCATGAGGCGCAGGCATCGATGCTGAGCGCGCGCGCCAGCGCATCGGTGGTGGCCTCGGTGCTGCAGGTCACCCTGCTGGCTGACATGAAACCCGATACGCCGGCTTTCCAGACGGCGCTTGCCACACCGAGCAAGCTGCCACAGGCCCGCGACCGGATGAAACAGGCCCTCGCACTGGTCCCGAGCCGTAAGGCAGCGATCGACGAGATCGAGGCCGGCATCGATGAAATCGAAGCTCTGGCGAACAAGATCATCGAACAGAGCAGGGCCGGGGACAGCACCGGTGCGCTCGCGAATGTCGCGCTGATCAATGCCAAGCTCGATGCGCTGACGCCGAAGATGATTGCCAACAACGATGCGATGATGGCATTGCTCAACGACGGCGGCGGCGCGCTTTCGGCGTCCGTCAACGGCCGGATCACCTTCTGTTTCGTCCTGATCGGCATCGCTGTTCTCACCGCGATCGGCTTCGCCGTCGCCGTGGCGCAAAAAGGCATTGCCGGCCCGATGACGAATCTCAGCCTGCGCATGACGCGGCTTGCCGAGGGCGACACCAACAGCGATATCAGCGGTCTCGATCGCCGCGACGAAGTCGGCCACATGGCAAAGGCGGTTTCGATCTTCCGCGACAACGCGATCGAGCGTCGTCAAATCCAGGCGCGCGCCGAGGCAGACCGCAGCGTCAGCGACGGCGAGCGCCGCGAACGCGAGGCCCAGAAAGCCCGCGAGGCAGCCGAACTCGAACGCGCCGTCGCAGCTCTTGGCGATGGCCTGCGCCGCCTTGCCGCCGGCGATCTCGCCTCTGATATCGGCGAGCCCTTCGTCGCCCATCTCGATGCGCTGCGCCAGGATTTCAACCACTCGATCGAGAAGCTCAACGAGACCATGCAGGCGGTCGGGGCCAATGCCCGGGCGATCGGCGCCGGCGCCAACGAGATTCGTTCCTCCGCCGACGAGCTTTCCCGGCGAACGGAACAGCAATCGGCCTCGGTCGAAGAAACCGCCGCGGCGCTGGAAGAGATCACCACGACGGTGCGCGACGCCGCCAAGCGCGCCGAGGAGGCGAGCCAGCTCGTCACCCGCACGCGCCTCGGCGCCGAAAGATCCGGCGAGATCGTCCGCAAGGCCGTCTCCGCCATGCATGAGATCGAAAAGTCCTCTGGCGAAATTTCCAACATCATCGGCGTCATCGACGACATCGCCTTCCAGACCAACCTCTTGGCGCTGAATGCAGGCGTCGAGGCGGCACGCGCCGGTGAGGCGGGCAAGGGTTTTGCCGTCGTCGCTCAGGAAGTGCGCGAGCTCGCCCAGCGCTCGGCCAATGCCGCCAAGGAGATCAAGTCGCTGATCACCAATTCCGGCATGCATGTGCAGACCGGCGTCACGCTGGTCGGCGAGACCGGCAAGGCGCTCGACGTGATCGTCACCGAAGTGCAGGAAATCAACCAGCACGTCCACGCGATCGCCGAAGCCTCGCGCGAGCAGTCGATCGGGCTGCAGGAGATCAATACCGCCGTCAATACCATGGATCAGGGCACGCAGCAGAATGCGGCAATGGTCGAGCAATCGACGGCCGCCAGCCACAGCCTCGCCAGCGAAGCATCGGCGCTCAACATGCTGCTCGGCCAGTTCCGTCTGACCGGCACCGGCGCCTTTGCCGCAGCAGCACCGATGACATCGTCCCGACCACCGACTGCAGCACCGCACTCCGCTGCACCGCGAGCCACGGTACGCACGGCAGCCAAGACATCGATCCGCATCGCTGGCGAAGGCACCGCCCGGCCGGCCGCCTCACCGGCGCGCGCGCTCGGCCAGACACTCGCCAACGCCTTCGGCGCAGGCAGCACGCCGAAGAGCCAGGATGGCGATTGGACGGAATTCTAAGCAGAAGCTCCGCGACCTCTAGCAAGACTGACGCCTGTGGAACTGACGCCTGCCACTCATCCTATCCCTCTCCCGCTCGCGGGGAACGTGTCCTGCGATGAGGGACGGAGAGGGTGCGGCACCTCCCCTTCTCCGCTCAGAACGCGGAGATGACCGGCAGGCGGGTAGAGGCAAGCAGCGGCCATCCTTACTTTTTGCGGGGCCGTCTAGTCCGGCCGCCAGCCGGCCTCGACAAGAATGCTTCCAGGCGCCGTGCAATAAAACGACCAGCCGCCGCGCGTTTGCGCAATGAGTTGGAGCCAATCCAGAGTAAGATTGGAACGTTCGGAGCTTCGGAGGGGATAGACATGAAATCCGCGATCATCGGCCTCATCGGCACTCTCGCTCTTGGGGGGTGCAACACCACGACATACACCGGCCCGGGGCTGGAGCCCATCCCGGGCAGCATCACCTATACCGGCCAGCCGCGCACCAAGCTCACCAAATCCCCGCCCGGATCGAGCTTCCCGCATGATTTCATCGACCAGTATGGCCAGCAGGTGGAGGAGACCTACATCATCCAGCCTGACCGAAGCCTGATCATCGCGCACCGGCGATACAAGCCGATCCGGTTTTTCCGGGACTAAGTTTCACAGCGCCACTGAGGGAAGTGGAGCGGGTGAAGGGAATCGAACCCTCGTATTCAGCTTGGGAAGCTGCTGCTCTACCATTGAGCTACACCCGCGATGCGCTGAGATTTCCAACAGATGGGGGCCGCTGTCAAGTCGCCGCCCGTCAGGCCGGCGTCAGATGCGGAAATGTTTGGAAAGCTTGAGGCCCTGGGCCTGGTAGTTGGAGCCGAGGCCGGAGCCGTAGAGGCTGGCCGGTTTTTCCTGCATGTGCTCGTAGACCAGGCGGCCAACGATCTGGCCGTCTTCGAGGATGAAGGGCACTTCGTGGCTGCGCACTTCGAGTACGGCGCGGCTGCCGCGCCCGCCTGCCGGCGCATGGCCGAAGCCCGGATCGAAGAAGCCGGCATAGTGGACACGGAATTCGCCGACCAGCGGATCGAAGGGAGTCATTTCGGCGGCATAATCCGGCGGCACATGCACGGCCTCACGCGAGACAAGGATATAGAATTCGTCGGGATCAAGGATCAGCTCGTTGCGGCCGCGGCTATAGAGCGGCTCCCAGAAATCGAAGATGTCGTGCTGATCCTTCTCGTCGACATCGACGACGGCGGTGTGGTGTTTGCCGCGATAGCCGATCAGGCCGTCCTTGTCGCCGGTGAGATCGATCGACAGCGCGATGCCGCCGCCCGACACGTTCGGCTGCTTGCTGGCAACCAGCGTCTCGCTTTCATGCAGCTTCAAAAGTTCCGGCTCCCCGAGCACGGACTGGCCGACGCGGAAGCGGATCTGCGACAGACGCGAGCCGCGGCGCACGACGATCGGGAAGGTGCGCGGGCTGATTTCGAGATAGAGCGGGCCGGAATAACCTGCCGGGATCTTGTCGAATTCCTGGGCGTAGTCGGTGATGACGCGGGTGAATATATCGAGCCTGCCGGTCGAGCTCTTCGGATTGGCCGAGGCCGACATGTCGGCCGGCAGCGCCAGGCTTTCCATCAGCGGCACGATATAGACGCAGCCGGTTTCGAGCACCGCGCCCTGGGACAGGTCGATCACGTGCAGGCTCAGCCGATCGAGCTTGTCCGAGACCAGATGCGAGGGACCGGGCATGAAGGAGGCACGCACACGAAACGCCTTGCTTCCCAAGCGCAGGTCGAGACTTGCCGGCTGGATCTGATCGCGGTCGAGCTCCCGCTCGGAGTTCAGACGCCCCGTTTCGAACAGCGCCGCAATCGCGCGATCCGCCAGAATTCCAGTTTCGCGAGCCATCGTGCCCCATCCATCATTTTGCCGCCGACAAAACCAAACTCGGGGAATTGACGCAAGCCGCCAACAGCAGTATTGCAGAATTATCCCGTGGTGATTTGGCCGGTCGGCTTGCAGCCACGTTAAACAAGTGGCTAAAAAGACCGGGTTATGAAACCGGTCTGCTTTTGCGGCCGGTTTTTTTGTTATGTGAAGGTGATGGCATGAGCAAGACCTGGCGCCCGGCAACCCAACTCGTCCATGGCGGCACGCTGCGTTCGCAATATGGCGAAACGTCGGAAGCAATCTATCTCACCCAGGGTTTCGTCTATGACACGTCGGAAGCGGCCGAAGCCCGCTTCAAGGGCGAAACGGACGGCTTCATCTACGCCCGCTACGGCAGCCCGACGAACGACATGTTCGAAAAGCGCATGTGCGCATTGGAAGGCGCCGAAGATGCCCGCGCCACCGCCTCCGGCATGGCGGCCGTCACTGCCGCCGTCCTCTGCCAGGTCAAGGCAGGCGACCATATCGTCGCCGCCCGCGCCCTGTTCGGCTCCTGCCGCTGGGTCGTAGAAACGCTGGCGCCGAAATACGGCGTCGAGTGCACGCTGGTCGACGGCCGAGATCTCGCCAACTGGGAAAAGGCGATCCGCCCGAACACCAAGGTGTTCTTCCTGGAAAGCCCGACCAATCCGACGCTCGAAGTGGTCGATATTGCAGGCGTCGCCAGGCTCGCCAACCAGGTCGGCGCCAAGCTGATCGTCGACAACGTCTTTGCGACCCCGCTCTTCCAGAAGCCCTTGGAGCTCGGCGCCCATATCGTCGTCTATTCCGCCACCAAGCATATTGACGGCCAGGGCCGCTGTCTCGGCGGCGTGGTGCTCGCCGACAAGGCATGGATCGACGAGAACCTGCACGACTATTTCCGCCATACCGGCCCGGCCATGTCGCCGTTCAATGCCTGGACGCTGCTGAAGGGGATCGAGACGCTGCCGCTGCGCGTGCGCCAGCAGACCGAGAATGCGGCGAAGATCGCCGATTTCCTGGCCGAGCAAGGCAAGGTCGCCAAGGTGATCTATCCCGGCCGCAAGGATCATCCGCAGGCCGACATCATCGCCAAGCAGATGACCGGCGGCTCGACGCTCGTCTGCTTCGAGCTGAAGGGCGGCAAGGAGGCGGCCTTCGCATTGCAGAATGCGCTTGAGATCATCAAGATCTCCAACAATCTCGGCGACAGCAAAAGCCTGATCACACATCCGGCAACGACCACGCACAAGAACCTGACGGAAGAGGCGCGCGCCGAACTCGGCATTTCTCCGGGTACGGTGCGGCTTTCGGCCGGCATCGAGGACACGGACGACCTGATCGAGGATTTCGCGCAGGCGCTTTCCAAGGTATCGGCTTGATCGACTGGAATAGCGGCCGGACTTCAATGTGGAGCCGGCCGCCGATCCGCGGGAACAAGGTCAGCCGCGCCGGCGTTGCGAAGTAAAATTAAGGCTGACGATTAGGCTTAATGATCGAAAACCATATGATCATCACTATTTGACCGCTGATCAACGTTCCGTTTCTTGACGGACCGGGCCTCTTATAAGATACGGGTAACATATCTTGACTATGGTGCAAGGCATGTATCGCGCCCTCACAAGAGATATCGAAGTCGTGGTCGAACCGTTCTATCTGGAGGAGCAATCCGATCCGGAGGACGACCGCTATGTCTGGGGTTACCGGATTGTCATCAGCAACAATTCCGGCGTCGCCGTTCGCCTCATCAACCGCTACTGGAACATCACCGATCAGAACGGACAGGTGGACGAAGTGACCGGCCCCGGCGTCGTCGGCGAGCAGCCGCGGCTCAGCCCGGGCGACACCTACGAATATTCCTCCGGCTGCCCGCTCGACACGCCCTCAGGCCTGATGTTCGGCCACTATCAAATGGAAACGGATGAAGGCGAGCTGTTCGACGTCGACATCCCCGCCTTCTCGCTTGACTCGCCGGGGCTGCTGCGTGTGCTGAATTGAGGGCAAGTTCCTCCCGCTCAAGAGATTGCCGAGACCCGCCCCTCATTCGCCTGCCGGCACCTTCTCCCCGTAAACGGGGCGAAGGGACCATGCCGCGATCGATCTGTCCCCGCCGACCTCTCGCAGGGCACGTCCCCTCGCCCCATTTACGGGGAGAGGGGCAGCTCTCAATGCTAACTGAGCCTATTCCGCCGGCTGAAGCTCGGCTGCTTGGAAGCGGTAGGTGGTCGAGCAGAATTCGCAGGTGACGGATATCTCGCCGTTTTCCTGGCTGGCCTCGATCTCCTCGGCGGTGAAACCCTTCAGCACGTTGCCGATCTTTTCCCGCGAACAGCTGCAGCGGTCGAAGACGGCGCGGGGCTCGAAGACGCGCACGCCGCGCTCGTGGAACAGGCGGAACAAGAGGCGTTCGGTGCCGACCTGCGGATCGGTCAACTCGTCGGCATCGATGGTCTCGACCAGCGAGCGGGCTTCGGTCCAGGCGTCATCCTCGCCATGCGGACGGTCGCCGTTATCGCCGTCGCCGCCGTGGAGATCGGGCTGGCGCATGCGCTCCGGCGCCTCCGGCAGGAACTGGGCAACGAGGCCGCCTGCCCGCCAGCGGTGGCGCGGCTTGCCGGCATCGTCACGGTCGAAGAGTTCGGCCGCAGCCAGGCGCACCCGCGTCGGGATCTGCTCCGACTGGCGGAAATAGACGCCGGCGATCTCCTCGAGCGAGGTGCCGTCGAGCGCGACAATACCCTGATAGGGCTGGGCGAACTTGCCCTGATCGATGGTGAAGGCGAGCACGCCCTTGCCGAGCAGTTGCTCCGGCTCGGTCTCGCCTGAGGCAATCGCCTGGTCGAGCAGCGCCCGATCGAAACGGGCGTAGGCGCGCACGTTCTCCGGCGTCGAGAAATCGGCGACGAGCAGATCGACCGGGCCGTCGCCCTTGGTCTGCACGGTGAACTTGCCGTCGAACTTCAGCGAGGTGCCGAGCAGCACCGTCAGCACGACGACTTCGGCAAGCAGCCGGGCAACGGGCGCGGGATAATGATGGCGCTCGAGGATGGCATCGAGCATGGGGCCGAGCTGGACGGCGCGGCCGCGCACATCCAGACCCTCCACCTGAAAGGGGACGACATGATCATCGCCGGCGAAATCGAACTGGCCGAGGGCGGCTGCAGCTTCTGCCATGGCTTTACTCCTAGTTTCGGGAGCGGCGGCCAAAGTGTCCGGCGCTCGCGCAGTCGGGCCGCAAGCTTATGACTCGCAACATCCGATTATGGTTCAGATCGCGCCCAGGCACCAAGCAAGAATCGATTTCTGCGCATGAAGACGGTTTTCCGCTTCATCGAAGACCACGGATTGCGGGCCGTCGATCACCTCGTCCGTCACTTCCTCACCGCGATGCGCGGGCAGGCAATGCATGAACAATGCATCGCTGCCGGCCTTGGCCATCAAGGCCGCATTGACCTGATAAGGCTGGAAGACGTTGTGACCCCGGGCCCGATGTTCCTGATTCATGGAGACCCAGGTATCGGTCACCACGCAATCGACGCCTTCGACCGCACGGTCGGCATCATGGCAGAGCATGATTTCGGCGCCCTCATTGCGGGCCCAGTTCAGATAGTGATCCTTGGGCTCCGAACCAAGGGGGACGGCCATGTTCATGCGGTAGCCGAAGCGCGCCGCCCCTTCGACCAGCGAATGCAGCACATTGTTGCCGTCGCCGGTCCAGGCGATGGTCTTGCCCTTGATCGGGCCGCGATGCTCCTCGAAGGTCATGATATCGGCCATGATCTGGCAGGGATGGGTATCGTCCGTCAGCGCGTTGATGACAGGCACGGTCGCATGTTCGGCAAGCTCCAGCAGGCGCGAGTGTTCGGTGGTGCGGATCATGATCGCATCGACATAACGCGACAGCACCTTGGCGGTGTCGCCGATCGTCTCGGCGCGGCCGAGCTGCATTTCGGTGCCGGAGAGGAACAGCGTTTCGCCGCCGAGCTGGCGCATGCCCACGTCGAAAGAGACGCGGGTGCGCGTCGACGGCTTCTCGAAGATCATCGCCAGCATCTTGCCGGCGAGCGGCTTGTCGCCCTTGCCGGCCTTGAAGGCCTGCTTGCGGGCGAGCGCGTCGTTCATGATGGTTCTGAGGTCGGCCGATGTGACGGCCGAAAGATCGAGGAAATGTTTAGGAGCCATGTTCTTACCTGTCGTGCGCCCGAAGGCGGCGATCCCTTCAAGCCGTCTTCTTGATCTTGGCGGCGCGGATGCTCTCGGCGGCGCGCTCGAGGCGCACAAGCCCTTCGCGGGCTTCCTCGGCAGTGACCACCAGCGGCGGAAGAAGGCGGATGACGTTGTCGCCGGCCGGCACGCCGAGCAGATGCGCGGCCCGGATCGCCTGCAGCAATTCGGCCGAGGGAACCGCAGCCTTGACGCCGAGAAGAAGCCCTTCGCCTCGGATATCCTCGATCACATCGGGATAACGATCCTTGAGCGAGGCCAGTCCCTGGCGGAAGACGAGCGCGACGTCGCGCACATGCTCAAGGAAGCCATCGGCGAGGATGACGTCGAGCACGGCGCTGCCGACCGCCATGGCCAGCGGATTGCCGCCATAGGTCGAACCATGCGTGCCGGCCTTCATGCCGGAAGCGGCCTCGGCGGTTGCAAGGCAGGCGCCGAGCGGGAAACCGCCGCCGATGCCCTTGGCGACGGCCATGATATCAGGCGTGATGCCGGACCATTCATGGGCAAACAGCTTGCCGGTACGGCCGACGCCCGTCTGCACCTCGTCGAGGATCAGCAGCAGGCCATTTTCGTCGCAGATCCGGCGCAGCGCCTTCATGAATTCGCTGGTGGCGGCACGCACGCCGCCCTCGCCCTGCACCGGCTCGATCAGGATTGCGGCCGTCGCATCGGTAATGGCGGCACGCACGGCATCGATGTCGCCGAACGGCACCTGATCGAAACCCGGCGCCTTGGGGCCGAAACCTTCGAGATATTTCTCCTGGCCGCCGGCGGCGATCGTCGCCAGCGTGCGGCCGTGGAAAGCGCCTTCGAAGGTGATGATATGGAACCTCTCGGGATGGCCCTTGGAAAACTGATAGCGGCGCGCCGTCTTGATGGCGCATTCGAGCGCCTCGGCGCCCGAATTGGTGAAGAACACCTTGTCGGCGAAGGTGGCGTCGGTCAGGCGTTTGGCCAGGCGCTCCTGGCCGGGAATTTCATAGATATTGGAGAGGTGCCAGACCTTGTCGGCCTGCTCCTTCAGCGCCGCGACCACATGCGGGTTGCCGTGGCCGACGGAGGTGACGGCGACCCCGGCGCCGAAATCGAGATAACGCTCGCCGCTCTCGGCGATCAGCCATACGCCCTCGCCTCGCTCGAACCGCAGCGGGGCACGAGAATAGGTGTCGTAAAGCGGCGCGGCTTCAGCCATCGCGGGTCTCCCGTTCAATGTTGTCATGCGCGGATTCCGGCTAACAAAACCAGGTCCGAAAAATCAAAAATGCCGCCTTTCGGCGGCGAGCGGTACTATTTCCTTTTCGCGCTGCAATGTCAACAAAACTGCGGCCTTAGCGTATGCCGCAAGCTTGTACAGGGGCACTTTCGGCCTTCAACAGGCATTATTGCAGAAATGACACGCAGAGGCAGCAAGTTGGGGAAAAACTTGAAATTCGATTCATCCGGATTCCCGCGACTCTTGTCACGGAGTCAGCCTCACACTAGGTTAAAGTTCAATTACTAGACTGCATGCGGCGGAACTAGTCACCAAAATTGATCAAGCGTTTCTTGTTTCGGAGGCTTCCGGGACAACGGTGAGGGATTCTGCCATCACCAACGCAAAAGGTGGAGACAGGGCATGAACTGGACAGACGAGCGGGTCGAGAAACTCAAGAAGCTTTGGGCCGAAGGACTGAGCGCCAGCCAGATTGCTGCGCAGCTTGGCGGGGTCAGCCGAAACGCCGTTATCGGCAAGGTGCACAGGCTCAGCCTTCCCGGCCGCGCCAAGGCCGGCGGCACGGCCACCGCGGCGCGCACGCCGAAGCGCCAGACATCCGCGCCGCGCGCGCCGAACTACGCCTCCCGGATCGCCACCCGCACCGTGACCCGCCAGCAGGGCGCAACCCTGCTGAAGGAAGAGATCGAGATCGATACAGTCGAGGAAATGGAATATGTGCCGAAGGGCAACGTGGTGGTGCCGATTTCCCGCCGCCTCGGCCTGACGGAGCTCACCGAACGCACCTGCAAGTGGCCGGTCGGCGATCCGCTCAAGGAAGATTTCCATTTCTGCGGCTGCGAATCCCCGGACAATTCGCCCTATTGCAGCTATCATCAGAAGCTTGCCTATCAGCCGATCAACGAACGCCGCCGGGCGGCGGCGCGGGTCAGCTGAGCGGACCGGTATAGCCAGACATAAAAAACGGGCCGCCGTTTCTTATTCGAGTGGGAAGTGACCTTTGCGTTTAGCAACCCCCACACTCCGTCATGCCAGGGCTTGACGGAGGAGAGGTGGCGCCGGGACAAGTCGGCTTTGCAGGCGCGATGGAAAGGTGGTGCCGAGACGCATAAGCCTCGCCGGCGCAACGACGCTGGCTCCGCAGCGGCGACGATGGACGACAAGGCGGGCCTCACAAGCCGTACTGCCGTGCGTTTGGCGGGAACGCCAACCCCACACTCCCTCAGCCTTCAGGCCTCCATCGAATAACCGGCGCCGCGGACGGTGCGGATGACGTCCTGCATGTTGGAGAAATTCAGCGCCTTGCGCAGGCGGCCGACATGGACGTCGACGGTGCGTTCGTCGACATAGATGTCGTGGCCCCAGACGCCGTCCAGCAGCTGCGAACGGGAAAAGACCCGGCCCGGCGACGACATCAGGAATTCCAGCAGCCGGAATTCGGTCGGGCCGAGGCGGACTTCGCGGCTCTTGCGGTGGACACGATGGGTTTCGCGGTCGAGCTCGATATCGCCGCATTTCAGCACCGAGGACAGCACCTCGGGACGGGCCCGACGCAGCATCGCCTTGACGCGGGCGACGAGCTCGGGGGTCGAGAAGGGCTTGACGACGTAATCGTCGGCGCCGGTGGACAGTCCGCGCACACGCTCGCTCTCCTCGCCGCGCGCCGTCAGCATGATGATCGGCAGCCGCTCGGTTTCCGGCCGCATGCGCAGGCGCCGGCAGAGTTCGATGCCGGAGACGCCGGGCAGCATCCAGTCGAGGATGAGAAGGTCGGGCGTGCGCTCCTGAAGCCTGATCTCGGCCTCGTCGCCGCGCAGGATGGTATCGACCTCAAAGCCTTCCGCCTCAAGATTATAGCGAAGAAGCACGCTCAGCGCTTCCTCGTCTTCAACAACTGCGACTCTCGGGATCATGCGTGTCCGTCTCCTCGCGCACAAGCGTTAAACCGGGACGATTTAAGCAGGCGTCCTGCGCAAATACAGAAATTGGCTGCGACCTCTTTGCGCGCCCCGAACGGGCGCGCACGCAAGTGACTGGTCCGGGCGGCTGGCCCGGGCGGCTCGTTCGGAACAATTATTCCGTCGCGGCGCCGACGGTGTTGGCACTGTCATCCTTCGGACGATCGCCTTCCGGCTGGGCGCCCGTCGCCATGTAGTAAATCGTCTCGGCGATGTTGGTGGCATGGTCGCCGATGCGCTCGATGTTCTTGGCGCAAAAGAGCAGATGCGTGCAGCTCGTGATGTTGCGCGGATCTTCCATCATGTAGGTCAAGAGCTCGCGGAACAGCGAGGTGTACATCGCGTCGATCTCGTTGTCGCGTTCGCGGATGGCGGTCGCCTTGTCGGCGGCGCGTGTCGTATAGACGTCGAGCACTTCCTTGAGCTGGACGAGCGCCAGCTCGGAGAGGTGCTCGAGGCCGCGGGCGAGCTTGCGCGGCACGCCTGTGCTCTGCACGGCGATGACGCGCTTGGCGGTGTTCTTGCCGAGGTCGCCGACGCGTTCGAGATCGGCGGCGATGCGGATCGAACCCATGATCTCGCGCAGGTCCGAGGCCATCGGCTGACGGCGGGCGATGGTGACGATCGCCTTGTCGCCAATCTCGCGTTCGGTGTGATCGAGGATCACATCGTCGGAAATGACCTTTTGCGCCAGCGCCGTATCGCCGTTGACCAGCGCCCGGACGGATTCCGCGACCATCTGTTCGGCCAGGCCGCCCATTTCGGAAATCCGCCTGGAGAGGAACTTCAGATCATCATCATAGGCGGAATAAATATGTGTCGATGCCATGGGGCTTTGTCCTCGAATAACGGAAAGCTTCGTGTCGCCGGGATCAGCCGAAGCGACCCATGATGTAATCCTGGGTGCGTGGATCGTCGGGGTTGGTGAACATCTTGTCGGTGTCGTTCTCCTCGACGAGGTTGCCGAGGTGGAACATGGCGGTGCGCTGCGAAACACGCGCGGCCTGCTGCATGGAGTGGGTGACGATGACGATCGTGTAGTTCTCGCGCAACTCGTGGATCAGCTCCTCGACCTTGGCGGTGGCAATCGGATCAAGGGCCGAGCAGGGTTCGTCCATCAGGATGACCTCCGGGCTGACGGCGACGGCGCGGGCAATGCACAGGCGCTGCTGCTGACCGCCGGAGAGGCCGGTGCCGGATTCGTGCACGCGGTCCTTGACCTCGTTCCACAGGCCGGCGCGCTGCAGGCTGCTCTCGACGATCTGGTCGAGATCGGCCTTCGACTTGGCGAGACCGTGGATGCGCGGGCCGTAGGAGACGTTTTCGTAGATCGACTTCGGGAACGGGTTCGGCTTCTGGAAAACCATGCCGACGCGGGCGCGAAGTTCGACCACGTCGATATCCGGATCATAGATGTCGTCGCTGTCGAGCGTGATCTTGCCGGTGACGCGGCAGCCTTCGATCGTGTCGTTCATGCGGTTGAGGCTTCGCAGGAAGGTCGACTTGCCGCAGCCCGAGGGGCCGATCAGGGCGGTTACGGTGTTTTCGCGGATGTTCAGGTTCACGTCGAAAAGCGCGCGCTTCTCGCCGTAATATACGGAGACATCCTGTCCAATCATTTTATACGGGACGTTGCTCATCTTCTGATCCAGCGCCTTTTCAACTGCAGCTTCCGTCAGCATGTTCATGATGTTTAACTCCGTTTACCAGCGGCGCTCGAAGCGACGACGCAAGAGGATGGCGCCCATGTTCATGACGATCAGGAACAGGAGCAGGACGATGATGGCACCCGAAGTACGCTCCACGAAGGCACGTTCGGCCTCGTTCGCCCACATATAGACCTGCACGGGCAAGGCCGTCGAGGGCTCGAGCGGTGTCGTGGGCGCATTGGCGACGAAGGCGACCATGCCGATCAAGAGCAGCGGCGCGGTTTCGCCAAGCGCGTGCGCCAGGCCGATGATCGTGCCGGTGAGGATGCCGGGCATGGCAAGCGGCAGGACATGGTGGAACACCATCTGCATCTTCGAGGCGCCGAGGCCGAGCGCTGCGGCGCGGATCGAAGGCGGCACGGCGCGCAGAGCCGCGCGGGTGGCGATGATGATCGTCGGCAGGGTCATCAGCGTCAGCACCAGGCCACCGACCAGCGAAGCCGAGCGCGGCAGGCCGATGAAGTTGATGAAGACGGAAAGGCCGAGCAGACCGTAGACGATCGACGGGACGGCGGCGAGATTGTTGATGTTGACCTCGATCAGGTCCGTCAGCCTGTTCTTCGGCGCAAACTCCTCGAGATAGATCGAGGCGGCGACGCCGATCGGCAGCGACAGAACGAGCACGATCAGCATCAAGTAAAGCGAGCCGATGAGGGCAACGCCGAGGCCGGCGGCCTCCGGGCGGCTGGAATTGCCGTTGACGAAGAGGCCGCTGTTGAATTGCTTCTGGAGAACGCCGCCCGCCTTCATCTGGTTCATCCAGTTGACCTGCTTGTCGTTGACCTTGCGGTTCTTCTCATCGACGGAAAGATCGATCTGGCCCTTGTTGGCACTGTCAATATTGGCATCAGCGAGCAGGGTGACATTGACCGTCTTGCCGATGATCGAGGGATCGGCGACGACCAGATCGCGCAGCTGGATCGGCGCGCTCTTGGAGAGCATGGCGGTTGCATCGCGCACATCCGGACGGCTCGATGCATTGATGTTCAGCTGCTTGACGATCGCGTCGCGCAGCAGAACCGGATAGTTGGCGGCGATCAGCACCGAAGGATCGGTCGCCCGCTTGCCGTTCGGATCGATCGTCTTTTCGGCGAATTCGATCGGCAGGGTGATCGTCGTCTGCTGGAAGGCGGTGTAGCCTTTGCCGATCACCGTCCACAGCAGGACGAAGAGAAAGATGAGGCCGAAGGCAATGGCGGCGATGCCGTAGGCCTGGAACCGGCGCTCGGCGGCATAGCGGCGCTTGATGCCGATGTCACGGCGGGCAGGCGCCTTGGAAACGGTGACACCGACGGCGGGAGAAACAATGTTCGTCATTCGTACTGCTCCCGATATTTGCGCACGATGTAGAGCGCATAGATGTTGAGGCTAAGCGTGATGCAGAACAGCGTGATGCCAAGCGCAAAGGCGACCAGCGTCTGCGGCGAGGTGAACTCGAGGTCGCCTGTCAGCTGATTGACGATCTTGACGGTCACCGTGGTCATCGGCTCGAAGGGGTTGATCTGAATGCGGGCGGCAACACCTGCGGCCAGCACGACGATCATGGTTTCGCCGATGGCGCGCGAGGCGGTCATCAGCAGCGCGCCGACGATGCCGGGAAGTGCCGCCGGCAGGACCACCTTCTTGATGGTTTCGGAGCGTGTGGCGCCGAGACCGAGCGAACCGTCGCGCAGCGCCCGCGGTACGGCGGTGATGATGTCGTCCGACAGCGAGGAAACGTAGGGGATCAGCATGATGCCCATGACGATACCGGCGGTCAGAACGCTCTGTGCCTGGATGAAGTTCGAATAGTTGCCGGAGAGCAGGCCGCTGATCTGCGCGGAGAAATCGCGCAGGAAGGGGCCGACGGTGACGAGGGCGAAGAAGCCGTAGACAATCGTCGGGATGCCGGCGAGCACTTCGAGCAGCGGCTTGGAGACGCCGCGCACCTTCGGCGAGGCGTATTCGGCCATGTAGATGGCGGCGAAGAGACCGACCGGCACGGCTACCAGCATGGCGACCAGGCCGATATAAAGCGTGCCGAGCAGGAGCGGGATCAGGCCGAACTGGCCGAAGGACGAGCTGCCGGCGCCGGCAAAGCGCGGATCCCAGACAGTGCCGAAAAAGAAATCGCCGGCGGGAACGACGGCAAAGAAGCGAACCGCTTCCGACAGCATCGACAGCACGATGCCGACCGTCGTCAGGATGGCGATCGAGGAGGCGAGCAGCAGGCCCCAAAGCATGACGCGCTCGACGCGGTTGCGGGCGCGGAAGCGCGGCGCGATGGCGCGCAGCGCATAAAAGGCGCCGGCAACGGCCAGAATGAAGACGATCGCGGTCATGGCGAGGCGGCTCGTCATGCTCATGGAATTGAGCGTCTTGGCGGCCTCGACCATGTATGGCTGCGGCTGGCCGGCGAGCGGCACGCCCTTTTCGCTGAGCTTGGCCTGCAGGGCGGCCGGATCGTTTGCCACCGCGGCGGCTTCGTCCGATGTCAGCATCGTCAGGCCGCGCGCGACCGTCGCCACCATCGAATAGCTCAGATCCTGTTCGACCGCGGCCTGCGCCTTGACCTCGGCAGGGAAAGTGCCGCGCACCGAGGACTGGATGACGCCGGGGCTGACGGAGAGCCAGACGCAGAGGACGACGAGGGCGGGAAGAACCGTCCAGATCGCGGCATAGGCGCCGTAATAGGCCGGCCGGGAATGCAGTGCGGAGGACCTGCCTCCGGCAAGGGCTGCGGCACGGCCGCGCGCGACCAGATAGGCGACGGCGCCGATCGCCACAAGGCACAGAAGTATGACGGATGTGCTCATTCGTTACGTCCCCAGGCCCGTGGCCCCCAAAAAGCGCGGGCGGCTTCATCAGCCTGCCTTCGGCTTCCAATCATGGAGAAGGAATTCAACCCTGCCGCGGAAAGACCGGGACACAGGGCCATAAACGATGCCGGCGCGGGCTTTGAAGCACCGCGCCGGCAAAGTCATTACATGGACTTACCAGCTTCGACGTCCTTGCGGATCGCGTCGCGCTCGGCATCCGGAGCGGCAACGAGGCCGTATTCGGCCAGCGGGCCGTCAGGGCCGATCATCTGGTCGGATACGAAGAAGCTGACGTATTCCTTCAGGCCCGGAACGGCGCCGAGATGTGCCTTCTTGACATAGAAGAACAGCGGGCGGGAAACCGGGTAGGTGCCGTTGGCGATCGTTTCGGTGGACGGAACGATACCGTTCACGCTGGCGACCTTCAGCTTGTCGGCGTTGTTTTCATAGAAGGAAAGGCCGAATACGCCGACGCCGGTCTTGTTGGCCGCGATGCGTGCGAGGGTTTCCGGATAGTCGCCGTCGATGTCGACCGCAGCGCCGTCCTTGCGGACCGCGACGCAAGCCTTGGTCTGGGCGGCCTTGTCGGAGATTTCCTTGGCGATGACGTCGAGAGCGCCCGAAGCCTTGCAGCCGGCGGCAAGAACGTTCTGTTCGAAGACTTCGCGCGTGCCGTGCTTTTCGCCCGGGATATAGGCGGCGATGTCAACGGCCGGGAGCTTCGGATTGACTTCCGACCACTTCTTGTAGGGGTTGGCGACGAGCTTGCCGTCGACGACGACCTGGGCAGCGAGTGCCTTGTAGATGTCGGCCGGAACGTAAGCGACATCAGGGTTGGACGAGTCGGTTGCGAAGACGATGCCGTCATAACCGATCTTGACTTCCTGGACGTCGGTTACGCCGGCGGCCTTGCAGGCTTCGGCCTCGTTCTTGTTGATCGGACGCGAAGCGTTGGCGATGTCGATGGTGTCTTCGCCGACGCCCTTGCAGAATTCCTTCAGGCCAGCGCCCGTGCCGCCGGATTCGACGACCGGCGTCTTGAAGTTGGTGAAGGTCTCGCCGAAGGATTCGGCAACGATCTTGGCGTAAGGCAGGACGGTGGACGAACCAGCGATCTGGATCTGGTCGCGAGCGACGGCTGCGCCAGCGAAGGCGGCAGTTGCAGCGAGCGCGGCAACGGTGAGCTTGAAGGTGTTCATTAGAAATCTCCCGCATTGGGCTTGTGTGAGTGCGGCCTGAGAGGCCCTCGCAGTGCCTTTTTTCATCGGCGGGACTCTCTTAACGCTGTAAGCACCGTCCTTTTATGTCAAACCCGTGAAACATTTGTGACAGGTTAAATCGCTGTTTTACAACGATAAAATTTATGGATCCCACCTGAACGTGTCGACGGATGGCAAAGTTTGGATCGCGGTTCGACCATGCATTGTAAGTTTACAACACGTGATCCGGCGGTTGCGGAAAGGCATCCTGTCTCCGTCCCACCCTCGACAGGGCACGTCCCCTCTCCCGTCATTGCGGGGAGAGGGGACCACGAGAGATTGCGCCTTAGAAGCGCACCGTAAAATCGGTGCCTTTGCCAACCTCGGACTTGACGATCAGCCGGGCGCGGTGGCGGGTGAGGATATGTTTGACGATGGCAAGGCCAAGGCCGGTGCCTTTCTTCGAGCGGCTGTCCTCGATGCTGACGCGATAGAAGCGTTCCGTCAGACGCGGCACGTGCTCGGCCGGGATGCCCGGCCCCTTGTCGACGATGCTGACCTCCACGGGGCCACCGGCGCCGTTCTTCAGCCAGACATCGACGATCTTGCCTTCCTGGCCATATTTGCAGGCATTCTCCATCAGGTTCTCGAAGACCTGGACAAGCTCGTCACGGTCTCCCAGCACCTCCACCTTGCCGTCGGGCAGATGCAGGTCGATCTCGACGCCGACATCCCTGGCGAGCGGCACCAGCGAGTCGCGGACATGGCCGAGCAGCGGCACCAGGTCGACCTTCTCATCCGGCGCGAGGTGCGATTTCAGCTCCAGGCGGGAGAGCGACAGCAGGTCATCGACCAGCCGGCTCATGCGGGTGGTCTGATCGAGCATGATGCCCAGAAACTGCGCCTGCGCCTTCTGGTCGTTCTTCGCCGGGCCCTGGATCGTCTCGATGAAGCCGCGCAGCGAGGCAAGCGGCGTGCGCAGCTCGTGGCTGGCATTGGCGACGAAATCCGATCGCATGCGGTCGATGCGGCGGACCTCCGATATATCGCGGAAGGACAGGATGAAAAACCGCTCCCGCTCTCCGTCGGCCTGGAACTCGACGGGCGCGCTGCGGACGATATAGACGCGCTCGGACGGCAGCCGCTCGGCATGCTCGATCTGGTTCGGCGCATTGGTGGCGATGGTTTCGCGCACCATGTCGAGCACGCCGGGCGAGCGCAGCCGGGCCGATATATGGGCGCCGAGCGCCACCTCGCCGAAGGCCTTTTCGGCGGCGCGGTTCTGGAACAGCACCGAGGCGTCGTGCGACAGCACCATGGCGGGAATATCGAGCCCGGCAAGCGTGGCAGCAACATCAGGCAGGCGGCTTGGCGGCGCTTGCGGCTCCGCCTCCATCGGCTCGACGGGTTCCGCCTTGAGGACTGGCGCCTCGTTGAACAGCGCGGTCAAGATCATGACGAGCAGGAGAACGAGCACGACCCATTTGTTCATCCCGGCGGCAAGGGCGGCGAGCGCGCTGAGGATGGCTGCGAGCAGCACCGGCCGTTCGCGCCGGATGCGCGCCAGCAGGCTTTTTCTCCAGGGGGTTTCGTCTTGCAACTGGGCCTCGCGGCGTCGATTCGTTTCTTTATATTGAACTCTGCCTGATAGCGGCAATTCATGACAGAAGTTTTCGGCTGGCGCCGCTCAAGCGAATGACTGCCGGGCAAACGCGGGAAAAATCACCGGCCAAAAGCGAAAGATTTGATTTTCAACGGCAAATATGTTCGCCTACGGCAAGAGGACACCAGCCCAGGAGGGGCGTATGAGCGAGACTGTCGGAAGCAGGGCGGTGGAGCTTGATATCCACGGCAGGAAGTGCGTCTTCGACGTCGACGATCCGGTCCTGCCGGACTGGGTGGAGGAACACGCGCTGGAGTCCGGCGGGTTTCCCTATAAGAAGAAGCTCAACGAGGAGGACTATCTGGAGCAGCTTACAAAGCTGCAGGTGGAACTCGTCAAGGTGCAGTTCTGGCTGCAGGCGACCGGCAAACGGGTGATGGCGCTGTTCGAGGGGCGCGACGCGGCCGGTAAGGGCGGCGCCATTTCGGCCTCCTCGGCGCATATGAACCCGCGCCTTGCGCGCGCCGTCGCGCTCGCCAAGCCAACCGAGCGCGAGCAGGGGCAATGGTATTTCCAGCGTTATGTCGCGCAGTTCCCGACCGCAGGCGAATTCGTGCTGTTCGACCGCTCCTGGTACAACCGCGCCGGCGTCGAACCGGTCATGGGCTTCTGCACGCCGCAGCAATATGAAGCTTTCCTCAACCAGGCGCCGCAGCTCGAAAAGATCATTGCCCATGAGGGCATCTTCTTCTTCAAATTCTATCTCGATATCGGCCGCGAGATGCAGCTCAAGCGTTTCCACGATCGCAGGCACGATCCGCTGAAAGTCTGGAAGCTTTCATCGATGGATATCGCGGCCCTGACCAAATGGGGCGATTACAGCGAAAAGCGCGACCGCATGCTGAAGGAAACCCATACGGAATTCGCGCCATGGACCGTCATCCGCGCCAATGATAAGCGGCGTGCGCATCTGCAGCTTATCCGGCACATGCTCCACAGGATGGACTATGACGGCAAGGACAAAGCGGCGCTCGGCGAGCGCGACGAGCAGATCATCGGCTCGGGGCCCGGCTTCCTGAAATAGGTCAGTTGCCGCCTCACTGCCCCGGCAGGATGCGGATTGCGAACAGGTTGATGCCGCGCGCCTTGCCGTCGAGATCGCTGTTGATGACAAGCGTGCCGGGCGAATTCGGCGCCAGCGAGCGGTCGAATCTCACCTGCAGCAGCGCATCCGACTTTTCGCGGGTGACGCTGAAGCGATGGCGGGCGCAGTTGCCGAGCGATTGGAAATTGCATTCGACCGTAACCTGCGTCGGCTCGTCGGTGGTCGATTGCAGCGTCAGCGCGATGGTCGAGGATTTGCCGGCAAGCTGCTGCAGCGCCGAGGCGGGAACACTGACCGAGATATTGCCGTCAGCCGCACCGCTTTCGGAAATCAGCCGCACTGCCGGGCCGTCATTCTCGGTGATGTTTTCGGTGCGCGCCCGCGGGCCGCTTGTGATCTTGTCGGCCTCGTCGGGCTTGAACACCGGGATCCAATCGGCCGAAAAACTGTTCTGCGGATCGATGGTCACCGGCTGATCGGTGTGGCTGGCGGCATTGCCGGCGCTGTCGTCATTGCCGGTGAAATCCTCCGGCTGGGTGCTGGCCGGCGGATTGGCGACGCTGGTGTCGCGCTCGGCCGCCGTCAGGAGCAGGCCCGACGTATAGGCCCACCAGGCGCCGATGCCGATGAAGGCGAGCAGCACACACCAGACGAGAAGCCTCGAAAAGAACTTGCGCGGTTTGCGGCGGCCGGCCGCCCGCTCCGGACGGAAATCCATGTTGGCGGCGCGCTGGCCGCGCTGCAGCCGCTCCTCGCCGAGCGGGGCGGCGGAGAGATGATCGGCGGTGCTCGCATGCACGTCGTCAAGGCGCGACTCGTCGCCGCGGTGCATGATCACGTCCGGGCCACGGGTCTCGCCCGCCGCCACCGGGCTGTCGATCAGGCTGTCGATATCGGCCACATCCCCTCGATGAGCCGGCGGCGCCGGCATGTCGACGACCGGTGGCACCGGCACTTCAGGCGGCCGTTGACGCGGGTGAAGACGGTCGCGCTCCTCGCTTTCGATGGCGTGGATGGTGGTTTCCAGGCGATGGCGATGATGGGCGACGGCATCGGCATCGGTGATATCCTGCTTGCGCAGGCCGGCTTCCAACGCCTGGCGGGCCGACTGGTAGATCCTCGCTCGAACCTCCGGATTGTCGCGATCGGCATTTTCGAGCGCTGTTCTGATGGCCGTTTCTAATCCGCTCACGTCAAGTCCTTCACTTCGAACCCGGCATCGGACTGCCGTCCCTGCCGTTCTCTATCAAAATTCGGTAGCGGCAAGCGCGGCAAACCGCAAGCCTTGCAGCCCCGCCGGCCGCTGATCGGCGGCGATATCGCCAGCTTTCGCGGCTCCCGGGCCTTGCCCTCTTCTTTATGCGCGCCTGATATATCCGCCTGAAATCGACGAAGGCGTGGCGGCCGCTCTTTTATCAGCCTTTCTTCTCTGTTATGAGATTGACGTTTTCGTAAACGTCAATGCGCGGTGAATCATGGCCCTGCCCCCCATCCTCAAGGACAAACTCAGACTGCCGGTGATCGGCTCGCCGCTCTTCATCATCTCGCATCCGGCGCTGACCCTGGCGCAATGCAAGGCGGGCGTCGTCGGCGCCTTTCCGGCGCTGAACGCCCGGCCGGAGAGCCAGCTCGACGAATGGCTGGCCGAGATCACCGAGGAACTCGCCCGCCACGACGCCGCCCATCCGGAGCGGCCGGCCGCGCCCTTTGCCGTCAACCAGATCGTCCACATGTCGAACAAGCGGCTGGAGCACGACCTGTCGCTCTGCGTCAAATACAAGGTGCCGATCGTGATCTCCTCGCTCGGCGCCGTGCCCGAGGTCAATGCCGCCGTGCATTCCTATGGCGGCATCGTGCTGCACGACATTATCAACAACCGCCACGCCCATTCGGCGATCCGCAAGGGTGCGGACGGGCTGATCGCCGTGGCATCAGGCGCCGGCGGCCATGCCGGCACGCTGTCGCCCTTCGCCCTTGTCCAGGAAATCCGCGAGTGGTTCGACGGGCCGCTGCTGCTTGCCGGCGCGATCGCGACCGGCGGCGCGATCCTGGCCGCCGAAGCGATGGGCGCCGACATGGCCTATATCGGCTCGCCCTTCATCGCAACGCAAGAGGCGCGCGCTAGCGAGGCTTACAAGCAGGCGATCGTCGACGGCGCGGCAGCCGACATCGTCTACTCCAACTATTTCACCGGCGTGCACGGCAACTATCTCAAACCGTCGATCATCGCCGCCGGCATGGACCCCGACAACCTGCCCGTCGCCGACCCCTCGAAGATGGATTTCGAGCAGGCGACCGGCGGCGCCAAGGCCTGGAAGGACATATGGGGCAGCGGCCAGGGCATCGGCGCCGTCAAGGCGGTGGAGCCGGTGGCAAATCTCGTCGACCGGCTGGAAGCTGAATACAAGGCCGCCCGCGCCCGGCTGGCGCTCTGAGGATCTTCCACACCCCGCCCTCTTTTTTGCCAAAGGCATGACAGGGTGCTTGAAATCTTCAGACAATGCCTGTATCAGCGCCATGCAAATCGCAGGCCGCACGCTTCGGCCGCCAAATGCCGCTTTAGCTCAGTCGGTAGAGCACATCATTCGTAATGATGGGGTCACGTGTTCGAGTCACGTAAGCGGCACCATTTTTCTTCCACCGCATGCTAACAGTCTCCATTATAAGCCTCTTTTAATAACCTGCGTTCACCTTCAGCTTCGCCTGGACGCTCTCCAGGCAAGCTTCAGCAGGTGGTGGGCTTCTTCTCCCAAGACGGTCGGACTGCCACTTGCGCTCGCATGAGCGACCGATGTCGATCGAGCGCGAGCAGCCCAGCAATTAGGAGGATCTATGAGGATATCGCTTCTGAGTACCGTACTTTTCACCCTTACCATGTCGCCCGCCCAAGCCAAGGATTTCCCTCTGGCCTCATGTAGCGGATGGAACGGAACGCTGGTCAGCAGGACCGGGACCGATTCGAGCACTGCGGTTATGGAAGGGAACGTCAATCAGGCCAACCTCCAGGAATATTGCGAGCGAGACCCGGGAGGCGAGACGACCGCACATGGAGGGAAATTGACTGTAGAGCAGTGCGTGGCGATGTACATGAAACAAAATGGGAAGGACACTTACCGTTCCACCGCCAATTGCCGCAAGGGCACCCTGTCCTTCTTTCCTGCTGGCGGAGAACCGCTACGCGTCACTTTCCCATTGCCAGAGGATGCAGATGTGTCGTGCGCCTCAGGCATGCCGCCGCTGATCGAGCAGTTCACGATGCTCTGCCCTCGGGCGGCGCGAAAGTTCAAAATGATCGATGGCGAATGAAACGATGGCTGTCTCGGTACTGCCGATAAACTTCCGTCGGCCTTGAAAAACACGAGGATCTGCGTCAGACCGTGAGTAACAGCGCGAGAATTCATAGGCGAACTGCTGGGCATTATACCGAAGATAGAAGTTGCAAGCTTAGGGCGTCGCCTGTCGGCATACGTCTTAAAGATTGGCGCCAACCTGGCCGAGTGTAAAATAATCTGAATGTAGCGTTTCATTCACGCTTTCCTCCGATGCCAATTGCCCCATGGGTTTATCGCGGCTTTTTACTGGCGGAATAATATTATCTGTGTACGCTACAGTACCGGAACTGCTGTGACCGGAGGGACGTTGTTCCGCCTGGATCGCGCAGAGGGAGTCTCCTGTCTCCGCGCGCACCCCTTTGTAGCCTGCGCGATCCAACTTTTTCTCTCAGCTTCAGTCAAAACTCTGTAGATGATCTTCCCTTTAGCGCCAAAAGACACGCTTTTCTTGTACAGCTGTTCAAGTCAAACTTTGTCGGGAACTTTCGCAGGACGCTGTTGTTTTCCTGGCGGGCCGCACGCGGCAGTCTTCTGCCCTGCTACACCCCTATTGGCAGTCGTCGTGCGGTCCCACCTTCGCGCTTTTGGGTGGAGCCCCGCAGCCGTGACAAATCCATAGAGCGCTGTGAAACCAACGGCGCGTTTTATCGTTCAATGGCGGAATGGCTGTCGGGAGAATGCTGGATGAAGCTGGTGTCGTTCCACTATGCAGGGCCGAACGAGACCCTCATCTTCATCAATCCTGAGCACGTTGTTGCCGTTCGACCGTTCCCGAACACCACACACATCTATGTTTCAGCGCTCCAAAACCATGGAGGCCCCAGTTATTATCCCGTCAGAGAGACGATCGATGACGTGGTCAAGCGACTGATCAGTTAAGCGAGCGCTAGTGCCAATGCTATTCCATGAGGTCACGGCTGGAACGGCGGGTTCCGGTCACACCCGCCGTCGCATTGCAGGCAAGGTGTCGCGGGTCTAGGTCGCCACCTGCCTCGGTTGTGTCAGACGCCTGCCGACGGTCTGACCGGGCAACTCGATAAACTTGTAGCCTACGAAGGATAGGGCATAGACGGCGGGGATGGTGACAATCAACGTCGCCAGCCAGCGAGCGGGATTGCTGAGGTCGGTATTGCCGATCAGCCAGGCGATCACCGGCTGCATGATCAGCAGGTGAATGAGATAGGCGCCGAAGGAAAGTTCCCCGAGATTTCGAAAGAAGCTGTTGCCGAGCACCGCATTGACCGCGCGCGAATAATGGCCGGCGGAACCCGGAAACCGATCGGCGTGCACCAGGACAAAGAACAGCGCCACGATCCCGACGCGCACAGTTTCGTGCAGCACAGTCACGTCACCGCCGACAGGGATGAGGACCAGCAGAGCCGAAATCGCAAAGGCCAGGTAAGCTCTGCCCTGCGACATCCATAATGCACCCGCGAGAAGCATGCCGGCGGCGAAGATGTGCATTTTCATCGGCAGAAACGACGGCATCGGGAAGCGAAAGCCCAGGTGATGGATCACCCAGGCGGCAATGACCGCCAAGCCGACGGTGACGAGCATGCCCTTCAGCCAGCCGAGCCGCCCGAGGACGATCATGATGAAGGGCAAAGCCGCATAAAACTGCATTTCCAGGCCGATGCTCCAATCGGGCAGCGCCGTGCGGAAGGCATGGGCCGGCGACAAGCCGAACAGGAAGGAGAGATGCATCAGGTAGTTGGTCAGGCCATCGTCCAGATAGCGGGATGCGGCTTGCGGCGGATTGCCGTTGAACGCATCGATGACCATCCTTGCCTGATAGATCTCGGACCCGGCGATGAGAGCAATCACCAGCATGACGTAGTAGAGCGGTGCGATGCGGAAGAAGCGACGCGCCCAGAACACCGCCCACGTCTGCGGGCTCTCCCATGGCTCCCTGCCCTTCCGCCGCTGATAGTGAAACACCATCAGGAAGCCGGAGAGCATGATGAACAGGTCGACCCCGAGCTCCGGATCTCCGATAACAGGCACCTTGAACCCCGTCAGGATGTGGGCATGGCCGATCAGCACCCATAGCGCTGCCAAACCACGCAAACCATCCAGACATTCAATGCGTCTGCCGCCTTTCATCGCGTCCATGAGATACCTCTATCCATTCGTATCCGCGGGCAGGGTTAGCATCTTCGACGGCAACCGGATAGTGTTGAGTAAATTTTTATGGGCTTCGGCACAACTTGCGCGGGTTGACAGTCGATGAAGGGCTGGCGGCGTCAGGCTGCCCATTTGCGTCCATTCGACTGCGAAATATTGGAAGGAACATGCCGCTGCCGAACCGGTTTCCCCTTGAGACAACAAGGATGGAGAAGACCATGTCCTGTAAACTCATCGCAATATCCCTCCTTTCGATCGGTCTTGCCGGCTCGGCTCTGGCCCAGATAGCCGGTGGGGCGAATTCCAGCGGGCGGCTTTCGGTGGCGCCCATTATCGGCGGCTCGGGCAATACAGGCGCGGGTTCGGCTGGTACCGGCTCCGCCGGCACGGGCTCGGCGGGCACGGGGTCCGTCGGCACCGATCCCGGCACGACAGGCAGCACCACCGGCAATGGCGGCGTCGATCTCAACAGCGGCCGCGGCACGATCAATCCGGGTGGAGTCAATCCGGACCTCCAGCAGACGCCCGGCTGCACCGACGGCAGCGGCTCGCTCAGCGAGGCATGCCAGCAGTGAGAATAGCGGGCGCCAGTCTGCCGAAAGAATGAGCCCGGTCATGATGGCGCCGGGCCGTCATTTAACTGCCGCCGCTGACGTCGCGCAAAATGACGACTGCCTAAGAGAATTGCTTTACCGGCCGGCATTCCGGTCGTACAAGAACAGCATCCCTCCGCACATGGCGATCGCCGCACCCAGCCAGCCTGCCGATATTTCCGGCGTCCGCGGAGCACCCGAAGAGGACCGTCATGTCGAATGCAGCGCACCGCTCGAACCGCGTGCTTGTCGTCGCGACCATCATGGTGGCGACATTCATGGTCGCCATCGAAGCGACGATCGTGGCGACGGCAATGCCGCGCATCGTCGGGCAGCTCGGCGGCTTTTCCTATTATAGCTGGGTATTTTCGGCCTTCCTGCTGGCGCAGTCGACGACGACGGTCATCTACGGCAAGCTCTCGGATATTTTCGGACGCAAGCCGGTGCTGATCGGCGGCATCCTGATCTTCCTCGCCGGCTCTTTGCTCTGCGGCTTTGCCTGGTCGATGATGTCGCTGGTGCTGTTCCGGCTGCTGCAGGGGCTCGGCGCCGGCGCGATCCAGCCGGTGACGATGACCATCATCGGCGATATGTTCAAACTCGAGGAACGCGGCCGCGTGCAGGGGGCGATGGCGACCGTCTGGGCGACATCGGCCGTCGTCGGGCCGCTTGCCGGCGGCATCATCGTCGACACCTTCTCCTGGGCCTGGATCTTCTGGATCAACCTGCCGATCGGCATCGTCTCGATCATCGCCTTCATGATTTTCCTGAAGGAGGACGTCGCGCACAAGCAGGCGAGGATCGATTATCTCGGATCCGTGCTGTTTTCGATTTCGATCGTCGCCCTGCTCGTCATGCTGACGGAAACCGATGCAGGCGCCTGGATCCTGCTGTCGCTCTTCGCCGTCTTCGTCGTCGCGGGGCTCTTCTTCCTCGCCCAGGAGAGGCGGGCGCCGGAACCGATCATTTCGATCGCGCTCTGGAGCCGCCGGCTGATCGCGACCAGCAATGCGGCGACGCTGCTTGCCGGCATGGCGCTGATCGGGCTTTCCACCATCCTGCCGATTTACGTGCAGGGCGTGCTCGGCCGCTCTCCTGTTGTCGCCGGCTTCACGCTCACCATGCTCATCGTCGGCTGGCCCTTGGCAGTGATGCTCTCCAGCCGCTTTTACCGGGCCTTCGGCATTCGCCGCACACTGCGCGTCGGCAGCCTGATGTTTCCGTTCGGTGCCTGCTTCCTGTTGTTCCTGACGCCCGAAGGCTCGCCGCTTCTGGCCGGCGCCGGCTCCTTCTTCATGGGCTTCGGCATGGGCCTGATCAGCCTGACGAGCATCGTGCTGGTGCAGGACAGCGTCGAATGGTCGATGCGCGGCAGCGCCACGGCCTCGATCATCTTCGCCCGCAGCCTCGGCAATACGCTCGGCGCCACCGTGCTCGGCGCCATCCTCAATGCCGGCATCAGCCATTATGCGAGCGGTGAAACGGCGGCCGCCCTTCACAAGGCGCTGAACCAGCCGACCGGCCTCTCGGCGCTCGCCGCCGATCCGGCGATCCGCGGCATCTTCGACGCGGCCCTGCACTGGAGCTTCTGGGGCGTGGTCGTCGTCGCGGTGCTGACCTTCTTCACCACCTGGCTGATCCCAGTCGGCCACCGCCAGGCACGCGAAGAGCCGGCGGCGGCAAGCGAGGCGGCCTCGCATTGACACGGTTGCTCCTCACGGGGAGCGCCTGGCAGTTTGTTGACAACGTTTCCTCCGTCATGCTCGGCCTTGTGCTGCCTTGTGCCGAGCATCTGAGCACCGCGATTTCACGAGAACCATTTATTGTCAGGTACTTGTTCGACGTGCTCAGATCCTCGGCACAAGGCCGAGGATGACGTCGCCGGTATCCACGTAATTACGGAAACCGCTTCGTCCTTCTCCTGAAATAGCTTTAGCGGCGGTTGTCCAAAACCCGCAGGATCAGGTTTCGTCTTCCCTTGCGTGGGACGAGATCAATATCGCTGACGAGCTTTGCGCCGCCCTCGCGCCGTTCCAAGGTGATCTTGCGGCTGTGGAAGGCTTCCAGCTCGGCGCGATGCGCAACGCTGATGATGGTTGCCGCCGGCAATTCATCGATCACCATCTCCATCATCCTGTCCTGGCTCTTCTCGTCGAGTGCCGAGGTCGCTTCGTCGAGCACGATGATATCGGGGGTATGCAGCAGCAGCCGTGCGAAGGCGAGCCGCTGCTTTTCGCCGCCGGACAGGATCTGGTCCCAGGGCGCGTCTTCCTCGATCTTCTCGCTCAGATAATCCAGCCCCACCTTGGCAAGGGCCGCCTTGATTTCCTCCGGCGTCCAGCTGTCGGCGGCGCGGGGGTAGGCCACCGCGCGGCGAAGCGTCCCGGACGGGATATAAGGCCGCTGCGGCAACATGAACAAGCGCCGGTCGCCGTGGAAATCGACGCTGCCGTGACCCCAAGGCCAAAGACCGGCAATGGCGCGCACCAGCGTACTCTTGCCCGAGCCGGATTCGCCTGCCACGAGCACCCGCTCGCCCGGTGCGATCTCGACCTGGGCTTCCTTGACCACCGCGGTGCCGTCGTCGAGAGACACCGCGAGATCGTTCAAGTTCAGGATCGCATTGCCCTTGGTTTCACCGTGCCTGATGCGTCCCAGAACGTCGCTCTGTTCGGCGCGCTCGAGGCCGTCGAGCGACATCATCAGCGAGGCGACGCGTCGGGCGCAGGCATTCCAGTCGGCAAGGCGCGGGTAGTTATCGACCAGCCAACCGAAGGCCGTCTGAACGATGGCGAAGGCGGAGGCCGCCTGCATGACCTCGCCAAGCGTCATGCCGCCTGCGAGAAATTTTGGCGCACACAGCAGGAGCGGCACAACAGGAGCAATCAGCATCGACCCGTGCGAGACGAAGGTCGTTCGCATGTGCTGGCGCGCAAGCAGCGCCCATTGCTTGAGCACATTGGAAAATGTCTTGTCGAGGTCGCTACGCTCCTCTTCCTCGCCGCCGAGCAATGCGATGCTCTCGCCGTTTTCGCGCACACGGGTCAGCGTGTAGCGGAGTTCGGCCTCGACCTGGTTCTTCACCTCCGAGACCTGGACGAAATGGCGGCCGATGACCGCGATCACAGTCGAGGTAATCACGGCATAGAGGACCGCGGTGACGACGAGAAAACCGGGGATGGTGATGGTCGACCCGGCGACCGGCAGCGTGAGCGCCCCGCCGATCGTCCACAGCACGACGATGAAGGTCGAGGCCGACAGAAAGGCGGCAATGACGCCGGCGACGAAATCGACCGGTGCTTCGGTCGCGATCCGCAAATCCTCCGAGAGGCGCGCCTCGGGATTCTTGTGGTCGCCGTCGATAAGGTTCAGCTGATAATAACGACCGTTGGCCAGCCAGCGCGTGATCACCGCCTTCGTCAGCCAGGAGCGCCAGCGACGCTGGATCATCATGCGAACATAGACTTGTGCGGTGACGAGGGCGACGCTTCCGAGCACAAGCGGCACGAAGACGGCGCTGAGATAATAGACGGTGCCGGCGTCGTGTCGCTCTATGGCGTCGAAGATCCCGCGGTTCCAGCGATTGATCCCATATTGGAAGCCGACATTCATGCAGATCATCGTCAACAGACCGATCGAGCACGGCCAGGCGAGCTTGTCGCCACTGCTGCCCCAGTAGCGGCGGGCGCTGATCCAGAAACGCCTCAGCAAATATCGCTTGCGCGCCTGCTCGGCCTCCTCGGGCGTGAGCTTCTGACTTGGTTCGATGACATCTTGCGGCGGCTCGACCTCGACAGTCGATGCCTTCTCCTGGCGCGTCTTTTCGGCACCGTCCTGCTCGGTGCCATCGACCGATTTCGGTTTGAGTGTAACGTCGGTCATAAGCACCATAACGGCTTACAAATCAGAAGGTTTCATGGCGCCGGTGCGGGACACGGCGTCGGCGGCGCCGAAGGGCCACGGCCTTACTGTCGCCGTTAGGTCCTGCTTGCACCCAGGACATACCTGTCGTTCGCCGCCTTCTGGACCATTGCGATGGCGATCGGCGGAAGGATGAAACTCCAGATGCCGAGCCAGGCGATCGGATCGGATTTCCCTGGCCTCTGTCGCGGGCCTGCTCACTCAGCAGGTCGCCAAGGGTCATGACAAGAACCGGCAATCCGAGCGGCACGAGGGATGGCGATCAGCATGGCCGCAAGCGGCGTGAGCAGGCGCTGCGACCGTGCGGCGCCCGCAAGCTCCCCGTGGATGCGATAGACCCAATAGGCAAGGTAGACGAAGGCGGCCAGCGCGATGCCGAGGACCAAAAGCGCCAAAAGCAGCGCGACCGGAGAACGGGCGACCTCGAAATCACCCGCCTGCAGCAGATTGAGCCCGAGCACCGTCAGGAAAATAAGGATCAGCGGTGCGACCAGAATGATGGCGACCAAGAGGGGTGATCGCCGCCGCGGTGCAAGCGGTTTGTGCCGAGGACGCGGCGGTTCATCGAAGGCGAGGTTTCCAGCCGGCACCAGCACTATGACGGCGAGGAGCGGGCAGGCCAGAAAAGCTGAAACAACGGGCACGGCGCCGAGATCGAACCCGTACAACCACGAGGCGACGGCCGGTGCAAAGGCTGAAATCAGGATCGTCGTCGACATCAGCGTCAGGGCGCAGCCGAAGTCGATCTTGCCCGGCCGCCCACCCACCAGGAATATCGCGGCCGCGAGAGGATAGACAGCCCGCATCGCACCGACCACCAGGCCGAACAAAAACAGAAATACCGGCGATGCCCAGAGCGCAGGCGTCGGCAGCAAACAGACGGCTACGACCGCGCAGACGAGAACCGGCGAAATCAAAGCCGACCGACCATGGCGGCTCGCAACGACAAAGGCCAGGAAGGCGCCGACCACCCAGCCAAGGGTGGAGCCGAAATGAAAATGCCGATTGTCTGCGCGCTGCTTCCCGCCATCTGCGAGATCACGGGGAAGACCGTGCTCAACCCTTGTCCGGCCATTGCCACAAGAAGCGACGACAAAAAGACCGCCCAATAGCGATAGGTGCTCAGGAAATTGGCCAGCTTCCATTCGGCAGCGGTGGAGGGTGCAGAGGTGTTTTCCATTGGTGAAACTTGCTCTCCATTCATGATCATCGCTCATCGCCGACGGCGGAGATCGACCATGCGCATCAAAGAGCTATTTCAATAGCTGTAACGGAGCATTCGCATCAACCCAGACGTTTGCCGACATGGCTGCGGCACGGCACCGGAGCAGCCCTCCTCGGCTCAGGCGTTTTCGCTCACATTCTGCGGCAGAGATTGCAGCAGGGTCTGACGGGCGGAGCGCAGGTGGACGCGGCAGGCTTTTCCGATCGCTGCCTGGTCGCCGGATTCCAGTGCGGCGATATAATCCAGATGTTCGTGGATGGCGCGTTCGTTGCGCTCGCGGGCGGCCGTCTTGTTCCACTGGTAGTGATAGTGGAAGATGATGGCGATCGCATCGTAGAAATCGGCAATGAAGCGGTTCTTCGAGGCGCGGTGGATCAACAGGTGGAAGCGCTCGTCGAGCACCGAGAAGTCCTTGAAGCGCTGGTTGATGTCGGCAAGCATGGAAAGATGCTCCTCGCGCATGGCGGCCAGATCGATCCAGGCCTGATTTTCGCGCGAAAGCCTGCCGAATTCGGCGGCGGAGTGCAGCTCGAACATTTCGCGGACATCGGCAAGCTCGAGCGCGAATTCGCGGGTGAAGCCCTTCAGCGTCCAATGGCTGTTCGGCCGCTTTTCGATCAGTCCGAAGCGGGAGAAGCGGATCAGGAATTCACGCACGCTCGTTGTGCCGGTGCCGATCTCGCGGGCAAGCTCCAGCTCGTTGATCTGCATGCCGGGTGCGGCATCGTCGGCCAGGATGCGCCGCATGAAACTGCGCTCGATGATGTCGTGCAGCGAATCCGTCTCTTCGGAAGGAAAGAGGTCGCGGTCGGTGGGCTCGCGCAGCACGATCTTCTGACGTTTGTTCCAGCGGATGATGCCTTCATCGCTGAGGCGGGTGAGGATGGCGCGCGCGGTTGAACGGCTGACGCCGAGCTGGGCTGCGATCTCCGGTTCCGACGGCAGCGCCGTATCCGTGCGCAGGGCCGCGGCATACCTGTTGTAGGCTTCCTTGAAGACCGTATTCTGCCTTGCCATCAGATCCCCCGCTTTCCGCCCGCGTGCCGGGATTGCCGTTCCGCTTCAACAGCGAAACGGCGCCCGACCGGAGCTTGTTGAAAAAACCATTAGCGTATTTCCGATCGTCTGCGGCGCATTGCCTCCCTCGTCCACAGGATCAATATTCCCGTTGACTTGAAAATGTTTATTGTAGATAAAAAACAAAATCAATCGCATTCGCCGATGCAGCGAGCGTTTCCTTCAGGGAGAAGAGATTGGACAAACAGCCTTGGATCATCCTGTCGGCCGGCGACAATGTCGCGGTCGCAACGGCCGCCATCGCCGAGGGCTCGACGGTTGCCGGCATTGCAGCCCGCCAGAAGATCGAGCCGGGCCACAAGGTGGCGATCGCGGATATTCCGCTGGGATCGGCCGTGGTGAAGTACGGGCAGGCGATCGGCCGCACCACCGCCGAGGTCAAGGCCGGTGACCATGTGCACAGCCATAATCTTCATTTTGAAAACGACCGTCTGGCCGCCACCGCCAATTCGGCGCCGGCAGAAGCAACCGCAGAGGACAAGGCGCGCACCTTCATGGGCTATCGCCGCGCCGATGGGCGGGCGGCGACGCGCAACTATATCGGCATCATCGCCAGCGTGAACTGTTCCACCACCGTCTGCCGGGCAATCGCCGACGAGGCGAACCGGACGATCCTGCCGCATTACGACGGCATCGACGGTTTCGTGCCGATCGTGCACGACCAGGGCTGCGGCATGAGCTCGACCGGCGACGGCATGAACGTGCTGCACCGCACACTTGCCGGCTATACCAGGCATGTCAATTTCGGCGGCGTGTTGATGATCGGCCTCGGCTGTGAGGTCAACCAGCTGACGCTTTACGGCCAGAGCGGTGCGGGCGCCTCGAAGCGCCACTTCAACATTCAGGATGCCGGCGGTTCGCGCCGCGCGGTCGAGCGCGCCATGGGCGTGCTGCGCGAGATCGCCGCCGATGTCGGCAGGGAGAAGCGCATGCCGATTTCGATCGGCGAGATCATCATCGGCCTGCAATGCGGCGGCTCGGATGGCTTTTCCGGCATCACCGCCAATCCGGCGCTCGGTGTCGCCGCCGATCTGCTGGCGGCGGCCGGCGGCACGGCGATCCTGTCGGAGACCTCGGAAATCTATGGCGCCGAACATCTGCTGCGCAGCCGCGCCGTCAGCGACGAGGTGGCGCGAAAACTCGACGAGAAAATCGCCTGGTGGGAAGATTACGTCGCGCTGCACGGCGCCTCGCTCGACAACAATCCGTCGCCCGGCAACAAGCGCGGCGGGCTCACCACCATCCTGGAAAAGTCGCTCGGCGCCGTGGCCAAGGGCGGCCGCTCGCCGCTGACGGCGGTCTATGGCTATGCCGAGCGGGTGACCGCGCCCGGCCTCGTCTTCATGGACACGCCCGGCTACGATCCGGTTTCAGCGACCGGACAGGTGGCGGGCGGGGCAAATATGATCGCCTTTACCACCGGCCGCGGCAGCTGCTTCGGCTGCCGGCCGGCGCCGTCGCTGAAGCTGTCCAGCAATTCGGCGCTCTATGCCTCGATGGAAGAGGACATGGACATCGATTGCGGCACGATCGCCACCGGCGACGCGACGATCAGCGGCAAGGGCCGCGAGATCTTCGATCTGATCGTCGACACGGCCTCCGGCAAGAAGACCAAGAGCGAGATCTTCGGTTACGGCGATAACGAATTCGTGCCTTGGCATCTCGGCGCTACGCTCTAGATTGCGATGCTAAGCTGTTGTTTTTAGGCAATTCCCGGGGGGCATGATGAAGACGAGACGGATCGGCAAGACCGGGCTTGAGGTGACCGAGATCAGCTACGGTGCAGCTCCCCTGGGTGGTCTCTACCGCGACTGCCCGCGCGATCAGGCGATGGAGACGCTGCAGGCAGCCTGGGACAGCGGCATCCGCTATTTCGATGTCGCTCCCTGGTACGGCCTCGGCCTTGCGGAACGGCGCGTTGGCGATTTCCTGCGCGATCAGCCGGATGGCGCCTATGTGCTTTCCACCAAGGTCGGCCGGCTGCTGAGGCCGGTGCCGACGGGTACCGTTCCCGACTATAGCTATGTCAATCCGCTCTCCTTCGACGCCGATTACGACTATTCCTATGACGGCATCATGCGCTCGGTCGAGTTCAGCTATGCGCGCCTCGGCCTCAACCGCATCGACATTCTCTACGTGCATGATATCGGCGTCTATACGCATGGCGCGGCGAAGAACGCGGTCTACCAGAAGCAGCTTCTCGATTCCGGCATCAAGGCGCTGGACGCGCTCAAGTCATCGGGCGCCATCTCTGCCTTCGGCCTCGGCGTCAACGAGGTGCCGGTCTGCCTCGACGTCATGCGCCATGCCGATCTCGACTGCATCCTGCTTGCCGGCCGTTATACGCTGCTCGACCGTTCGGCGGTCGCCGAACTTCTGCCGCTCTGCCGGCAGAAGGGCACATCGCTCGTCGTCGGCGGCGTCTTCAACTCCGGCATCCTCGCTACAGGCCCGGTGCCGGGCTCGCATTTCGACTATATGCCGGCCGATGCGGACGTTCTTGCCAAGGTCGGCGCCATGGAGGCAATCGCCAAGCGTCACGGCGTGCCGCTCGCGGCCGCCGCCATGCAATTTCCACTGCGCGACCCGATCGTCGCCTCGGTGCTGATCGGCACGGCAAAACCGTCGAGCCTGACGCGCAACATGGAGACAGTCGAGCCGCCGCTAGCCGACGAGATCTACGACGAATTCGAACCCTATACGCTCACTGCGCCGCCGCTCGGCGCCGAAGCGGTCCGGGTCTGAGGGAGACAACATGCTGAGAGGTATTCATCCGCTGCTCGGGCCCGATCTGCTTCATGCGCTGAAGACGATGGGGCATGGCGACGACATCGTCATCGCAGACGCCAATTTCCCCGCGGGCTCGATGGGCCCACCGGTCATCCGCGCCGACGGCGTCAGCGCCACCGCGATGGCCGAGGCGATCCTGACACATATGCCGCTCGACACTTTCGTACCCGAGACTGCCTGGCGGATGGAGGTAGTCGGCGACCCGCAGGCCGTGCCCGAGGTCTGCGCCGAATTTCAGGAAATCGTCGCCCAGCGCGCCGGCGAGTTTTCGATCGTGCCGGTGGAGCGTTTCGCCTTTTATGCGATGGCGCGCAAGGCCGCCTATATCGTGGCGACAACCGAATTCCGGCTGTATGGCAACCTGATTTTGAAAAAGGGCGTCGTGCATCCGCACGAGGTCGATTTCACCTGATAGCTATTTTAGGTTATCGTAGTATTGGAGTAAAATCAGATGCTTGGAAGGAGTTTTCCGTAGCAAAAAAGCTGGATTGACGCCCTTGCAATTTGATTGCGCCTCGGCTAGCTTCTGTCTGCAAATGTTTTTTATCGATAAAAACCCTCCGCCAGCGTTCAGCGGTCCGGTTTATTGGAGGAGAACGCATCCTGAGAGGAGAACTTTTATGAGCATCGTGAAATCCCTGCTGTCCCGCCGCGCCTTTACCGCGCTCGCGGGTGCCGCCGTCATCGCCACAGCGATGCCGGTCACGTCCTTTGCCGCCGACGTGACGATCCCGATCATCGTCAAGGACACGACGTCCTTCTACTGGCAGATCGTTCTGGCCGGCGCCCGCAAGGCCGGCAAGGATCTCGGCGTCAACGTGCCGGAACTCGGCGCCCAGGCAGAATCCGACATCAACGGCCAGATCAGCATTCTGGAGAATGCCGTTGCCGGCAAGCCGGCCGCCATCGTCATCTCGCCGACCGAATTCAAGGCGCTCGGCAAGCCGATCGACGAAGCCGCCAAGTCGGTTCCGATCATCGGCATCGACTCCGGTGCCGACTCCAAGGCATTCAGCTCGTTCCTGACGACCGACAACGTCCAGGGCGGCCGCATCGCCGCCGACGGTCTTGCCGCCGCCATCAAGGAGATGACCGGCAAGGAAGAAGGCGACATCGTCATCCTGACCAATCTTCCCGGCGTCGGCTCACTGGAACAGCGCCGCGAAGGCTTCCTCGATCAGATCAAGACCAAGCATCCGGGTCTGAAGGTCATCGCCGACAAGTATGGTGACGGCCAAGCAACCACCGGCCTCAACATGATGACCGACCTGATCACGGCCAACCCGAAGCTCGTCGGCGTCTTCGCCTCGAACCTAATCCTGGCGCAGGGCGTCGGCCAGGCGATCGCCGAAAACAAGCTCGGCGACAAGATCAAGGTCATCGGCTTCGACAGTGACGACAAGACGGTCGGTTTCCTCAAGGACGGTGCGATTGCCGGCCTCGTCGTTCAGGACCCCTATCGCATGGGCTATGACGGCATCAAGACCGCGCTTGCCGTCTCCAAGGGCGAAAAGGTTCCTGAGAATGTCGACACCGGCGCAAACCTCGTCACCAAGGCGAACATGGCCGATCCGAAGATCGACGCGCTCCTGAACCCGAAGATCAAGTAAGACGACAGACGGGCCGCGCCGGCTCAAAAACCGGCGCGGCCTTTTCCATCCATGGTATGGTTCAGCAGGGATGGAGCAGACGCGACAAGAGGAGGAGAGGTCCATGATCGGACTGGAAGAGGTCAGTCATCGCCACGATGACAGCGCCACGCTGAAAGAAGCCAATCGCATTCCCGCCGGATCGCCTATCCTCGAACTCAAGGGCCTGCAGAAGAATTACGGTCATGTGCAGGCGCTGAAACCGGCGACGCTGACCTTCCTGGCCGGAGAGATCCACGCCATCGTCGGCGAAAACGGCGCCGGCAAATCCACCCTGATCAAATTGCTCACCGGCGTCATCACCCGCACGGCCGGCGAGGTGCTGTGGTGCGGCCATCCCGTCGGGCTGTCGACGCCGAACGAGGCGATCGCCCGCGGCATCAATGCCGTCCACCAGGAAGTGGTGCTCTGCCCGCACCTGACGGTCGCCGCCAACCTCTTCCTCGGCGACGAGGTCAACCGCTATGGCCTGATGCGCAAGAAGCAGATGGAAAAGATGGCGCAGGCGGTACTCGACGATCTTGGCTTCGGCCTGCCGGCCGGCGCGCTTCTAAGTTCGCTGACGATCGGCCAGCAGCAGCTGGTGGCAACGGCGCGCGCGGCGATGCGCGGCACGCAATTCCTGATCTTCGACGAACCCACCGCCTATCTGACACGCCAGGAATCGGCGCAGCTGTTCAAGCTGATCCGCCGCCTGCAGGGCGAAGGCGTGACCATCGTCTATATCAGCCACCGCATGGAGGAGGTCTTCGAACTGGCCGACCGGGTCTCGGTGCTGCGCGACGGCACGCATGTCGGCACGCGGCTGATCGGCGAGACCAATGATGCCGAGCTGATCGCTTTGATGATCAACCGCTCGATCGAGCAGATCTACCACAAGGAAGAGATCGCCTTCGGCGAGACGATCGTCGAGGTCAAAGGGCTTTCGGGTCCGGGCTTCGAGGACGTGTCGCTCAGCGTCAAATCAGGACAGATCGTCGGCCTCTATGGCCTGATCGGCGCCGGACGCAGCGAATTCGCGCTGGGCCTTTATGGGCGCCAGCCGAAAAGCGCCGGCGAAATCCACTGGATGGGCAAGCGCGTCGACATCCGGAACGAACGCACGGCCATGGAGCTCGGCATTGCGCTGGCGCCGGAAAGCCGGCGCGACCAGGGGCTCTGCCTCAATCAGTCGATCGGCCTCAATATCAACCTGCCGGTCTTCGGGCGCCTCAGCCACGGGCCGGTCATCAACCATGCGCGGGAATCGGCGAATGCCGACAATCAGATCCGCAATCTCAGCATCAAGACGCCGAGCCGGCGCGTTCCGGCCTCCAGCATGTCGGGCGGTAACCAGCAGAAGATCGTCATCGGCAAGTGGCTGAGCCACGGCGCCAGGCTGTTCATCTTCGACGAACCAACCGTCGGCGTCGACGTCGGCACCAAGGCGGAAATCTACCGGCTGTTCGCCAAGCTTCTGAAGGAGGGGGCGGGCATCATCCTGATCTCCTCCTATCTGCCAGAGGTCTACGAACTGGCCGACCGGCTGCACGTCTTCCGCGGCGGCAGGATCGTCGCCAGCCATGATTTCCACGCGGCGACGCATGAAGAAGTGCTCAGCGAAGCGATCGGCGTCTGAGCACGAGACAACAAAGAGATAGAGCATTTCCGCGGTTCGGAGAAAAACGGAAAGGCTCTAAGAGGGAGAAAATTCATGACTGCCACCCCCACCGAAATCGTCGCGCCGCCGCCGCGCCGGAAAATGAATATCCTGTTCGGCCTGACGCTGATCGGGCTCTTGATCTTCCTCTGGGTCGTGCTCGGCTTCGTCACCGCCAGCTTCTGGACGCCGCTCAACATCTCGAACCTGCTGCGTCAGGGGGCGATGACGGCGATTCTGGCGCTCGGCCAGACCTTCGTCATTATCACCGCCGGCATCGACCTGTCGGTCGGCGCCATCGTCGGCTTCTGCACGGTCATCATCGCCTGGCTGCTGCAGGCCGGCGTGCCGCTCTGGGCGGCGATCGTGCTGACGCTCGCCATCGGTGTGGCGATCGGCGCCTTCCACGGCTTCGGCATCGTCCATATGGGCCTGCCGCCGTTCATCATCACGCTGGCAACGCTGACATCGCTGCGCGGCATCGGCCTGCTGATCACCAACGGTTCGACGATCAGCATCACCGACGAGAGCTTCAGCAATTTCGCCCGTGCCGATTTCCTCGGCATTCCCAGTCTGTTCTGGATGGTCATCCTGGTGGCGGTGCCTTCCTTCGTCTTCCTGCATCTCAGCCGCTGGGGCCGCTATCTCTTCGCGGTCGGCTCGAATGCGGAAGCCGCGCGCCTTTCCGGCGTCAACGTCAAGGGCATGATCTATCTCGCCTATATCCTCTCGGCCGGCTTTGCCGCCTTCGTCGGCGTGCTGCTCGCCTCGCGCATCGCGATCGGCAATGCGACGCAAGCCGACGGCTGGGAACTGCAGGCGATCGCATCCTCGGTCATCGGCGGCACCAGCCTGTTCGGCGCGGTCGGCTCCGTGCACGGCCCGCTGATCGGCGCCTTCATTCTCGCCACCATCAACAACGGCGCCAACCTTCTGAACGTCAACTCCTTCTGGCAGCGCATCATCACCGGACTGCTGATCATCGTGATCGTGTTCTTCGACCAGTTGCGCCGCCGCAAGAGCAGCTGAGCAGCGAGAGAGAGCGGCCTGCCCCTCATCCGGCTGCCGCCACCTTCTCCCCGCTCGCGGGGAGAAGGGACCAGGCCGCAACCTCTCGGTCCCTCGCCAATGTCTCGCTGGGCACGTCCCCTCGCCCCGCAAGCGGGGGTCCGCAGGACGGGTCGAGACGAGTGGCTCGACCCTGGTAAGGCTAGGGTGAGGGGCAGCTATCCGCCCGAACCGAACAGCAGTTGGCACGACACAGAGTAAAGAACGAAGAATGCGAGACCCGTCATGAAAGCAGTTGTTTGCCGCGAACCCGGCGTGCTCGACATCGTCGAACGCCCATCACCTTCCGCACCGGCGCCCGGATGGGTGCGGCTGGCCGTCAGCCATGTCGGCATCTGCGGCACGGATTATCACATCTACGAGGGCAAGCACCCTTTCCTCGAATATCCCCGGGTGATGGGGCATGAGATCTCGGCGACGGTGATCGAGGCCGGCGACGGCGTGGCGCTTACGGCCGGCACGCCTGTCATCGTCAACCCCTATCTCTCCTGCGGTCAATGTGTCGCCTGCATCAAGGGCAAGCCGAACTGCTGCACCAACATCAAGGTCCTCGGCGTCCATACCGATGGCGCCTTCTGCGAGGAGATCTCCGTTCCGGCAGGCAATCTCTATCCCGCCAAGGGCCTCAGCCTCGAAGCGGCGGCGACGACGGAATTTCTGGCGATCGGCGCCCATGCGGTGCGCCGCTCGCTCGCCGGCGCCGGCGCGCGCTCGCTCGTCATCGGCGCCGGGCCGATCGGGCTCGGCGCTGCGATCTTCTCGCGCATCGCCGGCCATGACGTGACGCTGCTCGATACCAGCGCCGAACGGCTGCAGATGGCCGCCGAACGCTTCGGCTTCACCTCCGGCATCGTCGCCAACGAGGCGACGGCCGAGGCCGTCAAGGAAAAGACCAATGGCGACGGCTTCGACGTGGTCTTCGACGCCACAGGTTACGGCCCGTCGATGGAGAAAGCCTTCTCCTTCGTCGCCCACGGCGGCGCGCTGGTGCTGGTCAGCGTCGTCAAGGACGACATCCGCTTCTCCGATCCGGAGTTCCACAAGCGCGAGATGATGCTGATCGGTAGCCGCAATGCCACTCGCGCCGATTTCGAGCACGTGGCGGATTCGATCGCCAAAGGGCTGGTGCCGGTCGACAAGCTGATCACCCACCGCACGACACTCGCCGACGCGCCGCGCGATGTGGCCCGCTGGGCGCATGAGAAGAGCGGGCTGATCAAGGCGGTGATCAGGGTTGGTGGGTAGGTAGGACGTGTATCATGCGCGCGGAGTGCTGCGCGTGCATACTCGGGTCAAGCCCGAGTAGGACGGAGTATGAGGAGGCGGCTGCAGCGAGAGGCGGGACGTCCGGAGGAATTCCAGCAAAATGCGAGCGGTTTTGGGTGGAACTCGCCTAGGCAAAAACGGTAACTGCAAAAGCCACTGGGTTTGCGGTACCTGCCGCACAGGCTCCCCCACTCTCCATCGTGCTCGGGCTTGACCCGAGGACCCATGGCCGCAGGCGCTCCATTCGCGTTCCAAACTGCAACCGTTTGTCGTCAACAGTGCAGAAACCGCTAACACACCGCCGCAATCGCCCTGCTCATCTCCCTAACCGCCGCGGCATCCGTCCGGTTCGCACTTTTCGCCTCGAAACCAAAAGCCACCGCACGCGGATCGCGGCTTTCGACCGGCGAGCTGCAGGAGCCGTGGACCTCTCGGGCTCCGGTCGCACGGAGAATTTCGCCGACATTGGCAGGGCGGACGCCGCTGCCAGGCATGATCGAGATGCGGCCGGCCGCTTTCTCTGAAAGACGCTTCAGCGTATCGAGGCCGTCGGCCGCCTTCGGCGCGCAGCCGGAGGTCAGGATGCGCTCAACGCCGAGTTCGATCGCCTGTTCCAGCGCCTGATCGGCATCCGGCACCAGGTCGAAAGCGCGGTGCAGCGTCGAGCCTAGGCCGGCGGCATGCGCCTTCAGACGGTGGAGCAGCGGCAGGTCGAGCGTGCCGTCCGGGCGGTTGGCGCCGATGACGACGCCGGCGAGGCCGGCTGCGCGCACCGCGTCGATATCGAGCATCATCGCCTCCTCGTCGACGCTATCGAAAATGAAGGGGCCGGCGTGCGGGCGGATCATGGCATAGACCGGAATCGGCGCCCGGGCGGCGATCCGCATCAGGCTCGGCAGCGGCGTCAGACCGCCGAGCTCCAGCGCCGAGCACAGCTCGATGCGGCCGGCGCCGCCTTCGATTGCGGCGGCAAGGCCCGCGGCGCTGTCGACGCAGACTTCCAGTAAAATCGTCACGCTGCCGTCTCCCTGGCCCCGTCGACCTGCTTTGTGATGGGCGCGGCAGATTCCGAGGTGATTTTGGCGGCCGCCGCGATGATCATCTCGCAGGCATCGGCAGCGGCTTTTCGATGGTTGAAGGCGACGTGATAGGACATCGGCAGATGCTCGTCGAGATCGACGATGCGCACCTTGTCGGCGATCGGCATGGCGCTGACACGGCCGAGGAAGGAGACGTAGCCGTGATTGGCGACGAGATCGACGATGACAGGCAGCGAATCCGCCGCGGTGATATCCCGGCTGCGCAAGCGCCGGTCGGGTGCGCTCGCTTCGCTGAAGGCCATGGCGGCGTGGCCGAGACCGGTGCGCGGGCTCGGCGTGCAGATCGCATGCGCGGCGACGAGTTCGGCGACTGTGGTTTGGGTGCTTTGCGGCGGCGCGATCGCCACCATGTCGGTCTGCAGCAATTCGCGATGCCGGAAATGTTCCAGGCCGAAGACCGAATCCAGGACGGCGACGTCGATGCGGCCGCTCTTCAGCGCCTCGCGCAGGTCGTCGGCGGTCATCGAGACCAGCGAAATCGCGTTGTTGCTGCGGCGCGCATTCCATTCGGAGACCAGCAGGCCCAGGCAGCGCGCCACCCAGCTTTCCGATCCCGTCGGGATGATCGAGCCGATGCGCAGCGACCGCGCGGTGCGGCGGTAGCGCTCGTCGGCGGCCGATTTCAGATCGTTCCATGCCTGGCTGATCGCCATGAAGATCTGGTAGGCGCGCCTGCCCTCCTCCGTCAGCACCGAGCCCTGCGCCTGCCGCTCGAACAGGCGGCGGCCGAGAAAGCGCTCCAAATTGGCGAGCTGCAGCGAAAGCTGCGGTTGCCCCAAGTGAAGGCGGCGGGCAGCGCGGTTGATGCTGCCCTGGTCGGCCACCTCGAGAAAGCGCTCGATCGCAACCACCTTGACGGGGATGCGCGACGCCCAGGCCTCGGCCGTCCCGCTGGCGTCGTGGCCTGCAAATTTGCCGAGTTCGCCGATCGCGACGGTAATCGGCTGCAGGCCTTCGAGCAACCCGCCGGCGGCGATCAGCATCACCAGTTCGCCGGAAGCGCGTTCCGTCAGTTTCATCGCCAGTTCGGTCTCGGCATTACGGATTGCCGCAGACACGGTGGACGGCGACAGCTGGAAGCGGCGCGCGGTCTCGCGGACTGAACCTGAGGTCAGGACGTGGTGCGTTATGAACAGGGCGCCGAGATGCAAAAGGCGGGCTCCGGAAAGCGCTGGAAGAACCGGACGATATGACGTGTTCGCGAAAAAAGATATCCCTGCCCCGGGAGAGCGGGGCTATCGTCACCTTCATAACAAGCCGGGCGGCGGAATTCCCGCAAACGAGCACCGGACCATCGTGGGAACACGCAAGGGGACAAAAACAAATCGCGCCGGCCTTGGAAAAGGGAATGCATTTCCGCGCGCGGAAAGAGGTTCGCCGTCATAATCGTCGGCGCGACCGCAAATACTGGAGGGGGCTTGCATCGATTTTTCGGGCGGGCACGCTATTTCCATGACGCACGCAATTCGGATGATGGCGGCCTTACCGCCTTCGCCGGCGGATTTCCTGCGCGCAAGCCTTGCCGGCTTGGGCCTCATCACGGTGTTTAAAAGGGGATATTCAATGCTGAAGAAACTCGCACTTGCCGTTTCGCTCTCCGCCTTCGCAGCGGGCGCGGTTCAGGCCGCCGACGTCGTCGTCTCGTCGAAGATCGACACGGAAGGCACGCTGCTCGGCAACGTCATCGCACTGGCGCTCGAAGCCAACGGCATCAAGACGCAGGACCGTATCGCACTCGGCGCCACACCGGTGGTGCGCAAGGCGATCACCGCAGGCGAAATCGACATCTACCCAGAATATACCGGCAATGCCGGCTTCTTCTTCAACAAGGCCGATGACGCCGCCTGGAAGAACATCGACCAGGGTTACGAGCTGGCGAAGAAGCTCGACTACGAGGCCAACAAGATCGTCTGGCTGACGCCGTCGCCGGCTAATAACACCTGGGCGCTCGCCGTGCGCAATGACGTCGCCCAGCCGAACAAGCTGAAGAGCCTGACTGACTTCGGCAAATGGGTCGCCGGCGGCGGCGCTGCCAAGCTTGCGGCTTCCGCCGAATTCGTCAATTCGGCCGGCGCGCTGCCCGCCTTTCAGACCACCTATGGCTTCCAGCTGAAGCCCGACCAGATGGTCGTTCTTTCCGGCGGCGATACCGCGGCGACGATCAAGGCGGCCGCCGACCAGACGAACGGCGTCAACACCGCGATGGTCTACGGCACCGACGGCGCGATCGAAGCGGCCGAGCTCACCGTTCTCGAAGACGACAAGAACGTGCAGCAGGTCTATGCGCCGACCCCGATCATCCGCGAAGAGGTGCTGAAGGCCAATCCGAAGATCGAGGAAATCCTCTCGCCGATCTTCAAGAGCCTGAGCGCCGACGAGTTGCGCAAGCTCAATGCCAAGATCCAGGTGGACGGCGAGCCGGCAAAGTCTGTTGCCGAAGCCTATCTCAAGGAAAAAGGCTTCCTGAAGTAATCATTGCCGCTCCGCCCCGTCGCGGGCGGAGCCTCCCTGACGACAGGGTCGGCCAGACAGGGTTGGATTGATGGAAGAAAGCTCAACGGTCCGCAGGCTGGATCGGCTCGGCGTGGTTCTGGTGGCGGGCGGCATTGCGGCGACGGCACTGATGCCCTTCATCTACGTCAAGGCGAACCGCATCGCCGCCGGCAAGCCGATGCTGCTGACGCAGCTTCTTCCCCAGCCCTCCGTCATCATCCTGACCGCCCTTCTCGTCCTGACCGCCCTCGCCACCTTGTTTCTCCGAAATGCCATGGCGCGGCTCGTCATTGCCACCCTTTGCCTTGCCGCACTGATCGCTGCGATCGGCCTGGTCTCGACCGCGGCGACGCCGCCCGGCAGCACGGTGGCGCGCATGACGCCCGGCGGCGGCTTCTGGGTGCTGTTCGCGGTGATCGGGCTCATCATATCGGACGCGCTGGTCAAGATCCGGCTGGCGCCCTGGATGCGGGTGGCAGCGCTTGGCGTCTACGCGGCGCTGCTCTTCGCCTTTCTCGCCTCCGGCCTGCTGGACAGCCTCTCGATCATGAAGGAATTCTCGACGCGGTCGGCACAGTTCGAGACCGAGGCATTCTCACATCTGCTGCTGGCGCTCGGCTCGCTCGTTATCGCCATCACTCTCGGGCTGCCGCTCGGCATTCTGTGCTTCTGGGTGCCGAAGCTCAGGGCCGTCGTGCTGCAGGGCCTAAGCCTGATCCAGACGATCCCGAGCCTGGCGCTCTTCGGCCTGTTGATGCTGCCGCTCGGCTATCTCGCCACCCATGTGCCGCTTGCTGCTGCCATCGGCATTCGCGGCATCGGCACGGCGCCTGCCTTGATTGCACTCGTGCTCTATTCGCTGCTGCCGATCGTCGCCAATACCGTCGTCGGCCTGCAAGGCGTCGACCCCTCGGTGCGCGATGCCGCCGCCGGCATGGGGCTGACGCGCCGGCAGATCCTCTTTGGCATCGACATGCCGCTTGCCTTTCCGGTCATCCTCACCGGAATCCGCATCGTACTGGTGCAGGCAATCGGCATGGTGACGATTGCCGCGCTGATCGGCGGCGGCGGTTTCGGCATCTTCATCTTCCAGGGGCTCGGCCAGACGGCGATGGACCTCGTCCTGCTCGGCGCCGTGCCGACCGTCTTCTTCGCATTCTCATCGGCCGTCATCCTCGATGCGGTCATCGACAGCATCCGGGGACCTGCCGCATGAGCATGATCGAGATCAGGAACGTCACCAAACGCTATGGTGCTGCCACCGTCGTCGACAAGGTCTCGATGAACGTCGAAAAGGGCGAGATCACCGTCATCGTCGGCACGTCGGGCTCGGGCAAATCGACGCTGATGCGGATGATCAACCGGCTGGTGCCGATCAGCGAGGGCCAGATCTTCGTCAACGGCCAGAATGTGATGGATGTCGAGGTGACCGAGCTCCGCCGCCGGATCGGTTATGCGATCCAGGGGCACGGACTGTTTCCGCACCGGACCGTGGCGCAGAATATCGCCACAGTGCCGCAGCTGCTCGAATGGGATTCCAGGCGCATAGCCGCCCGCGTCGAGGAACTGCTCGGGCTTTTCAACCTCGATCCGGCCGAGTTCGCCGAGAAATATCCGCATCAGCTTTCCGGCGGCCAGCAGCAGCGCGTCGGCGTCGCCCGCGCCCTCGCCGCCGAACCGGAACTGCTGTTGATGGACGAGCCCTTCGGTGCGCTCGATCCCGTCATCCGCGGAAAGGCGCAGGATGATCTCCTGGCGATCCAGAAGCAGTTCGGCACGACCGTCATCCTCGTCACCCACGACATGGACGAGGCCTTCCATCTCGGCAACCAGATCGCCGTGATGAGCCAGGGGCGACTGTTGCAATGCTCGACTCCGGAAAAGATCCTCACCGAACCGGCCGATCCCTTCGTGCAGCAACTGACCGGCACCTCCGACCGGGCGCTGAAGCTGATGTCGCTGCTGCCGCTGAAGGAGAGCATGGAGCCGGCCAAGAGCGGCCTCGCCTATGCCCTGCCGCAGTCGCTCAGCCTTCGCGATGCGCTCGCCGAAATGATCTGGCAGGGGGTCGACGAGGCGGCGGTGCAGGATGGCGAAAAGGCGCCGGTGGGATCGATCTCGATGACAAGGCTGCTCGAACTGGGCCGCAAGGCATGAAACTCGTCGTCGCCAATCTCTTCCGGCTGACCGCACTCGGCTTGCTGCTGATCCTGCTTTTCAGGACCCAGTGGCTTTCCTTCCTGTTGACGCCGCTGACCAGCAACAATGCGCCCGCTGTCTATACGCAGAACAGCCTTGTCTCGCTGGCGCTCGGACATCTGCAACTGGTGATCGGATCGATCGTCTGCAGCGCCGTGCTCGCCGTTGCCGGCGGCATCTTCGTGACGCGGGAAAGCGGCGCGGATTTCCTGCCGCTGTCGCGCGCCATCGCCAATGCCGGCCAGACCTTCCCGCCGGTCGCCGTTCTGGCGCTCGCCGTGCCCGCCACCGGCTTCGGCGCCATGCCAACGCTGATCGCGCTCTTCCTCTACGGCCTGCTGCCGATCTTCGAAAACACCGTCGCCGGCCTGAAGCAGGTGTCGCCGCAGGTGCTCGACGCGGCCGACGGCATGGGCATGAACGGCACGCAGCGGCTCACGCGCGTCGAGCTGCCGCTTGCGCTGCCGCTGATCCTCGAAGGGCTGAAGGTCGCGACCGTGATCAATATCGGCACGGCGACGATCGGCTCGACGGTTGCCGCCAAGGGTCTCGGCGAGGTGATCATCGCCGGGCTGATATCGGACAATACCGCCTTCATCCTGCAGGGCGGGCTGATCGTCGGGCTGATGGCGGTACTGATCTATGACGCCATGGGCCTCGTCGAAGCGGCGATCACGCGAAGAATCGGCTTGCGCCCGGCGTAAGAGGACCGCTACCAAGGCTGCGGTGATCGATTGAACGGGAGGCCGCCTTGGCGAAGATGATCCACTCCATGATCCGCGTTCTCGACGAGGCGCGCTCGGTCGAGTTCTACGGCAAGGCCTTCGGTCTCTCGGTTGCCGACCGTGTCGATTTCGACACCTTCACGCTGATCTATCTGAGCAATGCCGAGACCGGCTTCGAGCTGGAGCTGACCGTCAACAAGGGCCGCACCGAACCCTATGATCTCGGCAAAGGCTATGGCCATCTCGCCGTCTCGGTCGAAGAAGTCGCCGTCGAGCGCGAGCGCATGGTGAAACTGGGGCTCAAGCCGGGCGAGCTGGTGGAGCTCAACCGCGACGGCAAGTTGTTCGGCCTGTTCTTCTTCGTCAGCGATCCCGACGGCTACAAGATCGAAGTGCTGCAGCGCCACGGCCGGTTTCTCTGACGGCGCGCGATCTTCCGATCCAACCATAATACCACAGCTTCGAGCGGCATAACCAGGAGCCCGCCATGATCGAGAAAACCGCGCTCAATTCCGGCTGGACGCTCACCTGCAACGATAGAGGAAGACCCGACCTGCCGGATGCGATGCCGGCGACGGTGCCGGGATGCGTCCATACCGACCTTCTCGCCAGCCGGCTGATCCCCGATCCCTATATCGATGTCAACGAGATCACCAATGACTGGATCGGCAGGGCGGACTGGACCTATCGCTGCCGCTTCGAGGCAACGCCCGACGATGGCAGAGTGCAGGAACTCGTCTTCGACGGGCTGGATACGATCGCGGTCATCAGCCTCAACGGCGAAGAGATCGGCCGGACATTCAACATGCACCGCACCTACCGTTTCGATGTTTCAGGTCTGCTGAAGACCGGCGCCAACGAACTCTCCGTCACCTTCCGCTCCGCCTACGCCTATGGCGCTGAGATGGAAAAACATTACGGCTACCGGCCCAACAACTATCCGGGGCCGGGCAATCTGATGCGCAAGATGGCCTGCAATTTCGGCTGGGACTGGGGGCCGACGCTGGTGACGGCGGGCATCTGGAAGCCGGTGAGGCTGGAGAGCTGGGATGGGGCGCGGCTCGCCGAGACACGGGCGTCGGCCACGCTTGCCGGCGGCGACGGGCTGGTGACGGTGCATGCAAGACTGGCGCGCCACAGCAATTCCAGGCCGTTCCGGCTGGTCGCCGAGATCGGCGATGTGACGACGTCGGTTACGATCGCCGCCAGCGAAGACGAGGTTTCGTTCGAGATCACGCTGCCCTCGCCGCAGCTCTGGTGGCCACATCATCTCGGCGCCCAGCCGCTCTATCCGCTGACGCTTACGCTGATCGATGAGGCCAGCGGCGATCGGCTCGACAGCTTTGAGCGCGAGCTCGGTTTCCGTTCGCTCAGGCTCGATACCGCTGCAGATGCGTACGGTTCGGCCTTCACCTTCGTCATCAATGACGTGCCGTTGTTCATCGCCGGCGCCAACTGGATCCCCGACGATTGTTTTCCCTCGCGGGTGACGCGCGAGCGTTATGCTGCCCGGATCGAAGAGGCGAGGAGCGCCAATATTCATATGCTGCGCGTCTGGGGCGGCGGCATCTTCGAGCGCGACGAATTCTACGAAGCCTGCGACCGCATGGGCATGCTGGTCTGGCAGGATTTCCTCTTTGCCTGCGCCGCCTATCCGGAGGAGGAGCCGCTTCGAAGCGAGGTCGAGGCGGAGGTGCGCGACAATGTCGTGCGGCTGATGCCGCATGCTTCGCTGGTCCTCTGGAACGGCAATAACGAGAATATCTGGGGTTTCGACGAATGGGGCTGGCGGCCGATCGTCAAGGCGGGCGAGAGCTGGGGGCTCGGCTATTATCTCGACCTGCTGCCGAAGCTCTGCGACGAACTCGATCCCCGCCGGCCCTATTATCCCGGCAGCCCCTATTCCGGCTCGATGGAGATCGAGCCGAATGCCGACGGACATGGCTGCAAACATATCTGGGACGTCTGGAACGATGTCGGCTACGAGGTCTACCGCAACTACATCCCGCGTTTTTGCTCCGAATTCGGCTGGCAGGCGCCGGCCAATTGGGCGACGATCGAAGAGAGCGTCCACGATCAGCCGCTGACGCCGCAATCGAACGGCGTCTTCCACCACCAGAAGGCGACGCAGGGCAATGACAAGCTGATCCGCGGGTTGGCCGGCCATCTGCCGGCGCCAAGGACGATGGACGACTGGCACTTCGCCACCCAGCTCAACCAGGCGCGCGCCATCCGCTTCGGCATCGAGCACATGCGCTCGCACCGGGCAATCTGCAAGGGCGCGGTGGTCTGGCAGTTCAACGACTGCTGGCCGGTAACCTCCTGGGCCGCCCTCGATTCGGCCGGACGCCGCAAGCCGCTCTGGTATGCGCTGAAGGCGGCCTATGACCCGCGCCTGCTAACGATCCAGCCGCGCGACGGCGGACTGGCAGCGGTGGCGATCAACGAGAGGACGCTGTTCTGGCGAGCCAAGATCAGCGGCAAACGCCTGAGGCTCGATGGCAGCGTGCTTGCGGAATTCGAATTCTGGCGGCTGCTCTGCGACCGCTTCGAGGCCAGGGAGTTTCCGCTGCCCGAGGAGGTCGTCAGGCCGGATTTACCGAAGGACGAGGTCGTTGTCGTCGACATGCTCGACCGGCGAGCGTTTCACTATTTCGTCGAGGATATCGACCTTGCCCTGCCGGCGCCGCGGCTGAGCGTCGATGTGACTGCGATAGAGGATGGTTACGCGGTCAAGGTGAAGGCCGAGAATTTTCTCAAGGATCTCTGCCTGATGGCGGATCGGCTGGATCCGGATGCGGTCGTCGATTCGATGCTGGTGACGCTGCTGCCGGGGGAGAGCCATGTGTTTGACGTGAGGACGGCGAAGGTGATTGAGGCTGATGACATTGCTATCGGCACGGTGCTGCGATCGGCCAATGATCTACTCGCGGGTCGATGAAAGCCCCTCATCCGTCCCCTCGCCCCGTTTTTTCGGGGAGAGGGTTAGGGTGAGCGCCGACCCTGGCACAGGGGGGCGTGGTCACCAAACACCAAAAGGCCCCGCTGCCAACGGGGCCCTTCCAGCTCGGTCCATCGAACGAGGTTACATCCAGTAGGGCGGCACGCCGTAATAATCATACACCCGGCGGCCATTGTCGTTGTACCAGGTGTCGTCATCGTCCGAATAGCTGGGTGCGCCTTCGATCTGCTCCTTGGTCAGGTCGATGCGGTAGCCGTCCAGCTGGGTGTCGTAATTCAGCTTTTCCCAAGGCAACGGATAGTGGTCATGACCGATGCCCAGGAAGCCGCCGAAGCTTAGCACGGCATAGGCGACGCGGCCGTCGCGCTTGCCGATGATCAGGCGTTCGATCGAGCCGATATGCCGGCCATCGGCGCCATAGACGCGGGTGCCTTCGACGCGGTCGCTGGCGATCAGCGAATGCGTTTCCTTGGCGTTCGGGTCACGGCGGCTGGCGTCGGTGTCCTGATTCAACATTTGAACCTCCTTTGGTGTTTCCTCATGGTTGGTATGAAAGGTCAACGCCAACGCGGACTCAAAGTTCCCTGCCTTTCCATGACCGCACCGGGCCTGATTGTTGACGTTTACGTCAAGGTTAGTATAGCTTCATTCGGCTTGAACCGTTCAGGCAATGGCATAAGCTGCCGGACTGGAAGATGGAGGATGCTTCCGGTCAATGAGAGCCGGTCGACCAGGGCTCGACCGGCGCGGCGGCCGCAAGGGAGAGAGAGACACGATGAGCAGCATTTCCGTCCATCCGAACGGAGCAAAAGCGGACAAGCCCTGGCTTGCCACCTATCCCGATATGGTTCCGGCCGAACTGCCGCCGCTGGAATATGCCTCGCTTGCCGAGCTTTTGGAAAAATCCTGCGCCCGTTACGCCGACCGGACGGTTTTTTCGAGCATGGGCAGGGCGATGAGCTACCGCGAGCTCGAAAGCCAGACGCGCAAGGTCGCCGCCTGGCTGCAGAGCATCGGCCTCGAGAAAGGCGACCGCGTCGCGGTGATGATGCCGAATGTCCTGCAGAACCCCGTCGCCACCTATGCGATCCTTCGGGCCGGCCTGGTGGTCGTCAACGTCAATCCGCTCTATACGCCGCGCGAACTCGAACACCAGCTGCGTGATTCCGGCGCCAAAGCGATCTTCGTGCTGGAGAATTTCGCCCGTACCGTCGAGCAGGTCCTCAACAAGACCGACCTGCGCCATGTCGTCGTCACCTCGCTCGGCGAAATGCTGGGGCCGAAGGGGCTGATGGTCAATTTCGTCGTGCGCAAGGTAAAGAAGCTCGTTCCCTCCTGGTCGATCCCTCAGCATAAGAGCTTCGGTCAGGTGCTCAGCGAAGGCGCAAGGAAAAGTCTCCGCCCGGTCACGCTTGCGGGCGGCGACATCGCCTTCCTGCAATATACCGGCGGCACAACGGGCATTGCCAAGGGCGCGGTGCTCACGCATCAGAACCTGCTCGCCAACAAGCTGCAGCTGTCGCTCTGGCTGCGATCGGCTTTCCAGCGCAAGAAACAACCGGAGGTGCTGAACTTCCTCTGCGCGCTGCCCCTCTACCACATCTTCGCGCTGACGGTGAATTCGCTGATGGGCATGTCGCTCGGCGCCCACAATATCCTGATCGCCAACCCGCGCGATATTCCCGGCCTCGTCAAGGAATTCGGAAGGTCGAACATTCATATCTTCCCCGGCCTTAACACGCTGTTCAACGCGCTGATGAACAACGCCGAATTCGCCAAGCTCGATTTCTCCTCTCTCATCATGTCGCTTGGCGGGGGCATGGCCGTCCAGCGCCCGGTTGCCGAACGCTGGTTGAAGATAACGGGCACGGCGGTGACAGAGGGCTACGGCCTTTCCGAGACGTCGCCTGTCGCCACCGCCAACCGCTTCGATTCGCCCGAGTTCACCGGCTCGATCGGCCTGCCGCTTCCCTCGACCGAACTCGATATCCGCGACGAGGAGGGCCGTTCGCTGCCAACAGGCGAAATCGGCGAGATCTGCATCCGCGGGCCGCAGGTGATGGCCGGCTATTGGCAGAAGCCGGAGGAAACGGCGCGGGTGATGACATCAGACGGCTATTTCCGCTCGGGCGACATGGGCTTCATGGACGAGCGCGGTTACACCAAGATCGTCGACCGCAAGAAGGACATGATCCTCGTTTCCGGCTTCAACGTCTATCCGAACGAGATCGAGGAAGTCGCCGCCATGCATGCCGGCATCCTGGAGGCGGCGGCGATCGGCGTGCCGGACGGGCATTCCGGCGAGGCGGTCAAGCTCTTCGTCGTCAGAAAGGATCCGACCCTGACGGAGGCGGAGGTGAGGGCCCATTGCATCGCCAATCTTACCAACTACAAGCGCCCGCGTTTCATCGAATTCCGCGCCGAACTGCCGAAGTCGCCTGTCGGCAAGATCCTGCGCAAGGACCTGCGCGGCTAAATTTGACGATCTGATGAAATTAAAGCCCTCCGCTCGCCGCGGATGATTTTTCATATTTGGAGCGGCGGCTGAACTTGATTTGCGCCTGAGAAAGCGAATAGTTTCCGCAACCTTTCCGCCTCAAAAGGAGCCTCCCATGAACGCCATCGTCGAACAGCTGAAAAGCACCGCTGATGCCACCAAGGCGACCGATCTCCGCGCCGCCTTCGCCGCCGATCCGCAGCGCTTTTCGCGCTTTTCCGTCTCGCTTGACGATCTGCTGATGGACTTTTCCAAGACGGCGGTGAACGACGAGATCCTCAAGCTTTTGGTCAGGCTTGCCGAAGAAGGCGGCGTCGAGAAGAAGCGCGAGGAGATGTTCTCCGGCAAGGCGATCAACTTCACCGAGGACCGCGCCGTCCTGCACACGGCGCTACGCAACCGGTCGAATACGCCTGTTCTGGTGGACGGCAAGGATGTCATGCCTGACGTCAACGCCGTGCTTGCCGCCATGGGCAAGTTTGCCGACGACATCCGCTCCGGCACGCTGAAGGGCGTCACCGGCAAGACGATCACCGACGTCATCAATATCGGCATCGGCGGCTCCGATCTTGGCCCCGTCATGGCGACGCTGGCGCTTGCCCCCTTCCATGACGGCCCGCGCGCCCATTTCGTCTCCAATATCGACGGTGCCCATATTGCCGACATCCTGAAGCTGGTGCAGCCGGAAACGACGCTGTTCATCGTCGCCTCGAAGACCTTCACGACCGTCGAGACGATGACCAATGCGCAGACGGCGCGCAATTTCATCGCGAAGGCGCTCGGCGAATCGGCCGTGCAGCACCACTTCGCCGCCGTCTCGACGGCGCTCGACAAGGTCGCCGCCTTCGGCATCGACAGCGCCCGCGTCTTCGGCTTCTGGGATTGGGTCGGCGGCCGCTACTCGATCTGGTCGGCGATCGGCCTGCCGCTGATGATCGCGATCGGGCCTGAGAATTTCGGCAAGTTCCTCGACGGCGCGCATGCGGTCGACAACCACTTCCGTAAGGCGCCGATTACCGAAAACCTGCCGATGCTGCTCGGCCTGATCGGCTTCTACCACCGCAATGTGCTGAACTATCCCACCCGCGCCATCCTGCCCTACGACCAGCGCCTGTCGCGTTTCCCGGCCTATCTGCAGCAGCTCGACATGGAATCGAACGGCAAGGGCGTCACCATCGACGGCACGCCGGTCGAGGGCAATTCCGGCCCGGTCGTCTGGGGCGAACCCGGCACCAATGGCCAGCACGCCTTCTACCAGCTCATCCATCAGGGCACGAGCATCATCCCGGCCGAATTCATGATCGCCGCCAATGCCTTCGAGTCGGAGTTGCGCCACCAACACCAGCTCTTGATCTCCAACGTGCTTGCCCAGTCTGAAGCACTGATGAAGGGCCGCACCTTCGCGGAAGCCAAGAAGCAGCTGACCGACAAGGGCATGGACGACAAGAAGGCCGATTTCATCGCGCCGCACCGCGTCTTCCAGGGCAACCGCCCGTCGATCACCTTCGTCTACGACAAGCTGACCCCCTATGCGCTCGGCCGTCTGATCGCGCTCTACGAACATCGCGTCTTCGTCGAAGGCGTGCTCTTCCGCATCAACTCCTTCGACCAGTGGGGCGTCGAACTCGGCAAGGAACTGGCAACGGGCCTGCTGCCCGTCGTCGAGGGCAAAGAGAGTGCGGCGAGCCACGATTCCTCCACCCAGGGGCTGGTTGCGGCGCTGGCGAAGCTTGCGAAGTAAGTTTCGAAAGCCGGGCTCGCCCCTCACCCTAACCCTCGGGGGTCGAGCCACTGGTCTCGACCCGTCCTGCGGAGCCTCGTAACCGGGCGAGGGAGTAGGGGAACGGAGAGGTCGCGGCGTATCCTCCTCGCCGGTGAGAAGAGGGAGGCGCGAGGCTGCGGTATATATCCCTTCGCCCCGCAAGCGGGTCTGAAGGGCGGTGCCGGCGGCTGGCAAGGAGCGGAGGCCGGCTTCAGCATTACCAGGAAATTCGCGCGCCCAGGGCGGATCGGACGACAGCGTCATGCGGCCGCAAATGATGACCTGATATCGGCCAGGCCAGCGCATCGGTGTCGATGGGCTGTTGGTGCGAAACCGGATTGAACGTTCCGCTAATAGAAAATTGTAGAAAGAATTCTTTCAATCCACCGTCGTCGCCCTAGATTCAAGCAAAATCTGTGCGCAGGGTACTTCCGACGACATGGCCTATCAAACCGGGGACGACACCCCGTTTCACCGTTTTCCGAAGCCTATACATGGGCCACTCGCGTCCGGACGTGTCCTTTCGATGGCGGCGCCAGCATCGGATCGTCCCTGCCCCGTCCATAAGGCTCTCCAAGGCGCCCGGCACAGAGCGTTTTCACGTTTCATCATCACTAAAGGAAGCTCATGAGCCGTCTTATCGTCGTTTCCAATCGTGTCCCCATGCCAGCCAAGGATGGCAGTGCCGCGGCCGGCGGCCTCGCGGTTGCGCTGCAGGCAGCCCTGCAGGCGCGCGGCGGCATCTGGATGGGATGGTCGGGAGAGTCGAGCGGAGAAAAAGAGCCTGGCCCGCTCTCGCTGCTGCAGAAGGGCAACATCACCTATGCGCTGACCGATCTCACCGACACCGATGTCGAGGAATATTATCGCGGCTTTGCAAACCGCGTTCTCTGGCCGATCTGTCACTACCGCCTCGACCTCGCCGAATATGGCCGGAAGGAAATGGCCGGCTATTTCCGCGTCAACCGTTTCTTCGCGCACCGGCTGGCGCCGATGATCGAGAAGGACGACATCATCTGGGTTCATGATTACCACCTGATTCCGCTGGCCGCCGAACTGCGGCAAATGGGGCTGAAGAACAGGATCGGCTTCTTCCTGCACATTCCCTGGCCGCCGGCCGATATTCTCGTCACCATGCCCGTTCATGAAGAGATCATGCGCGGCCTCTCCCATTACGATCTCGTCGGCTTCCAGACCGATTACGACCTCCAGAACTTCGCTGGTTACTTGAGACGGGAGGGCATCGGCGACGACCTCGGAAACGGGCTGTTCGATTCCCACGGGCGGATTTTCAAGGCCGGCGCCTATCCGATCGGGATCGAGACTGCTGGATTCGCCGAATTCGCCGAGAAAGCCGCAAACAATGTCATGGTGCAAAAGACCCGGCGCAGCATCGAAGGCCGGGATATGATCATCGGCGTCGACCGCCTCGATTATTCGAAGGGCATCATTCAGCGGCTGGAAGCGTTCGAACGCTTCCTGACCACCAATCCCGCCTACCAGAACAAGGTCACCTATCTGCAGGTCACGCCGAAATCGCGATCGGAGGTCCCCGAATACGAGCATATGCAGAAGATGGTCGCCGAACAGGCCGGCCGCGTGAACGGCGGCATCGGAACGGTCGACTGGGTACCGATCCGCTATGTCAACCGATCGATCAGCCGCAACGTGCTCGCCGGCCTCTACCGCCTGGCGAGGATCGGGCTGGTGACGCCGTTGCGCGACGGCATGAACCTCGTCGCCAAGGAATATGTCGCCGCCCAGGATCCGGATCGCCCGGGCGTTCTGGTGCTGTCGCGCTTCGCCGGTGCGGCACGGGAGTTGAGGGGCGCGCTGCTGGTCAATCCCTATGATGTCGAGGGCACCGCCAATGCGCTTGCCCGCGGCCTTGCCATGTCGCTCGAGGAGCGCCGCGACCGCTGGAGCATGATGATGGAACACCTGCTCTCGCACGATGTCTCACTGTGGTGCGAAACCTTCCTGCGGGATCTGGTGACCGCTCCAGAGCTTCAACCGGGGGGTGACTCCCGGATCGTTTCTTGATCGATCGGTGCCGACCGGTCCTTCGGATCCCCGACGGGAGAAGAGGGGATCGAAACGTTGCCGCATATCTCTTCTCCCCACGGGGAGAAGAGGAAATCGGAACGTCGCGGGACATTTCCTTCGCCCCGGAAGCGGGAGGAAGGTGCCGGCGGATGAGGGGCCGATGCTCGCTTAAGCCTTAAAGCCCGATCTCATGCGCCCATGGCGGATTGGCGCCGGCGCGGGAGACGGTGACGGCGGCCGCCTTGGCGCCGAGCGTCAGGGCGTTGCGCACCGCCTGTTCGTCGAGCGAGGCGACCTGTTCTTTGCTCAGCAGATTGTCCATCTTCAGCGAGGCCAGCACGCCGGCGTCGAAGGTATCGCCGGCGCCGACCGTGTCGACGACGGCAACGCGTTCACTCGGCACCGTCACCTTGCGATCCCTGGTATAGCCGGACGCGCCTTCGGCGCCCTTGGTGATGACGACGAGCTTGGCGCCGTGGGCGAGCCAATGGGCGGCGAGCGCGTCGTGGTCACCTTGGAGCCCGAACCAGTCGAGATCCTCGTCGGAAAATTTGACGATGTCGGCCTTTGCCGCCATGCGCCGGATGCGGGCCATATGCGCCGGCTTGTCCTTGATGAAGCCCGGGCGAATGTTGGGGTCGAGCGAAATCACGCGGCGGGCGGCTTCGCGGTCGAGCAAGGCTTCGTACGTTTCGCCGCAGGGGCTCGGGATCAGGCTGATCGCGCCGAAATGCAGTGCTTCGCAATCATCGTCAAGCGTCGGCAGGTCGGCCTCGGTGATCATCCGGCCGGCCGTGCCTTCGTCATAGAAGGCATAGGTCGCCTGGCCGTTGACGAGCTTGACGAAGGCGATCGTCGAGGGCCGCGGAGTGATGGCGCATGGGCTGTAATCGACGTTGCTCGCCTTCAGCGTCGCCAGCAGGATTTCGCCCATCATGTCGTCGGCAATGCCGGTGAAGAAGGCGGTGGGAATGCCGAGGCGGCCGAGCGCGATGGCGGTGTTGAAGATCGCGCCGCCGGCATAGGGCGCAAAGCCCTTTTCGCCAAGCGTCGTGTCCCTCGGCAGCATGTCAATCAGGGCTTCGCCGCAGCACAAAATCATCGGATTCCTCCCAACAGCATTTCTATCTTCATCAAGCGCTTAAGTGAGCTTTTGTCAACCGATTAGAGCGAAAGCTCACTGACTCCACCATTCCTCGCCGACCATGCCAGCGGCGCGTCGAGGAAGGCCTCGACCTCTGCAAGTGTCTTGTCGTCGAAAAGCTTCTCTGCCCTGGCAACCGCAAGGACGCTGCGCCAGGTGGCGATGTGATGCAGCCTGACCTTGCCGTCGGCAAAACGCTGGTCGCCGAAAATGCCGTAGAAGAACAGCGCGATGCCGTGATCGACAATGCCGCCGGCGGCGCGAATGGCGTCGATGAACTTGAACATGCTGCCGCCAGCCGTCGTCAGGTCCTCGATGACGAGCACGCGCGAACCGTCCGGCATATTGCCTTCGATCTGGGCATTGCGGCCATGGCCCTTCGGCTGCTTGCGGACATAGATCATCGGCAGGCCGAGGCGATCGGCGAGCAGGGCGGCGAAGGGAATGCCGGCGGTCTCGCCGCCGGCGATGCAATCGAACTGCTCAAAACCGGCATCGCGCAAGAGCGTGCTGGCGGCAAAATCCATCACCGTCGAACGGATGCGCGGGTAGGACAAGAGCTTGCGGCAATCGATATAGACCGGGCTCGCCATGCCGGAAGAGAGCTTGTAAGGCTGGGCCGCATTGAAATGCACCGCCTTGATCTCCCAGAGCATCTTGGCCACCAGTTCGGCCATCAGGGCGCGGTCGGGAAATGCGGTCTGGATCATCGGGCTCTCCTTCGGTTTTGCGTCTCCGGCAATAGCAGCAAGCGCCCACCGTTTCCAGACGCAGGCGAGCTATTCCAGCAAGAGACGGCCGATATCGGGCCCTTGCATCGTCTTGAACAGGGCGATGGTTCGGGCCCCCTCCTCGGCATCCAGCGAAACGGCATAACGCACGGCGGCGGCAAGCAGCTGCATCGTCAGCCGGGCGATCGCCTGAAGTTCGCTGCGGTCCCGATCCGGCCAGAGGCGCACGAGCACGGCGAGAAACGCCTGAGCATGGAATTCCATATCTTCGGCGTCGACCTGCTGCAGCAGCTTGTCGGTATGGGTCGCGTGCCAGATGTCACGCATCACGGGCTCGCGGCGGAAGAAGGCGTAATATTCGTCGACGATCCTCGCGAGCGCGCCTGGCAGGGCCGCGGCGTCGACGACCTTCGCCAGTTCCGCCTCGACACAGCGCCGGCCCTCCTCGTTGAAGCGTTCGGCCAATGTCCGGATGATGGCGCTCTTGTCGGGGAAATACTGGTAGAGGGCGCCGAAGGAAAGGCCCGCCTTTTCGACGATCTCGCTCATCTTCAGGCCGTCGCTGCCATGACTTTCGATCAGTTCGGCGGCGACGGCGAGGATTTTTTCGAAACGCTCGCGGCCGCGCTGCTGGCGCGGAATGCGTCGCGGCTGGCCGCTATGCTCCTGGTGACGTCTGCGCGTTGCCGCCGGCTGCCCCGACATGTTCTCTCCTTTGCCTGTTGACAAAGAAAATAAGAGAGTTTATCCGTTTTTACAAACAAGAGAGTTTCTCTTGTTTCATCAGGAAGGAGTTTCGACATGCAGATGGTCCTCATTCTTTCCCTCGTCGCCGCGGCGATCGGCAGCGGCTTGGTCGCCGGCATCTTCTTCGCCTTCTCCACCTTCATCATGACCGCCTTCTCGCGCATTCCGGCGGAACAGGGCATTGCCGCGATGAATTCGATCAACGTGACGATCGTCCGCTCGCCCTTCATGGCGCTGTTCGTACCGACGGCGATCCTCTGCCTGGTCATTGCTGTGCTGGCGCTGATCAACTGGCGCGGCGGGGCGTCCGCGCTGATGCTGGGGGGTGCAGCCCTCTATGTCTTTGCCTCCTTCCTCTCGACGATCATCTTCAACGTGCCGATGAACGACGCACTGGAAAAGGTCAGCGGCGGCGGCGCGGAAGCGGCGGCGCTTTGGACGGCCTATCTCCGGGACTGGACGTGGTGGAACCATGTACGCACCATCGCCTCGCTGCTTGCCTCGGTCGCTTTTGTGCGGGCGCTGATGATGATTTAGCAGGGGCGCAGGCCTCATCCGAGAGCCTCGAGGATGAGGACGTTGGAGGGTGCGGATATGGCATGACTTCGCGGCAACGGCATCGCGTGTGGTGACCGTCGCCACAGATACATTCTGCAACGGTCAGCCTTCAAACAGTTCGAGCATTCCGAAAGAGGAGTTGACCGACTGTCTCCTCGGTTATTTCTGCTCGCAAAAGACGATGCGATTACTAAAGGGATCGATGACGGTCATCTCCAGCCCCCAGGGCGCTTCCTCGACGCCGGGCTTCATATAGCGGTAATCCTTGCCGATGAGTTCGGCGTGATAGGCGCGCACATTGGCGACGCGGACGAAGGCCTTGGCGCCGGGGCTGGCGTCGCCGGAATGTTCGCTCAAGTGCAGCGCCATACCCTCACGCGACACCTGGCAATAGAGCGGGAAGTTTTCGCCGAAGCGATGTTCCCAGTCGAGCGTGAAGCCGAGGAAACCGCAATAGAATTCCATCGCCTTTTCGACCGAGAAGATACGGAAGATCGGCATCGGCGGCTCGATGCCGATGGCGGCGCGGCCTGAACCCGCCGCATCGATCTTGGCCGAGAGGATATTCCATTGCTCGAGCCCGAATTGCCGGGCGACGATTTCGAGCGTCTCGCTGTGGGTGAGAGAAATATTGCGGTCGGCAAGGGCTTGCCGCAATGTCTTTGCCATGAGCTTGGCATCGCGAAAATCGCGCATAGTGAATCCTTCCGTCGGCGGCAAACAGGACGATCAGTGCCCGCGTCTGCTGACCCGTTCGCCATCGATCGCCAAACGGCAAGGGATGTGAAGGATATCTCTGGATGCATTCACCATAACGCTGATGCGTCGCGGGCGGCTGGCCGCATCCGGCCAAGGGCGATCGTATGAGACGCGTCGTCCCGGATCAAGACGCCGTGCGCGATGCCTCGAGGGGCACCGCCTGCAGGTGGGCGGCAAGCTCGACGCGGTTGCGGCCGGCGCGCTTGGCGGCGTAAAGCGCCTTATCGGCGGCACTCAGCATGGTGTCGAAATCCAGTGGCTGCGAGCGGCCGGGCGCAACGCCGACGCTCACTGTGCATCTCAACACCTCACCGTCGATCGGAATCTCTCGCGCCTCGAAGGCCCTGCGGATCCGCTCAGCCGTCAGTTCGGCCCGGCCTGGCATGACCTGTTTCAGCACCAGCGCAAATTCTTCGCCCCCGAGCCTCGCGGCGGTATCGCCAGGGCGGCAATTGGCGGCGAGTTCCTCGGCGAAGACGGTGATCACGCGGTCGCCGCTCGCATGGCCATAGCGGTCGTTGACGGATTTGAAATGGTCGATATCGAAGACGATGATGGCGGTGGTCGATCCCATTGGGCGCGTGCCGTACTCGTCGAAGACGGCGCGGCGGTTGAGCAGGCCGGTCAGCGGATCGGTGATCGCCTCGAGGCGATGGCGGGCGGCGAGCCGCCATTGATGCAGCGCCAGCGACAGCGCGCCGATGCCGGTCATGCCGGCGATGCAGACGGCAAGGCTCAGATCCTCCGCCCAGTTGCTGGGCGCCTTGCCGAGCACCAGCTTGCCATCGGCAATCAGCACGGCGGCGCAGAGAACGAAGGAAATTGCCGTCAGCGTATAGAGCGCCGCGATGCCGAGCAGCGGCGCCGGGGCTTCGGCGCGGGCGAGCCAATATTGCCGGGCGGTGGCAAAGAGCAGCAGGGCGATGGCGAGATTGTCGGCGATGAAGGCTAAACCGTCATATCCGGAAACCATCGGCACGATCGAGAAGGTCATCGCCGCCAGGGCCCGGATGGCAGTGGCAACGATCGACAGGCGGCCGGTAAGGAACTGTTTGCCCGCGCCCCAGATGGTGGCGAAGCCGGCATGGAACAGCATGAAACTGCCAATGGCGAAACCTGTATCAGGCCTGCTCACATAGGCGCTGTAGACGAAAATGCCGCTGACGACCAGGACCAGACCGATGGTGGCGGTGAGCAGCACGGTTTCGGCCCGGCGCACCAGCCAGCTTCCCATCAATGTGACGGCAAGGCAGGCCGCGGAGACGCCGAGCGCCAGCAAAAGGGAGTTGTAGTCAAGCATCATGCTTCTTCAGTCTCCGCAGCGGTGGCGCGCCAGATAATTGGCAACGTGGGGTTCCGCGGAGAGAAATGTCTTATGCACCCGTTAACAAATGATGCATTGCACAATGAAAATGTTAGGCGTCTAACGTCTGCGCGCCACTTAACATGAATATTCTATTTAAAATAGAAAAAGGCGGAAGCACCTCCTACGTCACTACCTGCCAATGCAGGGGAAACATCGGATCGAAGACCGTTACCGGGCCGGCGCCGGTTTCTATCTTGGCGGGAAAGACGACCGGCTCGGCCTGCTTCGACAGCGTGATCCGTTCCTCGTTCGGCTGAAGCCCGTACCAGGCCGGCCCGTTCAGCGAGGCGAAGGCTTCGAGCCTGTCGAGCGCACCCTCCTCCTCGAAGACATGGGCAAGGCAGCTCATCGTATTGATCGAGGTGTAGATGCCGGCGCAGCCGCAGGCGCATTCCTTCAGCGGATCGACATGCGGGGCGGAATCGGTGCCGAGGAAGAAGCGTTTGTCGCCGCTGACGGCGGCGGCGCGCAGCGCCAGCCGGTGGTTCTCGCGCTTGGCGACCGGCAGACAGTAATAATGCGGGCGGATGCCGCCGACGAGGATCGTGTTGCGGTTGATGATCAGATGGTGGGTGGTGATCGAGCCGGCGAGGTTTGATTTGGCCGCCTTGATGTAATCGATGCCGTCTGCGGTCGTCACATGCTCCATCGTCACCCTCAATTCGGGCAGGCGCCGGCGCAGCGGATCGAGCACGGTGTCGATGAAGACGGCCTCACGGTCGAAAATATCGACATCGGGCGTCGTCACCTCGCCATGGACGCAGAGCGGCAGACCGATCGCAGCCATGCGCTCCAGCACCGGCATCGCCTTCTCCATGTCACGCACGCCGCCATGCGAATTGGTGGTGGCGCCGGCGGGATAAAGCTTGACGGCGGTGATGAGGCCGCTCTTCGCACCCTCCGCCACATCGTCGGGGCTGGTGTGTTCGGTCAGATAAAGCGTCATCAGCGGCTGAAAGCGGTGGCCGTCCGGCAACGCCTTGAGGATGCGCTCGCGATAGGCCTTCGCATCCGCGGTGGTGACGACCGGCGGCACCAGATTGGGCATGATGATGGCGCGGGCGAAGGTGCGGCTCGTATCGGCGATCACGCCTTCCAGCATGGCGCCGTCGCGCAGATGCAGGTGCCAGTCGTCGGGACGGCGGATGGTGATCGATTGCATGGCAGGCCTCCGAAGCGATGCGTCTGCGGCCTGATAGCACTAAAGCGCGTCGCATTGAAATTGATTCATGCGAGGCGCTCCAACGCAATTTCCTGCATGTCGCCATCCCACCGCTGCACAAGTTCGGCCGGCATGGTCGTCAAGCCGATCGCCGCGACATTATGCCAGCGCGATCTCCAGCGTCACATCGGCCGGGCGGCGATTTTCGAGGATCAGCCGGCCGTTCGGTAGGTCGTTGCCGTAAACCTTGGCGCTGGCGGCCTCCTCATCGAGGTTGTAACCGCGCCAGCGTGCCCAGAGCCGCTCCTCGAGCACCGCGATCGGCGGCGCCAGCATGATCGAAAAATCGAAGATGCCGTCGAGCTCGGCCCATTTGCCCTGCGTGAAGAGCAGATAATTGCCCTCGACGATGATGAAACGGTCCTTGGGATCGATCGGCCGGGCCGAGGCGATGGCGAGTTCCCGGGAACGGTCGAAGACCGGCGCCAGAACCTCCTGGTCGGCCCGGCGGACGGCGCGGATGATATCGAGGAAGCCTCTGACATCGAAGGTCTCGGGAATGCCCTTGCGCGCCAAGAGGCCGCGCTCGATCAGGATGGCATTGTCCATGTGGAAGCCGTCCATCGGCAGGACTGCGGCGCTTTCGCCCTTGGCTTTCAGCGCCGCCGCCAGATTGTCGGCCATGGTCGATTTACCCGCCCCCGGCGGCCCGGCGACGGCGATCAGGAAACGCTTGGCATCGCCGGCGCGGGAAAGCACCTCGCCGGCGATGTCGTCGATGCGTACGCTCATGCCGCAACGGGCTCCGTCGGCACCGCCTTGGCGCCGGTCATGAAGGCGACGGCGTCGGACATGGTGTACTCCTTCGGATTGATCACCGTCAGGCGCCGGCCGAGACGGTGGATATGGATCCGGTCGGCGACCTCGAAGACATGCGGCATATTGTGCGAGATCAGCACGATCGGCAGGCCGCGGGCGCGCACGTCGAGGATCAGCTCCAGCACGCGCCGGCTTTCCTTGACGCCGAGCGCGGCCGTCGGTTCGTCCATGATGATGACCTTCGAGCCGAAGGCTGCGGCGCGGGCGACGGCGACACCCTGGCGCTGACCGCCGGACAGCGTCTCCACCGCCTGGTTGATGTTCTGGATGGTCATCAGGCCGAGTTCGGAGAGCTTGTTGCGCGCCAGCTTTTCCATGGCCGGCCGGTCGAGCATGCGGAACAGCGAGCCGAGCGGACCCTTTTTGCGGATCTCGCGGCCGAGGAACATGTTGTCGGCGATCGACAGCGCTGGCGACAGAGCAAGGTTCTGGTAGACGGTTTCGATGCCGGCTTCGCGCGCCTCCATCGGTGAGCGGAACTGCACCTGCCGGCCTTCGAGCGTAATCACGCCCTCGTCGGGGGTGACCGCACCTGAAATGGCCTTGATGAGCGACGACTTGCCGGCGCCGTTATCGCCGATGACGGCAAGGATTTCACCCGGGTAGAGGTCGAAATCGGCATTGTCGAGCGCGGTCACGCGTCCATAACGCTTGACGAGGCCGCGGGCGGTGAGAATGGGTTCGACAGCCATGGTCATACCGAAACCTTTCTGATCCACTGATCGATGGCGACGGCGGCGATGATCAGCACGCCGGTCAAAAGGACTTTCCATTGCGGATCGGCGCCGAGCATGTTGAGGCCCATCGACACGACGCCGACGATCATGGCCCCGAATAGCGTGCCGAGAATGGAACCGCGGCCGCCGAAGAGCGAGATGCCGCCGATCACGGTGGCGGTGATCGCCTGGAGGTTATAATCGGTCACCGCCGAGGACGGCGAAATCGAGCCGTTGCGGCCAATCGAGACCCAGGCAGCGAAGGCGGCGATGACGCCCGACAGTGTATAGACGGTGAGCAGCACCCTCTTCGTCTGGATACCGGAGAGCTTGGCGGCTTCCGGATCGTCGCCGACCGCATAGACATGCCGGCCCCAGGCGGTGTGGTTGAGCACATACCAGAGCAGCAGCACGAGCAGCACCATGGCAATAACGCCGAGGGTGAGCACGGCGCTGCCTACCTTGAAGCTCGCGGCGAAAAGATGCAGCAGCGGCGCCTGTTCGTCGACATCGGTGTCGCGGATCGTCTCATTGGCGGAATAGATAAAATTCGTCGCCATGACGATATTCCAGGTGCCGAGCGTGACGATGAAGGGCGGCAGCTTCATGAAGGCGACGAGGAAGCCGTTCAGCAGGCCGCACAGGCCGCCGACCAGCAGGCCTCCAATCACCGCGATCGGCGTCGGTATGCCGTAGGTGATGGCGACATTGCCCATGATGACGGCCGAGATCACCATGATGACGCCGATCGAAAGGTCGATGCCGGCCGTCAGGATGACCAGCGTCTGGGCGGCGCCAAGAATGCCGACGATGGCGATCTGCTGCAGGATCAGCGTCAGCGTATAGGACGAGAAGAAACGTCCGCCGAGCGCTACCCCGAAGATGATGATCGCCAGCACCAATACGATCAGCGGCACGGCGGCCGGTGTCGAGTGCAGAAAATGCTGGGCGCGCTTGATCAGCGGGACGCCCTGGTGCTCGAAGGAGGCGACGTTCTTGTCGCTGCCGTCGAGGACGCGTTCGAATTCCTGTGCTCCGGTCATGGTTCCTCCTCCGCATCCGCGCGCCGAACCCGCGCGGAGGCCGTCACCCCTGTTCATCCGTTCGTTGCTTAGCCGGTGGGCGACGGCACATCGTCCGTCCAAAACGGCCGGGGATCAAGCCCCGGCCGTCTGCTCTTTCAATAGATCGGGCTCAGCCCCAGCACTTGTCGGTGCCTTCCTTGGTGTCGATCGACTTGAGGCCGGAAACCGGCTTGTCGGTCACGAGCGAGACGCCGGTGTCGAAGAAGGACTTGCCTTCGGTCGGCTTCGGCTTTTCACCCGAGTCGGCGAACTTCTTGATCGCCTCGATGCCGAGCGATGCCATCAGCAGCGGATATTGCTGCGAGGTGGCGCCGATGACGCCTTCCTTGACCGACTTGACGCCCGGGCAGCCGCCGTCGACCGAGACGATCAGCACGTTCTTTTCCATGCCGACGGCCTTCAGCGCCTGGTAGGCGCCGACAGCGGCCGGCTCGTTGATCGTGTGGATGACGTTGATGCTCGGATCCTTCTGCAGAAGGTTTTCCATGGCCTTGCGGCCGCCTTCCTCGTTGCCGTTCGTCACGTCATGGCCGACGATGCGCTTGTCGTCTTCGTCGCCGATCTTGTCCGGGTTCTTCGGATCGATGCCGAAGCCCATCATGAAGCCCTGGTCACGCAGGACGTCGACCGTCGGCTGCGACGGCGTCAGGTCGAGGAAGCCGACCTTGGCGTCCTTGGCTTTGTCGCCGAGCGTTTCCTTGGCCCACTGGCCGATCAGCTTGCCGGCGAGCAGGTTGTCGGTGGCGAAGGTGGCGTCGGCGGCATCGGCCGGCTCGAGCGGCGTGTCGAGCGCGATCACCAGCAGGCCGGCGTCGCGGGCCTTCTTGACCGCAGGCACGATGCCCTTGGTGTCGGAGGCCGTCAGCAGAATACCCTTGGCGCCGTCGGCGATGCAGCTTTCGATCGCTGCGACCTGGCTTTCGCTGTCACCGTCGATCTTGCCGGCGTAGGACTTCAGCGAAACGCCGAGTTCCTTGGCCTTGGCCGTCGCACCTTCCTTCATCTTGACGAAAAAGGGATTGGTGTCGGTCTTGGTGATGAGGCAGGCGGAAACGTCAGCCGCCATCGCCGGAGCAGAAAAAGCGACACCGAGCGCGAGCGCGCCAAAAGCGAGAACTGATTTCTTCATGAACTCCTCCCAGAGTTTGCCGGCGCCGCCTCTGCGGGCCGGAATTTTCAAAATATGACACTTCGCTCAGTCGCTGTCGCTCCAAAGCCGCCCGTGCCCTTGACGATGGCAATTAAGAGCGAAAGAAATCCGCTTGTCAATAAATAAATCCAATTGAATTATTAATTCGATGTGGCATGCTCGACCGAATTAGGGTGCACAGCGAGCGCAGCGCGTTTCAGACGCGAAGGACGCTGTACCGCCTTGAGCTGCTGCATGTTTTTAAATCGCCTTCGATGAGGAGAAGGAGGCGAACGCTCGGGAGGAGCGGCCATGTCGTCTTTGGATGGACCGGAACACACACCGGTCCCGCCGCCAATTTTAAATCCGGCCGGTGGTGCTAACCAGGTCAGGGTGCGCGCCTATAACGAACGGCTCGTGCTGTCGCTGGTGCGCCTTTACGGCGCGCTGTCGAAGGCCGATATCGCGCGCCGCAGCGGGCTTTCGGCCCAGACCGTCTCGGTCATCATGCGGGTCCTGGAAAAGGAAGGGCTGCTGTCGCGCGGGGCGCCGGTGCGCGGCCGGGTCGGCCAGCCGTCGATCCCGATGCATCTCAATCCCGACGCCGTCTATTCCTTCGGCCTGAAGATCGGTCGGCGCAGCGCCGATCTGGTGCTGATGGATTTCGTCGGCCGCATCCGGATGCAGCTGCACCGGACCTATGCCTATCCGCTGCCGCATGAAATCCTCGCCTTCGTCACCTCGGGCATCCGCGAGATCGAAGACCAGCTCGACGAAAAGCAGCGCGGCCGCATTGCCGGCCTCGGCATCGCCGCGCCTTTCGAACTCTGGAACTGGGCCGATGAGGTCGGAGCGCCGCCGGGCGCCATGGAGGTCTGGCGGGATGTCGACCTGCAGGCCGATATCGCCGCGCGCGTCTCCCATCCCGTCTTCCTGCAGAATGATGCGACCAGCGCCTGTGGCGCCGAACTCGTCTTCGGCGTCGGCCCGTCCTATCCCGACTTCGTCTATTTCTTCATCGGCTCCTTCATCGGCGGCGGCATCGTCCTGAATTCGGCGATCTTTTCCGGCCGTACCGGCACGGCGGGCGCGATCGGGCCGCTGCCGGTGCGCGACAGGAACGGCGAAACCAAGCAATTGCTCGAAATCGCCTCGATCTTCGTGCTGGAAAACATGCTGCGTGAGCGCGGCATCGATCCCGAGCCGCTCTGGTATTCGGCCGACGACTGGGTGGATTTCGGCGAGCCGATGGAGGCATGGATCCAGGACACCGCCAAGGCGCTCGCGCAGGCGATCGTCGCCGCCGCCTCGATCGTCGATTTCAGCGCCGCCGTCATCGACGGCGGCTTTCCCCATTGGGTGCGCAGCCGCATCGTGCAGGCGACGATCGACGAAGCCGCCAAGCTCGACCTGCAGGGCGTCGTCATGCCCGAAATCATCGAGGGCGCGGTCGGCGCGCAGGCACGCGCCATCGGCGGCGCCAGCCTGCCGATCTTTGCGCGCTATCTCACCGACCAGAACGTACTCTTCAAGGAGGTAGACCATGCTGAAGGGACTTGATCCGCTCTTGAGCCCGGAATTGCTTTTCACACTTCGGGCCATGGGCCACGGCGACGAAATCGCCATCGTCGACGGCAATTATCCCGGAGTCGAAGATGCCCGCCGGCTGATCCGGCTCGACGGCCACCACCTCATCCCGGTGCTCGACGCCGTGCTCAGCGTGCTGCCGATCGACGATTTCGTGCCGGAAGCGATCTTCCGCTCGACTGTCAAGGCCGAGCGCGACAAGCTCGATCCGGTGCATGAGGAGATGATCGACTGCTGCGCCCGCCACGAGCCGCATCGCCAGGTGGTGCCGCTGGTCGGCCAGGATTTCTACGGTCGGGTGCGGGCCGCCCATGCGCTGATCCAGACCAGCGAGCCCAGGCTCTATGCCAACATCATCCTGCGCAAGGGGGTGATCTATCCGAAGGAGGCAGGCGCCCAGCCGGGCGAGGTCGATCCGTTCGTCTACTAAAGCGTCGGTGCGCTTCCGTCACCCGTCGATTTCGACTTCCGCTTCGCAGTTCACCGGCGCATTCAAGGGGATGGCCATGCCGATGGACGAGCGGGCATGGGCGCCGACATCAGGCCCGTACAGCGCCAGGATCAGATCCGAATAGCCGTTGGTGACCAGCGGCGTTTCGTTGAAGTCAGAAGCAACGTTCACCATGGCGAAGACGCGAAGCCATGCCGTGACCCGATCGAGGTCTCCGAGGACCCGCTTGAGGCTGGCGAGATGGGCGAGCGCAACGAGCCGCGCCGACGCGTAGCCCTCCTCCGGCGAAACCTCGGCGCCCACCTTGCCAAGGGGATTTGCCAGTGTTCCATCGCGGTTGCACGCGACATGACCGGAAATGTAAGCGCGCGTGCCGCGCAGGCGAACCCAGGCGAAGGGCAAACGCAGCCCCTCGCGAACCTTCAAAGGCTCGGGCAATTCCAGACCCATTTCGGCCAGACGTTGTTCGATGATGGCCATAATGCACCTCCCGGTGTGGTTGGAGCATGCCGCGCAAAAGCCTGCGGCGGTTTTGCGCCCCGGAGCCGTTGCAGGGTTCCGGGCGACATGCATCAGGGGACGATCGTGTCGAGCTCCGGCATGAGAACGACGCTCTCATTGGCTGCGGGGTCGTTGCGAGCGCCGAGAAATTCGGCGTCTTCGCTGCTGCGGTTGACGGCGACATGCGGAACGCCGGCCGGAATGAACAGGTAATCGCCGGGGCGAACCGTTTCACACCGTTCCAGCGCTGCTCCCGACCAGATCTCGATCTGCCGACCGGCGGTCATCAAAAGCGCCGTCTCGTGTCCCTCATGGCGGTGGGCGCCGGTTCGCCGCCCCGCGGGCAGCGAAATCGTCCCGAGCCACAGCATGGTTGAGCCGGTGCTTTCAGCCGAGACGCCGGAACAATAGACCGATCCCTGCCTGGCGACATGGCTGCCGCCGGCGCGCACGACGCTCGCAAGGAATGGTTCGGATTTCTTCGATTGCGTTGCCTGGTTCGTCATCGCTCTCACCACTTCGACCGCTGCGATGGCGCCACTCTGCGCGCTCAGCCGGCGCAAGTCCTGAAGCAGAGCCGAAAAATTCCGAAAAGCTGCGAAATCGGCGTATCATTGCGGCCATGAACACGCAGCCCCTTGCATTCGGTCACCTCAGGTTCATTGCCGAGAACGGATGTCTTCTCCGCGACAACAGGCCTGTCGCCATCGGCGCCCGCGGCGCCTCGCTGCTCGCCGCACTGCTTTCGGCACAGGGCGGTGTGGTCTCGAAGTCCGCCCTGATGGACGCCGTTTGGCCGGGATTGGCCGTCGAGGAAAGCAATCTTTCCGTTCAGATTGCCGCCCTTCGCAAGCTGCTCGGACCCACATCGGACGGCGGCGAATGGATCGTCACGGTCCCTCGGGTCGGCTACAGATTTTCCGGTGAGGTGGAGAGCCGCACTGACGGCGCCGATAGCGGCCGGCATGCCGAGGCCGGTCCGATCCCGGGAATTGCCGTCCTGCCGTTCGAAAATCTGGGCGGCGATGCTGAAAGACAATATCTCGCCGACGGTGTCGCCGACGACCTGATCATGGCGCTTGCCCGGTTCAGATGGTTCCGCGTCGCTTCACGGGGGGCGAGTTTCAGCAGGAGGAATGGCTCGAAGGATCCGCAGTCTGTCGCGCGCGACCTCGGCGTCGATTTCCTGGTGGATGGGGCGATCCGCCAGAGCGGCAATCGGATCCGCATATCGGTGCACCTCGCCGAGACCGCGAAAGGCGCCACGATCTGGTCCGAACATTACGATCTTCAGCTGGCCGAGCTCTTCGCCGTGCAGGACGCCATCGCCGAGCGGATTGCAGCGGCGGTCGAACCCGAGCTGCTGCTGCGCCACGGGCTTCCGGTTGCTCCCCATACCGGCAACATCACGGCCTGGGATCTCGTGCGGCAAGGCACGTTCAATTTTCACAAGGTCACGCAGCCCACCCACCTTCTCGCACGCCGTTTCTTCCGCGACGCGGCTGGGCTCGACCCCATGCTTCCGGAAGCGCAGATCTGGCGGGCGCGGGTGAATGCCGGCCTGATCGCCTACGGCTGGACTGATAACCCTGCGGAAGACGGCAAGGAAGGATTGGATGCGGCGCTGCGGGCCATCTATCTCGACGCGCGAAATCCGTACTCACACTATGCGCTGGCGATCGTGTCGGTTTACACGGGCAGACCCGAGCAGGCGATCCTGGCGGCGGAACGGGCGATCGAGCTCGGTTCGAGCTTCGCCCTGGGGCATCTCGTCCTCGGCATGGCTCGCCTGTTTTGCGGCGATGCGGCCGGCGCGCTGAAGCCCTTGGCGCACGGCCTCGAACTCAACCCGCACGATCCGCAGAACGGCGTCTGGTTCAGCCTGCTGATGCTCGCACGGTTCTTTTCCGGCGACGTCGACGGCGCGCTCGAGACCGGGCGTACGGCGCTGAAGGCGCGGCCTGACTGGCCGGCGCTGCTGCGCATTCAGGCGTGCTGCCACCGGGCCTTGGGAGATCGCCAGCAGGCGCACCGCTTTGCCGCCGCGGCAAGCGATCTTCCCGAACCAGCCGGCGATGCGCTCGGTCCGTTCAGAGCTGGCAACACGGAATGGGCGGTCCGCCTGAACGGGCTGCTGCGCGAGGCGGAGCTTTGAACCGGTTGACCGCTTAGAGCAAAATGAAGGAGATGGTTCGTCGCGAAGCGGGCTCGAAACGCAACCCCGCACCTCTGAAAGGAGAGAGCAATGGACGGCGATGTCAAAATTCTTCAACACATCTACGAGCGCTTCAACTCACGGGACATAGACGCCGTGCTGGCAGCGCTGGCCGAAGATGTCGTCTGGGCCAACGGCATGGATGGCGGCCACGTCCATGGGCGCGAGGCGGTGCGGGAATATTGGACGCGTCAGTGGTCGATGATTGATCCCCACGTCGAGCCCTTCGGTTTTCACCGGACAGCGGACGGCGCAATCATCGCCGACGTCCGGCAGTCGGTCCGTGACCTGCAAGGCCAACCCCTTCAAGGACAGAAGACGGTCGGGCACATGTTCCGGTTCCGGGACGGCAAGGTGACCCGCTTCGACATTCGGGATGCCGCCTGAATTCGGCGAGCCGGATCACCCCCCTCTCCCCGACGGGCCTTTGATGGCCAAGATGTAGCACGTCGGTTTCGGCGTCGAGCGCAATGAGCCGCGTCCAATTTGCGACGAAGATATCCGTTGCGCGCAGCGAACCGTCCACGTCTCGGACCCGGAAACGCGCGGTTAACCTTCGAAGACCACACTGATATTCCGGACTTTTCGATGCCGCGCAGCTAACCGATATCGAATTGCCGACGCTTTCACTCCGCCCAAATGAGTTGTGGCGGCCTTCTATCCCGTCGATGCCGTCCTACGGCGACGGGGTTGCCGATGGAAAACTGTCGCGGACGATGCGGTCTGCTGGCTGGCCATGATGGCTCTTCACACACCAGGAGCCTGTTCATATGCCTCGCATCCGACCCACCAGACCGCAGATGGAGATATTGGCCTGGCTCCTGATCTTCCTGCTTCTCTTCTGCCTGTCCTGGCGCTTCCAATGGCATGAGGGGCTGGATGAGTTCATCGAGAAGCATGATGACTTTCCGCTGGACCACGCGCTGCTTGCCCTCAACATGTCCGGCTTTCTCGGGCTGATCTACTCGGCGCTGAGGATCCGGGATCTCTCGATAGAGGTTAACCGCAGGCTGCAGGCCGAAAAGAACGTGGACTGGATTGCCTGTCACGACACGCTGACCGAATTGCCTAACCGCAGATTTCTGGAGTCCGTCTGCGCGCAATCGATGATCGATCAACGGGCGCCCGAAAGCTATGCCGTGTTCAGCATCGATCTCGACGGCTTCAAGAAGATCAACGACCTCCTCGGGCACGATCACGGCGATGCGGTGCTGAAGGCCGTCGCTCAGCGGCTTTCTTCCCTCTTTCCGCGTGAGCGCGTTTTCCGCCTCGGTGGCGACGAGTTCGTCGTTCTGGCGCGGCGCACCGGAAATGCCGATCTCGTCGCTTTGGGGAACCGCATCGTGAACGCGATCAGCAAGCCCTTCACATTCAATGGCGTCGCCGTCGATCTCGGCGCCAGTGTCGGACTCGCGCTCCATCCTGAAAACGGCGACGATCTAAGCCAGGTCATTCGCCATTCGGACTGTGCGATGTATGTGGCGAAAAAGCAGGGGCGCAATCTGGTGAAGCCCTTCGTCCCTTCGATGCAGGAGGAGTTGGCGAAGCGGATCCGGGTGGAAGCGAATCTGCGAGCCGCCATCAAGAACGCTGAGATCGTTCCTTATTACCAACCTCTCGTCGACCTGAAGACGAAGGAAATTATCGGCTTCGAAGCGCTGGCGCGCTGGAAGACGGCATCCGGCGAATTCATCCCGCCGAACGAGTTCATTCCCGTGGCGGAAGAGGCCGGTCTGATCGTCGACCTGACGGACCAACTGCTGCGCCGCGCCTGTGGCGATGCGCTTTCCTGGCCAAATCATCTGGTTCTGTCGTTCAACCTGTCTCCGATCCAGCTGAGCGACCGGTTGCTGGGCCTCAGGATTCTGAAAATATTGGGCGATGTCGGCCTGCCCGCGCACAGGATCGAGCTGGAGGTGACGGAGAGCGCCATCATCCAGGATGCCGTCACCGCACGAATCGTCCTCGACGATCTGGTGAACGCCGGCGTCCGGATTGCTCTCGACGACTTCGGCACGGGCTATTCCAGCCTCTCGCAGCTCTCGAACTACCGGTTCGACAAGATCAAGATCGACCGGAGTTTCGTCGCTTCGTTCCAAACCAACGACAAGCAGGACAAGGTGATCAAGGCCATTATCGCTCTCGGCGCGGGCCTCGGCGTGACGATAACGGCCGAAGGCATCGAAGAGGAAAGCCAACTTCAACGGCTTCAGGATCTCGGCTGCGATATCGGCCAAGGTTACCTGCTTGGCAGGCCGGCGCCGGCCGAGAGCCTTGCCGCAGATCAGGTCAGCGCCAGGATAGCGCAACGTCGCTGATGCGCCGACGGGTCGTCGAGGCTGGCTTGGAAGTCTTGTCGCACTGTTTCGAAAGACGAGCGGCCAGTATTAAACAAATGGTCAGGTGGGCTCGCGTGTCATGCTGCACATCTTCTGTTTTCGCCTGTCTTCAGCGCAAGACCGCTGCACGCAATTGCGCGACATGCTCTAGACTTCGGCAGTTTGCCGATTTACGCTGGTATTCGCGAGCCTGAAACTGCATCAGGTCTCGGCCCTTGCGCAACGCCGACCGCAGTGAGTCTCGGTTCCGGCCTGCTCCTCAGCCCACAATGTCAACGTATCTCACCGCGCAAGCGGAAGGAGTTTCCATGGCCGATGCCCAATGCGCCTGTGGCGCTCTCCAATTGAAGCTTAGCGAACCACCACGATTGACCGCGCTGTGTCACTGTTATGCCTGCCAGCGGCGAACCGGTGCACCGTTCAGCGCCAATGCGTTCTACTCGATTGACTGTGTCGAAATATCTGGAACGTCTACGGAATTCATTCGGACCGCCGACAGCGGTCGTCAGGTCCGCATGCATTTCTGTCCAACGTGTGGGTCGACCGTCTATTGGAAGGCCGATGCCGCGCCACTTTGGATCGGGGTGGCGATCGGGTCACTTGCCGACCCGGCCTTTGCGCCGCCTGAACTATCGGTATTCGAGCAATCGAAACATGGATGGGTGCAGCTTGCGGAAACGGTCGAGCATTTCCAGGGCCGTCCAAGCGGCCGGACTTAAATCAAGCTGGGAGCCTCGGTCCAAGGTCATTGCGGTCCGGTTGCGCATAATGGCTGCCACTCACCCTAACCCTTACCTGGGTCGAGCCACTGGTCTCGACCCGTCCTGCGGACCCCCGTAAACGGGGCGAGGGGACATGCCCTGCGAGAGGTTGGTGGGGAACGGAGAGGTCGCGGCATGGTCCCTTCGCCCCGTTTACAGGGAGAAGGTGGCGGCAGCCGGATGAGGGGCCGGCTTGCCCAATCTCCTCGGTTCGACGCCGCTCAAATCTCCCCAGCTTGCGGCCCCCAGACATCCGTCAAAGCAAAGCCGCCGGGGTGCGGGTCGAAGGGATCGAGCGCGACCTGGGTGAGGCCGAAGGTGAAGCCGCGGCCGGTGATGGTGGGGATGACCGCCGGGCGGCCGGCGACTTCGGTCACTGCCTGCAGGCCGACCTCGAATTCCGAGCCAATGATCGACTTCGAGGTGAAGACGTCTCCGACCTTGGCCTTGCCGCGGGCATAAAGGGTGGCGAGATTGGCGGAATTGCCGGTGCCGCAGGGGGAGCGGTCGGCCCGGCCTGGCCACATGGTGGTGCAGGTGCGCACCGTGCCGTCCGGCTCGATATCGCGGAACATCACATAGGCGACGCCTGAAATCGCCGGGATTTCGGGATGGACGACCTTAATGTCGCGGTTGATCAGCTCTTTCAGGATCATGCCGGCCTGGACGAGGCCGGCCGCATTGGCCTTCTCGATCGTGAGATTGATCTGGCCGACATCGACGAGGGCATAGAAGATACCGCCATAGCAGAGATCGGCTTTGATCTTTCCCCAATGGGGCGTGTCGATCCCGATGTCGAGCTCATGGACGAAGGAGGGCACCATGGTGAGCTTCACCTTCTCGCAGCGCCCGTCGCGGCAGGTCGCCACCGCCTTGACGAGACCGGCCGCGGTCTCCAGCGTCACGATCGTCTCCGGCTCCTTCATTTCGACGATGCCGGATTCGAGCAAGGCCGTCGTCACGCAGATCGAGTTCGAGCCGGAGCTCGCATGTGCCTGGTCGGGCTGCAGGATGATGAAAGCAGCGTCGGCGTCGGGGTGCCTCGCCGGGAGCAGCAGGTTGACCGAGCCGATCGGAGCACCGCGCGGCTCCAGGCAGAGAAAGCGGCGAAGCTCGTCACCCTTCGGATCGGTGTTCAGCCAATGCAGCTGGGCGGCGATGGTATCGCCGGGGATCTTCGGAACGCCGCCGATCGCGACGCGACCGATCTCGCCCTCGGCATGAACGTCCAGCAGCTGGATCGTGCGCTTCCATCTCATCTCGAAACTCCAGTTCGGACGTGACGGCTGATGCCGCCGACGCGGTTCTAACTTGTTTTAACGCAATTCCGAACGGAAAACCGCTTCACACTTTTCCTGGAATTGCTCAGTATCGGTCTATCCGGAAAGGGGTCATGTCGACCGACGGTTTTGCTCCGCTCACCATATCGCCGATCAACCGCGCTGTCGTCGCGGCATATGTCAGGCCGAGATGGCCATGGCCGGTGGCATAAAAAACCCCCGACATCTTCGAGGACGGCGAAATGATCGGGATCGTATCGGGCAAGGCCGGGCGGTGACCCATCCATTCCGTCGTCTCCTCGGCCTTCAGCCCGGGAAGCGCGCGCTGGGCGTGGCGCACCAGCACCCGCGGACGGCGGAAATCGGGAGCGGCGTCAAGCCCGGCCAGCTCGACATTGCCGCCGACGCGGATGCCGCCGGCAGTCGGCGTCACCATGAAGGCGCGATGCGGCCAGATCAGCGAGTAACGCATGGAAATGCCGGGCTTCATGATCTGCGTGTGATAACCGCGCTCGGTCTCCAGCGGGATCGGTTCGCCGAGCTTGGCCGCCAGGAAACGGGTGTGGACGCCGGCGGCAAGCACAACGGAAGCCGCCTCGACACGGCTGCCATTGTCGAGGAGGACGACGACGCTGCCATCGCCCTTGCGCTCGATATTCCTCACGGTGCCGGAGACGAAGGTTGCGCCGGCCGCCAGGGCGGCGTCGGTCAGTTTGACCACCAGCTTGTAGGGATCGCGGACCGACTTATTGTCGGGGAGCAGCACCGCTTTGGCGATGACAGACGACAGGGCGGGCTCATAATATTGGATGGCGCCGTTGCTCAACACCTCGAATTCGAGGCCGTAGCGCTGCATCATGGCGAGGTGGCCGCGATCGGCGGTAAACTCAGCCTCCGTCTCGTAGATCGCCAGGCAACCTTCCTCGGTCAGCAGATCGGATGCGCCGATCGCCTTCAGCATTTCGCGGAAATCGGCGAGCGCCCGCAGCGACAGGCTCATGCCGGCATCCTCGATCTCCCTCAAGCGCGAAGGCCGGCCGGCGGCGAGGAAGCGCAGGAACCAGGGCAGCATCTTGGCGGCATAGGACGGCCGCAGCCAGACCGGGCCTTCGGGGTCGAGCAGCCAGCCGGGGATCTTCTTCCAGGTCGAAGGGCCGGAGCCGGCGGCGAAATCGAGCGCGATGCTCGCCATATTGCCGAAAGAGGTGCCGCGTCCGGGCTCACCCTTGTCGACCAGCGTGACCTGAAATCCGCGCCGCTGCAAATCGAAAGCGATCGAGGCGCCGATCACGCCCGCGCCGACGACAGCCACCTTCTTCTTCGTCTCATCCGTCATGCGATCAACCCACCCGCACGGCATACAGTATCGCCGTTCGCAAACCTGATATATCAGATCAGCGATGCTGCCTAGAGCGGTTCAGCTTTTCACGGAAACGCGGAACCGCTCTAACCTTTTGGATTTACGCAATTCCGAAACGCGAAACCGCCGTGCACTTTTGCTGGAATTGCTCCGCGGAATTCTTACTGGCTTTCGGGCAGGCCGGCGCCGACACTGTCACCGACCGAACCGACGGTGTTGTCCATCGACTGGCCGAGCCGCTTCAGCTGCGCATCGTAGTTGCGCCGGGTGCGCGGATCGAAGATTGCGATCGGCGTGCTGACGGCGACGCTGACCGCACTTCCGGCCGTCTGAGCCGCCCCCATCGCCACCGCGCCGACGGCCTCGCCGAGGCCGACATTGGAATCGGTGATCGTCTGGCCGGCAATCAGCCGGTCGCCGATCAGCTTCACCACTTCGGGGCTTTCGGCGAATTTGCCGTGGTTCAGCCGGTCGCCGCCCTTGAGCTTGGTGAGATCGAGCACGGTGATGCCGGCCGCTTCCAGCTTGCTGCGGTAAGGCTCGGCGGAAGGATCGATCTGGCCGAGCCGGTCGATATTGCCGGAGATGCGCCGCGACAGCGCCAGCGCCCGATCATCCCTGGAGACGAAGATGGTGAAATGCGGCCGGTCCTTGCCGAGGCTCATGAACTGCCGGCCGAAGACATCGACATCGAGATCCGGCGAGGCAAGGATGACATTGTTAATCTTCGAAGCGACGTGACCGTTGCGGATCGCCATCTGCCGGAGTGCTTCGACAGTCAGCCAGGTGCCCATCGAATGGGCCATGACGGTGACGTCGCTGACGGCGGGATTGGCGGCGGTGCGGGTCAGCAGCTCTTCCAGCGCATCGCGGGAATAGTTGGTGCTTTCCTTGTCGTAATTGTAATCGAAGATGCTGGCGCGCGACGGCCAGGTGAAGACGACGGGCGCAACGTCGGCATGCGAATCGTGGACGATCTGCGCGAAACGATAGACCGCGTCTTCATAACGGTTGTTGAAGCCGTGCACGAAGACGAGCACGCGGCGGCTCTTCGGCATATGGGTTTTCAGCCAGCTCTCGCCTGCCCGCTCGCCCTCGAGCGGATCGACGGAAACGGTGACGAAGTCACGGAGCGGATCGGCCGGCAGGCGCTTCGGCCATTGCACCTGGCCGACCGTGCGGTTGGCTTCCGGCGGAATCGAGACATCGACGGCGTTAACGGCAAGCCCCGTGCCGCGTTCGCCGGAGAAAAGCACGGCCGGGTTGTCATCGGCAGCGCGCGTCGTCGCCACCAGGAGATCGACCTTCGACGTGCCCGGAGGCACGGTGCCGGCCGCCTGCATCACCCCAACCGGTCGGCCGCCGCAGCCGGCGAGCACCATCGTTGCAACCAGAAGCCCTGTCAGAGCCGCATGCGAGCCGCGCCATCTGCCGATCATGACTAACTCCAACCGGTTCACGCGCCGGACAGACGGCACAGGTTCAAATAGTCCGGCGAAGGCTGTCGAGTCAAATTGTGCACGGCAAAGCAGCGCCGGCGAAATGGCATGAGGGGAAAAGAAAAGAGCCTGGCGCGGGAGGAGGTGCGCCAGGCTCTTGATCCTGACCGACAACTGGGAGGAGGAGTGTTGCCGGTCCGATGTAAGAGCGCTTGGGAGGAGGAGTGCGCTGCTTACGAAGATAGTGATACCCCATTCATTTGATCGGGAATAGCGAAATTACCGCAATGCAGCAATGCAATGAGCGCAATGCTCGCCACTTCAAGCGGCAGTGCGCGCCTCATTTTGCGGCATCTTTGACCGGGTGGTCAAAATTTGCTGAAAGATGTGGCAGTGGCGGCAGCCCCTCATCCGCCTGCCGGCACCTCTGCCTGGGTCGAGCCGCGGGTCTCGTCCCGTCCTTCGGACCCCCGTAAACGGGGCGAAGGGATATGCGGCAACCTCTCCGTCCCTCGCCAACCTTTCCCAGGGCACGTCCCCTCGCCCCGCGAGCGGAGAGAGGGTTAGGGTGAGGGGGCCGCCGCTTGCATCACTCCTCAAGCGGCCTTGAAGACCTTCCTGCCCTCGGCGTCCAGCGCGGTAAACTCCTCATCGGATAGCGTGATGTCCACCGCCGCGACGTTTTCTTCCAGGTGCCTGACCTTCGAGGTGCCGGGGATCGGCAGCATCACCGGGCTGCGCTTCAGCACCCAGGCGAGCGCGACCTGGCTGGGGGCGGCATTGTGCTTCCTGGCGATCGTATCGAGCAGCGAGCCTGATTTGGCAAGATCGCCGGCGGCGAGCGGATACCAGGGGATGAAGCCGATATTGTGCTTGGCGCAATAATCGAGCACGTCTTCGCTGGTGCGATCGACGAGGTTGTAGCGGTTCTGGACGGTGGCGACCTTGAAGTGCTTCGAGGCCGCCTCGATCTCGGCGACGGAGACTTCGCTCAAGCCCGCATGGCGGATGAGGCCGGCATCGAGCAGCGATCTGATCGCGTCAAACTGCTCCTTGGCAGGCACCTTCGGATCGATGCGGTGAAGCTGCCACAGATCGATCTGCTCGACGCCGAGATTGCGCAGGCTCTTATGCGCCTGCTGGATCAGATATTCCGGACGGCCGACGGGCAGCCAGATGTCGGGACCGTGGCGGGTGAGGCCGCCCTTGGTGGCGATGACGGATCCCGCGTCATAGGGATGCAGCGCCTCCTTGATCAGCCATTCGGAGACATCGGGGCCGTAGGAATCGGCCGTATCGATGAAATTGACGCCAAGCTCCGGCAGGCGCTTCAGCGTCCGCATGGACTCGGCATGGTCATCGGGCTCGCCCCAGATCCCCTTGCCGGTAACGCGCATGGCGCCGAAGCCGAGACGATTGACCTCGATCTCGCCGCCGATCCTGAAGGTTCCTGACTTGGCTGCGTTGTGACTGAACATGATCTTTCCTCCCTTCGTCACTAAAATCATTCAATGTCGATGAAATGGCCGAAGCCGCCCGCTTCGCCAGGGCCGGGATGCCGGGCTGGCGAGGATGGATCCAGTTCTGAATGTCTGCCGGGTCTGGTGATGCCCGGCATGGTGATGACCCGGCCGCCGCGGCGATATCGGACATGCGGCCGTGGCGACGCTTGCACATATAGGACGACCCCGACGGGATAACAGGGAGGGGCCGAAAACATCGTCCTTCGACCGGCGCCGCTGCGGTGCGCCGGAATATCGGCCGGGCTGCGACGAAGCCTGTCGCTTCCGCTCAGCCGTTGCCGCGTTCAGCCGGCCGATTCGCCGGAAAAGGCGGCGACTTCGATGTCCGCCTCGCGGTATCTCAGGCGCTCGCGCGAGAGTTCCAGCGGCTTGCGGCGCGAGATCCGGTAGACGGAGGCTGGCGGGAGGTTGCGAACCGTACCGCCGATGCGCACCGCCTTCAGGCCGAGGCGATCGAGGATCGGCCGCGGCACCGGGCAGCGCGGACCATAGGTGAATTGATAGACGGCTCCGCCCGGGCGCATATAGGTGAAGACGCCGGCAAGGATCGAGGCGATCTTGCGCGGCGACATCGACAGAAGCGGCAGCCCGCTGATGACGGCGCCGACCGGTTCGCCTTCGAAAATATCGGCCTGGGCAAGGTGGGCCGCGTCCATCTGTAATATGCGCGCCGCCGGGAACCGCGCCTGCAGCGCATCGATGAATTCCGGGCCGTATTCGATCAGCGTCAGATCCGTCTCGCTGATGCCGCGGGCAAGCAGCGCCCGGGTGAAGACGCCCGTGCCGGGGCCGAGCTCGATGATCGGCCCGTCGAGCGCCGCAATTTCGCTGGTCATGATCCTGGCAAGTGAATCACCCGACGGCGCGATGGCGGCCACCCGAAGCGGATTGCTAATCCAGGAGCGGAAAAAATGCAGGAAATCCGAGCATGCAGCCTTTGCGGTCATGACTGTCCCACCTGTCTGAAATTCAATTGATTATGAATGCGACCATCGCGGCTAGCATGGCAATTCCAAGGCAGAGACGTCAATCGCCCTTGTGAGCCGGCATTTCCCACCTCTTTTCCCACTGGCGTCCGGCATTTTTGCATCTATGCAGCTATGACATAGCGAGCGCCCTCGTCTGCGGCAAAAAGGGCGGCCGGGAAGCCGCCCCTCACCGCGATGGCCTGGTCGCCACCGCAAAGCGCCGCGTTAATAGTTGCAGCCGGAACTGCTGGTCGGATTGAAGCCGAGCTTGCAATCCATGTTCAGCGGCTTCTTCGGGTTCATCATGGAGGGCGAGGCCATGCCCTTCGGGTTGCCTTCACCGATCGAACCGGTCGTGCTCCTGTCGTGCTGCAGGCGGGTCTCATGCTCGACAACCTGCTGCTTGACCGAACCCTGCTGCGTCGCGCTCGACTGGAGGGGAGCCGCTTGCGCCGCGAAGGTGGCAAGGCCAAGCATCGCACCGAGGACCGCGGCGGCCAGGCCGCTCTTGAACGTCGTCATATTGTCATCTCCTTGGGAGGATCGGGTGATTTACGCCGAGGAGGTAGGAAGCGGATTTGTCACAATCTACCGCGACGCAATAGAGGTCACGAACATGTGAGCGGCGCCCGAACAGGAAAAAGGCAGCACGCGCCGCCTTTTTCATTTGCCGGCTCAATAGCCGTTATCACAGGGCATGCTGGACCGATCGACCCCGAAAACGTAGGGTTGCACATCGTCGGAGCCACCGGCCTGTCGACGGGTTGGCGGACGATGGAGTCGGTGGCGCCGGCCTCATCGCCGAAGGCGGCAAGCGGGTACCAGTAGCCATCGGAGTGACGGTGGGTGCCGGGGCGCTCCGTTCGGAAACCTCTATAGCCCTGCCAGAGACCGGCATGCGGCTTATATTGCACGGTTTTTGCTTCGGAAATATCGGGCGGTCGAACCGTTTGAACGGGAGCGGCTTCAGCTTGGCCGATCGGCGCAAGGGCGAGAAGTACACTGAACGCAATGGCGGAACGGACAAATTGAAGATCTTCATGTTAAACCCTCCTTCGTGGATTTAACCTGAGAAAATGCCGACACGAAGGGCGCGCTTCCCAGCGCGTGCGAAACTTCCAAAACTCGTGATTGCAGGCGATCCGGCGTGAGTTTTTCGCGAGAAAACGTGAAAGCTGTAACAGCAGAATGGCGCGATCCGGCGCTGGTCAAGAATGCGAATTCTCTGTTTTCAATTCGCGTATAATGCCCGGTAACCTTGGGCCGAGAGACAGGCGACATACTGGCGATGGGCGGCGGCGCGCGCCACGGTTTCCGCTTCGAACGCATCGGCCTGCGCATATCCGGTCAACTGGGCGCGCAGCTCATACTGGCGCTTCGCCTCGCCATACATGGCATTGCCGTCAGTCATGCAAAGGCTGTGCGCAACGGACGGCGGATTGACCGGTAAGCCGACTGCCAGCAGCACCGGCTCGTTGGCATGGTCGATGCAGCCGGCAAGGGCGGCTATCGTCGCGAGGATCGCCAGGACCCGAAAAATTCCCACCGTCATGCATTCCTCCGAGATCATCAGGCCTGCGAATACATCAGGAAGGTTGCGCGAAGCTAAGCATGCGGGAAAACCAATGCCGCTGCCGACCGAGGACGGTCGTCACGCTCCACCGCGGGAACCCCCACCAAAATCTATATAGCACCTCGGAATCCCGAAATAGGCCGCGGCGTTGAAATCATTGCGTTTCCGCTCAGCCGAAAAGCTTACGAAGCGCGGCGAATTTCGGAATCCCGAAGCGGACGGATTTCGGGATCCCGAAGCGAGGTTTTTTTCTTCCGGCCGAGGCGGCCGCGTTTGTCGGCGGCGATTTTGCGGTCGGTCTCGGACCATTTCCGGCACCTTTCCGCCGTGCACCGCTTCCACTCGTCGGTCGGCGGCGCGCCTTCAAGGTCGCCGACGAAGGTGAGCGTGAACAGGTTGGGATGGGCGACCCCACTTCCGGCCCGGCCGCGGCGGACCTTTACGAGCCCCTTATATTCAAGCTCGTCGAGCGCATCGGCGACATATTCTCCGGTGACGCCGTAGGAGACGAACTGGTGATGCGTCACGACAAGCCTGCCATTCTGCAACGCGGCATGCGAGAGGTGCTCGATGACGATGCGGAAGAAGGCGCGGCAGGCATTCGCACTCAAGGTGGTAAATGCCGCCGATTCCAGTAGCTGGATCGTCAACCATTGCCATCGCAGGCTGCCGTCATCGCTGGCGCTCGGCGGCGCGGTGTGTTTGCGCACCAGCGATCGCGTCTTGCCGGAACTGGTGCGGCTCTTGTCACGAGAGTTGAATTCCGCCATCAGCCCCTCGCCCCGGCTGCGAGCACGTCCTTCCGGCAAGCAGCAGAAGAACTGGTTTTTTCCCGCATGCAGAGGGAAAGACCCGCCCAAGCGCCCACTGCGCCAATCGCTACAAAATTCTTTGACATTCAACATTCCATGGTTGCAACAGCGTGCAATCTAGCGTAAGAACGTTTCAAGAACTAGGAAAATAATCTTAGGATTCGGATTAGACCCGATCACCGTTTGGAGGGCAGGATGCGAATGATCTGCATGGGGGAAAAGTTCATGGTGGGTTACAGCAGCCGATTGCTGGCATTGATTTCGCTCTTGCTGGGAAGCGCCGTCCAGGCGTTTCCCTGCGATCAACCGATCACGATATCGAATTGGTCGTTCTGCGCGACCGGCAATGTGAGCGCTGAGGGCGGCGCCGCTGATTGGAAGGTCGTTCCTGCATGGACTCGCGAGCAAGCCATAAGCGCGTATTTCGGAAACGATCCGCGGCTTCTGGCAAACCACGGGCTTTGCAATGCCAAATTCCATCGCGTCGTCCTCTGCCAGCCCGGATGGCAAACGGGCAACCCGGATGCGTGCTCATATCTGGTTTGCAGCGGCTTTTACTCCGCCGTGTTCGGGAAGGAAGAAAGGGAAGCCTATGAGAGAGAGCATCCGAACGCTCAATAGCTTTGCCTTGCTGCCTTGCGGCAAAGACGGCAGCGGCCGACGAGAAGCGGCGGCCGGAAATAAATATGCCGGCGTTTCAGTAAGCAGCTCACTGCTCCGGAAAACGTCTCGTTCAGACGGCATCTCGACACGCCGGAACAATTGCCTTAGGCGAGCAGGTGGCCGAGAAGGCGCAGCGGAGATCCTGCATTATGCAAACCCTATGGAAGAAGCCGGTGACGCTTGCCCTTGAAGGGCCGGATCAATGGGTGGTCATCCAGACGACCCAGGCCGCAACATGGGCGCTGATCGAAGACTGGCCGACCGAAGAGGGCCCTGCGCTCGACAGAGCGTGTGCGGTTTGCGCCGATGTCATATCTGGGAAACGAAGCCGGGAAGAGGCGCGGCAGGCGTTCATCGAGGCTGCGATCGAAGCCGGGATTCCCATCAAGGAATGAGGCGGCCGCCCCAGCTATTGTTCACGCCTCCAAGGAGGCGAGGCGAGGAGCGAAGCGCTGATTGGAGCGGCACCGATTTCGGGCGCCTGGAACTTTGCTGATGCATTTGGGAAGAATGGCGCACCCGAAGAGATTCGAACTCCTGACCCCCAGATTCGTAGTCTGGTGCTCTATCCAGCTGAGCTACGGGTGCGTGCAAATTGCGGCGGTGCCGCTTGCGTGGGCGATCCTCTAAAGGGTCCTTTCGGACATTGCAAGAGCATTTCGAAAAAAATCGCGTCTTTGCCTGCTTGCGGCCGCGCCGGCTGAAATTCCGTCACTTCTCGCCATGCGTCCGGTTGCGGTAATCGTCCAGCGAAACCGGGCGATCGGGGATCTCGATGCGGAATTGGGTGCCGACCGTCGGCTTTTCCACCAGCGCGATCGTGCCGCCATGGGCGAGCACCAGTTCGCGGGCGATGGTCAGGCCGAGGCCGGTGCCGCCGGAACGGGCCGAGCCGCGGAAGGCGGCAAAGAGGTTCTGGCGCGCCTTCAGCGGCATGCCGGGGCCGGTATCGTCCACGGTGATGCTGACGACGCTGCCGACACGCTGGGCGGAGACGGTGATGCGCCTGATGGCGCCGGGGCCGCCCTCGCCCGGTGATGTCAGCGCCTGCAGGGCGTTGCGGCAGAGATTGTGAATGACCCGGAAAAGCTGCTCGCCGTCGGCATCGATCTCGAGATCGGCAGCGAACTGTTCGACAAACTCGATGCCGCTTTGCGGATCGATCGCCAGCATGTCCCTGACGTCCTGCGTGAGTGCCAACAGCCGAACATGGCGGCGGCGCGGCGCCGATTCGCTCGCCTTGCCGTAGGACAGCACCTCCGTCGTATAGCCGACGGCGCGGTCGATGGTGCGCAGCAGCTTCGGCGCGAAGCTCTTGACCATCGGATCATCGACATCGACGAGCCGGTCCGACATCAGCTGCGCGGAAGCCAGGATATTGCGCATATCGTGATTGATCTTGGAAACGGCGAGGCCAAGAGCGGCAAGGTTCTTCTGCTGCTTCAGCGTCTTCTGCAGCTCCATCTGCATCGAGGTGAGATTGCGGCCGGCCACCGCCAGCTCGTCACGGCCGCCGTCTCCGATATAGATGTGGGCCGGGTTCTCGGGATCGGAGGAGAATTGCTGCATGCTGCCGGTTAGCCGGCGAATCGGGCCGATGAGAATGCGGTTGATCGCAAAGAAGATCAGCGTCGCCGTGAAGAGCGAAATCAGCACCGAAAGCAGCAGCACGTTGCGGGAATAAGCAAACATCGCCGTGCGCAGCGGCCGGTCCTTCATGACAACCTCGACGCCGACCTTGTTTTCGCCGACGGGGCCGTAAACGCGGATCATCCTGCTGCCGCCGAAGATCAGGGTATCGAGCGCGTCGCGGATCGCCGTCAGCGGCGGCACGTCGGTGAGATCGTAGGATTCGTCGACGGAGGTCGGCATGTCGGTCGTCGCCAGCAGCCGCGAAGTGCCCTCCTTGCGCAGCACGATCGCCTTGGTGCCGGTCGCCTCCAGCGTTTCCTTCTGCAGGGCGCGCGGCAGCTCGATCGGCTGCAGCCCGTCGATGACGATGGCGGCGGCGGCGGCCGTGTTCAGCCTGTCCTGCAGCCAGCGCATCCGCATGCTGGCGACCGAGGGAAAGAAAATCAGGATCTCGGCGAGCATGATGAAGACGACGGTGAGCCAGAGCAGCTTGCCAGACAGCCCGCCGAACAAGCCGGACGGACACCGCCCCTTGGCAGCCTCGCCGGCCGCCGGGATGTCAGCCGAAGGATCTTCGCCCTGGTCTCGAACCGGCATGGTCATCTCGCCCGATCGGCAGCGCTCGCCGCCCTCACCGTAGGGTTCTTATATTAGACCAAGACGCTCCGCTTTCAAATCTTTGCGAGCAGCGTCACCTCGTCACAACAAAACGCCGCCCGGGGGCGGCGTCGTGCTTTCGTTATGTTGGTGCAGTAGCTCTCTGGTTGGCGCAAGGGGCAGCCCCTCATCCGCCTGCCGGCACCTTCTCCCCACTCGCGGGGCGAAGGGAATATGCCGTGATCTCTCCGTCCGTCGCCAACCTCTCGTGGGGCACGTCCCCTCGCCCCATTTTACGGGGAGAGGGCGAGGGTGAGGGTGAGGGGCAAAAGCCAGGCATTGGAAAAGTCTTCTATTATGGAAAATCAGAACTCTTCCCAGCTCTGTTCGGCCGGGGCGGAACTGCCGCCGAAGGCGCGGGCGACCTTGGCGATCGCCCGGCGGGCGGGCGAGGCAACCGGCTGCCTGTGCGGCTCGTTGCGCACAAGCGCCACGGGCGCCGCCGCATCCGACAGCTTGAAGCGGGCGATGAGATGTACCAGCCCATTGGCTTCGGCCGAAAGCCGGTGCGTGGCGGCAGAGGTTTCCTCCACCATCGCGGCATTCTGCTGGGTCACCTGATCCATCTGGTTGACGGCGGTGTTGACCTCCTTGAGGCCGGTCGACTGTTCGACCGCGGCCGTGGCGATCGAATGGATATGGTCGTTGATGGCGATGACGCGGGTGCCGATTTCGGACAGAGCCTCACCGGTCGCCTGGACGAGCTTGACGCCGACCTGCACCTCGTCGCCGGACTTGGTGATCAGCGCCTTGATGTCCTTGGCGGCCGTCGCCGAACGCTGGGCGAGTTCGCGCACTTCCTGCGCGACCACCGCGAAGCCCTTGCCGGCCTCGCCGGCGCGGGCGGCTTCGACGCCGGCGTTCAGTGCCAGGAGGTTGGTCTGGAAGGCGATCTCATCAATGACGTTGATGATCTGGCTGATTTCGCGCGAGGCCTGCTCGATGCGGCCCATGGCCTCGACGGCGTTGCGGACGACGACGCCGGAGCGGCCGGCATTTTCCTTGGCTTCGGACACCATGACGGTTGCTTCATGCGCCCGCTCGGTCGAGTTCTGGACGACGGCGGTAATCTCGTCGAGTGCCGCAGAGGTCTGTTCGAGCGCTGCCGCCTGCTGCTCGGTGCGCTTCGAGAGGTCGTCGCTGGCATTGCGCAACTCGGCGGTGTTGCCGTTCATCGCTTCGGTCGTCTCGCGCACTTCGCGCATCGTCGCCTGCAGCGTTACGAAGCTGTTGTTGACGTTCTGCTGCAGCTCGGCGAAGGCGCCCTGGAAATTGCCGTTCATCGTCTGGGTGAGGTCGCCTTCGGCAAGGCTTGCGATGACGCGCCGGGTCTCGCCGATGCCGGCATCGACGCTCGACAGCAGCGTGTTGATATTGCCGGCGAACTGATTGAGGTTCTCGTCCTGATAATCCTTGTCGATGCGATGGCTGAAATCGCCGGCCGCAGCCGCGGCCACGACGACGGACATGCTCGACTGCAGGTCATCGCTCTTGGCGCGCATCGCCGCCTCTTGGGCGTTCAGGCGCTTGACGGCAAGGCCGTTCTCCTTGAAGACCGCCACCGCGGCGGCCATCTCGCCGATTTCGTCCTTGCGGCCGGCAAAGGGAACCTCGGCGTCGAAATTGCCGTTGGCGACCTCCTTGATCGCGTGGGTGACACGCTTGATCGGGCGGCTCAGATGGCTGGTGCCGATATAAAAGCCCATGCCGATGCCGACCGCGATACCGATGCCGGTAATGCTGAGCACGAGCATCAGGACCCAGGAGCGGAAACTTTCGATCTCGGCGTTGACGGCTTCGAGCGCTGCCTTGTCGGTCGCGACGACCGCGTCGATTTCAGCCTGGAAGGCCTTGCGGTTGGCGCGATTGGCCTCATTGTTGCCCTGCTGGCTGGCGGCCTCGGGCCCGACTTCCGTGCCGAGGCGGGCCGTTTCCGTGCGGAAGGTGCGGAATTCGGCGGCGCGGGAGACGAGCTTGGCGAAATCGGCCTTCTCGCTTTCGGGAACGAGCGGCGCCCAGCCGGCGATGACCTTATCGATCTCGTCGAGAGCGGCCGTGATGCCCTTGGCGAAATTCGGCGTATCCTTGATCGTCTTGGCCGCATAGATGCCGCGCGATTCCATGACGACCGCGGTAACGAAACGGTTGAGGCGCTCGCCGGCATAGGCGCGGGCGGCGGCCTGCTCGTAGGCCGTGAGGTTGCGGCTGTATTCGTGCATGGCCGACAATGCCGTTGCGCCGATCAGAAGCGCCACCGCGCCCATCACGCAAACCAGCAAATTAATTTTCCCGCGGATCTTCAATGCAGTGCCTCCTAGCTACCCCAAACTGCCTGGAAAGCAAATTCCCAGCCGATGAGCCGACTATCGGCGAAATTCCTTAAAGTTGGATTTCTAATATTTACGATTATGTCACTGAGAATGAGCGATGCCGGCGCCCGCCCCGAACGCAAGTCGCTGAAAATCATGATTTTCTATCGCGGCTGCGACAAAGTACAACCTGTCAGAGCAAAGCAAACTTGTTAACACTTGCGTGCGAAAACCAAGCGCCGATCAGCATTACCAGTGAAATGATCTGATATAATTGACTTTGGCGGCCTTCATCCGTATAAGCCGCCGCACGTCCGGTCACCCAAGGCCTTCATGGCCCGCCCGTTCGAAAAACAACGCTCCTTGCATCATGCAAATTCAAGAAGGGCCGCACTCCGCGGTGTTTAAATAAATGAAGCGTACCTATCAACCATCCAAGCTTGTTCGCAAGCGTCGCCACGGCTTCCGTGCGCGCATGTCCACGAAGGGTGGCCGCAAGGTCATCGCTGCCCGCCGCGCGCAGGGCCGCAAGCGTCTCTCGGCTTAAGGCCGGGTTGCCCGAGAAGAGATGGCGGGCGAATTGACGACCAGTGAGAAGAAACACACTGTCGGGCGGCTGAAAAGCCGCCCGCAGTTTCTTGCCGCGCGCGAAGGCGAAAAACGCCGCGGCGGCCTCTTCCTGCTCGAAGTGCTCGACCGGAAGGAACCCGACAGCCAGGCGCGCGTCGGTTTTACAGTCACCAAAAAACATGGCAACGCGGTCGAACGGAACCGTATGCGCCGCCGCCTGAAAGAGGCGGTGCGGCTTCATGCGGGATTTGCAATGCAGCCCGGACACGACTATGTGGTTGTCGCGCGCAGGGACGTACTTGATGCGTCCTTCCAGGAATTGGCCGCGGAGCTGAAGCTTCGCGTGGAAACCAGGCCGAAACACCGGCGCTCCGGAGACGGACGCCCCAGGAACGTATGATGGAAAACAACCGCAATTATTTCATTGCGATCGCTCTCTCGGTGCTGATCGTCCTCGGCTGGCAGTTTCTCTATATGAATCCGCGCATCGAAGCCCAGCGCAAGACGCAGGAAGCCCAGAAGGCGCAACAGCAGACCGAGCAGACGCAGCAGCCTGCGGCAGGCGGCGGCCAGGCACCTGCCCAGACGACCGGCGCGGCCCCGTCCGGCCAGGCGGCCGCGACGGCGACGCGCGAGCAGGCGCTCGAAAAGACGCCGCGCATCGCCATCGATACTGCTGCGCTTTCCGGCTCGATCAACCTTGCCGGCGCCCGGCTCGACGATCTGAAGCTCAAGGGCTATCACGAGACCGTCGACGACTCGAGCCCGACCATCACGCTGTTCAGCCCGGCCGAAACCAAGGATGGTTACTTCACGGAGCTCGGCTATATCGGCAGCGACGCCACGGGCACCGTCCCTGGTCCGTCGACGCTGTGGACGGCTCCGGAGGGCGCCAAACTCACCGAGAAGACACCGGTGACGCTCTCCTATACCAATGACAAGGGCCTGACCTTCACCCGCACGATTTCCGTCGACGAGCGCTACATGTTCACCGTCGTCGACAAGATCGAAAATACCGGCCAGGCGCCCGCCTCGCTCTCCTCCTACGGCCGCGTGATGCGCTACAACAAGCCGACGACGCCGTCCGTCTACGTCCTGCATGAGGGCTTTATCGGCGTCATCGGCGACGACGGCCTGATCGAAAGCAAGTATAGCGCCGTCGAGAAAGAAGCCGTGTCGCCGGCGAAATCCACCGGCGGCTGGCTTGGCATTACCGACAAATACTGGGCGGCGACGATCGTTCCGCCGCAGAGCGCTGCATATGAGGCGAAATTCTCTTATTTTTCTGACGGTCAGCCGCGTTATCAGGCCGACTACAAAGATGACGCCTTCACAGTTGCGCCAGGTCAGTCGATCGAGCTCAAGAACCTCGTTTTCGCCGGCGCCAAGGAAGTGCCTGTTATCGACGGCTACGAGGCCTCCTATTCGATCCCCAAGTTTGACCGGCTGATCGACTGGGGCTGGTTCTATTTCATCACCAAGCCGATGTTCAAGCTGATGGACTTCTTCTATCGCTTCTTCGGCAATTTCGGCGTGGCGATCCTGTGCACCACGATCGTCGTCAAGGCGCTGTTTTTCCCGCTCGCCAGCAAGCAGTACGCTTCGATGGCGAACATGAAGCGCATGCAGCCGAAGATGGAGGAGCTGAAGGCGAAATTCGGCGACGACCGCATGGCGTTGCAGCAGGCGACGATGCAGCTCTACAAGGACGAGAAGATCAACCCCATCGCCGGCTGCTGGCCGGTGGCGCTGCAGATCCCGATCTTCTTCTCGCTCTACAAGGTGATCTACATCACCATCGAGATGCGGCACGCGCCTTTCTTCGGCTGGATCAAGGACCTTTCGGCGCCCGATCCGACGACGATCGTCAATCTGTTCGGCCTGCTGCCCTTCGAGGCGCCGACCTTCCTGCATCTCGGTGTCTGGCCGCTGATCATGGGCGTCACCATGTTCCTGCAGATGCGCATGAACCCGACGCCACCCGATCCGACGCAGGCAATGATCTTCAACTGGATGCCGCTGGTGTTCATGTTCATGTTGGCAAGCTTCCCGGCCGGTCTCGTCATCTACTGGGCCTGGAACAACACGCTCTCGGTGATCCAGCAGTCGGTGATCATGAAGCGCCACGGCGTGAAGATCGAACTCTTCGACAATCTGAAGGGTCTGTTCCGACGAAAGACGGCGCCGTCGAAATGATGCCCACAAGCCCCGCTCCGGCGGGGCTTTTCATTTCCGGCCGCCTCGTACGCAAGACGCTGCCCGCCTGAAAGCTTGACATCCGCCCGTAAAACCACGAAGCCGACAGAAGACCGAACCCCGAGATTGCCGAGCCCGCATGCCCGAAACCGAAAAGCCGCTCTTCGGCCACCCATGGATCTTTATCCGCGGCGTCCCGTCGCTCAACTTCCTGCCGCCGGAAGGACCGCCTGAAGTCGCCTTCGCCGGACGCTCGAATGTCGGCAAGTCGTCGTTGATCAATGCGCTGGTCGGCCAGAAGGGCCTGGCGCGCACATCGAACACGCCGGGGCGCACGCAGGAGCTCAACTATTTCGTTCCGGACGGTTATTCCGGCGAGGCCGGCGACCTGCCGCCGACGGCGATCGTCGACATGCCGGGCTATGGTTACGCGCAGGCGCCGAAGGAGCAGGTCGACAAGTGGACCAAACTCGTCTTCGAATATCTGCGCGGGCGCGCGACGCTGAAGCGCGTCTACGTGCTGATCGACAGCCGCCACGGCATCAAGAAGAACGATGATGACGTGCTTGATCTGCTCGACAAAGCGGCCGTCTCCTACCAGGTGGTGCTGACCAAGACCGACAAGATCAAGGCGCCGGCCGTGCCGAAGCTTCTTGCTGAAACGGCGGAGAAGATCCGCAAGCGCCCGGCCGCCTATCCCTATGTGCTGTCCACCTCGTCCGAAAAGGGCGACGGACTCGATGATTTACGCCAGGCGATCGCGGAAACTGTCGGGATAGCAAACTGGAAATAACGATCCGACCTCCATGCACTCGCTGAAACAGCTAAAAGTTTATTTTACCATCAAACAGAAAAACTAAAGGTTGACGCGCCGGAATAGGCGACCTATATAGTGCTTATCGAATTTTGCTTGCTGGCTTGGTTATCGCGCGATTAGCACCGCGGCCTGAACGAACTTCCTTTCAAAAATCGTTACCACCATCCGCATCGCGTTGACGCCTTGCGGTTTCTCAATATTGCTATGAAAGGGTTCATCATGACCACTGGCACAGTTAAATGGTTCAACTCCACCAAGGGCTTCGGCTTCATTCAGCCCGACAATGGCGGTGCTGACGCCTTCGTTCATATCTCCGCCGTCGAGCGCGCTGGAATGCGCGAACTCATCGAAGGCCAGAAGATCGGCTTCGATCTCGAGCGAGACCACAAGTCGGGCAAAATGTCCGCTTGCAATCTCCAGAAGGCTTAAATCGGTATCTGCTTCCCTTTGACCACGGATGTACTGGCACTGCCGGAAGCACCGATTCATTTAAGGCCGGGCAATCTGCCTGGCCTTTTTGTTTTCGCTCGCAGTCGAGCCCTTCAATATCGGAGAAGAAATGACAGAAACATACAGCAAATCGCGTCAACGGGCGGAGATCGCCTTCGGCAACATCCAGTCCCAGTTTTTCGCGAAGAACAAGGCGATGGAAGAGCTGGAATCCAACGCCCAGTCGCAACAGGCAAAGACGATGCGATTGCGGGAAGCACGGCTGGCGAAGCAACGCGACGATCGCGCCTCGGCCATGTCTGCTCTCCTTGCGAAACGCGCCAAAGCCTTCTGATCACCGGAAAAAGGTCGCTGCGAGCCCTATGCGGCTACCCGCAGACATGCCGATCTGCGCCGGTTCTCGCGCACGAACCGCACCGCATCGCACCGTCCGACGCAACTTTCAAGAGGAAGTATTCGCGGGTTCAAAAAGCGGCAACAGGACGGGCAGAACCGTGCTGACAGTTCACTCATATCAAAGGACACCGCAATGGCAGAGGATACGAAGGAACTCCAGTCGATCAATACAGCATGGCAGATCGCCATCCAGGAGATTTTGCGCATGGTGATCCGAGACATGTATCATGGCGGCGGCGAGGCGTCGTTCAAGTCGCATATCAAGCGCATAGAGGAGGCAGCCGTAGACAGTATTTATACGGATTTGCGGCTGCGCGGGACGGACGAGTGGACGGAAGTTCTGGTCAAAGAAAGGGCCAGCAATTTTGTCACCACGCTACTGACCTCGTTCACTTTTGACCGGGCGTAAGCTCGCGACCGACGCTGACGCATGATCTTGCGGCCAACAGAGGCCTGCCGACCAGTAACGTCGACCGCCGCGTTCACGGCAGCTGCAGAGCATCGAGATCCCTGACAGTTGCAGCATTTGAACACCGGCTGTTTAGACGTGCGACATCGATTGTGCTTGCGCCATCGCAGTTTTTGAAGCAACGCTTGATCTCATGCTGTTGAAGCGCAGCGGCGTCCGCGAGAAACCATCCATGACTGACAGCAAAGACGAAGCCCTTTCGCCAGAAGGCGTCGGCAACCTGCCCCATCTTGCCGAAGCCCTCGATGACGATCGGTTTCGACACTTTCTCGATCATGTCCCATTTGCAGTGGCGGTCTCCGAGCTCGGCACCTGTGAAAAGCTAATTTACGTAAACCTCGAATTCGAACGGCTGACAGCGCTGACCGCCAGACAGGTGGAGGGGAAACGCTGGACGGACATCGAGGTGAATTGCAGTGCAGTCTCCGGGGAGACAACGCTTGCAGCCGCTGTGACCACGGCGGAGGAATATATTGGCGCCTTCTCGCTCGTGGCAGAACCGGAAAGCGATGTGACTATCGACGTGTGGTCGAACACGATCGTCAACGATGATGACGTCCCGCTTTTCCGTCTGGTCGCCTTCGCTGCCCGCAACGAGGTGACGGGTGGCCAGAGCTTCAGCGAGCTGCTGGCCGAGAAGGATGTCCTTCTGCGAGAACTTCAGCATCGTGTGAAGAACAATCTGCAGATGATAACGGCGCTGATCCGAATGGAAGCGCGTAATGCTCAAAAGAACGAGGAGAGCGAGCGGTTTGCACGTCTTGCGGGTCGGATCGAAGCCTTGGCTCTGCTTTACCGCGCACTGTCGGACGAAGACAAAGGCGCGATGATCGATCTCGGCAGCTATGTGAGCCAGATCGCCGCGTCGGTCATGGCCGCCCACGCTGTGGAAGGGATCCGAATCGACATGAAGGTGGACACCTGGCCGGTTTCCGTGAACGTGGCAATGCCTGCCGGACTCGTCGTTAACGAGCTCCTGACCAACACATTCAAGCATGCCTTCGTAGGGCGAGATGGCGGAGAGATCATGCTGCGTTGTGTCGTCAGCGACACCGGATGCAGGATCACTGTCGCCGATAACGGGGTCGGCCTTCCTGAGAATGTGCCTTGGCCGAACCCCGGAAAACTGAGCGCCATGATCATCCAGTCCCTGAAACAGAACGCCCGCGCCCAGGTCGAAGTCAGCTCTTCCCCCGGCAGGGGAATGAGTGTCTCGCTCGCGTTCCCAAGAGTCGAAGCGGCCCAATAGCTATATCAGCGGCGCCGCCGCTCCATTAGCTAGCGGAACCGCTAGACGCTGGGCACCATTCGCAGGTGGTTTGGAGCGCGCCCGAAGAGCGCGCCCTCCGCCGATACACACACTTACATCTTCGGCAGCAGAACCTTGTCGACGACGTGGATGACGCCGTTCGACTGCTTGACATCGGCGATGGTCACATGGGCGACAGTGCCGTTTTCGTCGGTCAACGTGATCTTGCCCATATCCTCCCTGGCTTTGATCACGCAGCCGCCGACCGTCCTGATGTCGTGTTCGCCGCCGTCATCCTTGATCATCTTGGCGACGGTCCTCGCCATCGCGTCGGCCGCCACCACGTGGCAGGTCAGAACCTTTGTGAGCGTCGCCTTGTTCTCCGGCTTCAGCAAAGTATCGACGGTGCCCTTGGGCAAGGCGGCGAAAGCCTCGTTGGTCGGCGCAAAAACGGTGAAGGGCCCTTTGCTCTCGAGTGTGCCGACGAGACCGGCAGCCTTGACGGCGGCGACCAGCGTCGTGTGATCCTTGGAGTTTACGGCATTTTCGACGATGTTTTTGGTTTCGAACATCGCAGCGCCGCCGACCTTGGGGTTCTTCGCATAAGCGGCGAAGGCCACGGCTGAAATGGCAGCCGCGAAGGTGAGGCCGCGCAACAAATTCTTGGTCATGATTTTCTCCTCTGGCCGGGCACTGTCCGCCGGCTTTATGCCTGAGCGTCGTCCCGACATTTCGAACTACGAAAGGCAGCGCCGAAGAGTTTCAGGCAGGAGAGATGATTTTCGTTCTAGCCAGCGTTATGGCCGGTGCACCGTGCCGCTCGCGATGACCGGACCGGTCGCCTGCCCCGTCGGCGAACCGCCGAAAGGTTCGAGGCTGACGGCAAGGTTTGCGCCGTCGGCAAGATTCTTGCGCAGTTCGGCGGGAATGACGAGCTCGCCGCTTTCGCCCGGCTGGAAGACGCCGAGCGATTTCGGCACGCCACTGCCCGGCACCAGCCAGAGTTCCAGCGACTTCTCCTCCGGCTTGCCGGCTGCGACCGGCACGATCTTCAGCCGACCGCTCTGGATCTCGTAGGAGGCGCGGAGATTGATGGCGTTGTTTTGGCCCGAAAGTTCGGCGACCAGCGGTGCCGGCCCCTGCGGCTGGGGTACGAGGCCGGAGGCGAAGATGACGGCGCTGACGGCAACGACGATGCAGGCGAAGGCCAGTGAGCGCCAGAAGACCGCCGAATTCCACAGTCCCTGCGAAAAGGATCCGGGCTTTCCGGCATCGCCGAACAACCGAGACTCGATCTGCTTGAAGGTTTCCCGGCTCGGCGCGACGCCGTCATATTCGTCGTTGAAGGCGGAAAGGTTGGTTTCCCAGCGGCTGACGATGGCGGCAAAGGGCCGATCGTGGCGCATGCGTTCTTCCACCACCCGGCGATCCTGCAGCGATAGGACGCCAAGCACATATTCGCCGGCGAGAACCTCGTCGCGGGAGCGGTCTCCCTTGCTTTTGTCGGGCGATGTCATCGTTCCATGCACTCTCTCAGTTTCAAGAGGCTGCGCCTGAGCCAGGTCCGCATCGTGTTCAGCGGAACGCCGAACTGATCCGCCAGTTCCTGATAGCTCAGCCCTTCGACATAAGCCCGTTTCACCGCGACCGCACGATCAGCTTCCAACTCTTCCATGCAGGTGTCAATCCGCCTTCCTTCATCCTTCGTCACCGTCTGCCTTTCCGGGTCGGGTGCGGCATCGGCAAGATCGTAGGCGCTGTCGATTTCGTCGGCGACGGGCTTGCGCGCCCGCAGCGCATCGATCGACCGGTTGCGGGCAATCGCCGAGAGCCATGCCGAGGACGAACCCGCGGCTGCCTGGAAGCCTCGGGCCCTCTGCCAGATGCTGATATAGACTTCCTGCAGGGCCTCCTCGGCTTCCATGCGATCCTTCAAGATGCGCAGGCAGATCGCAAAAAGTTTCGGTCCGGTCTGGTTGTAGAGAGCCGTAAAGGCCGTGCGGTCGCCAAGCGCGACGCGGCCGATCAGGTCTGCAATCTCATCGCCTTGCATGCAGTTCCTCATATCATGCTCACGTTTGCCGGACGGTCAGGGCCACCGGCTCCGCGCCAGATACGAAAAACTATTGCCCTCTGGATTATTCCCTCTGTCAGAAACTTGCGATAAAAGGCCCGCGATCAACTCCTGCGGGGTCCCCATGAACGAGTCCGAAAGCGAAATCCAGGCACGTCTTCTCGCCCAGGCGCTGCCTTTCATGCAGCGTTATGAAAACAAGACGATCGTGGTGAAGTACGGCGGCCATGCGATGGGCAATCCCGAGCTCGGCAAGGCCTTTGCCAGCGATATCGCGCTTTTGAAGCAGTCGGGCGTCAACCCGATCGTCGTTCACGGCGGCGGCCCGCAGATCGGCGCCATGCTGACCAAGATGGGCATCGAATCGAAATTCGAAGGCGGGCTTCGCGTTACCGACCAGAAGACGGTCGAGATCGTCGAGATGGTGCTCGCTGGCTCGATCAACAAGGAGATCGTCGCGCTGATCAACCAGACCGGCGAATGGGCGATCGGCCTTTGCGGCAAGGACGGCAACATGGTCTTCGCCGAAAAGGCGCGCAAGACCATTAAAGATCCGGATTCCAACATCGAGCGGGTGCTTGATCTCGGCTTCGTCGGCGAAGTGGTCGAGGTTGACCGCACGCTGCTCGATCTGCTCGCCCGCTCCGAGATGATCCCGGTCATCGCGCCCGTGGCGCCGGGGCGCGACGGAGCCACCTACAATATCAACGCCGACACTTTCGCCGGCGCCATAGCCGGCGCGCTCAACGCCACCCGTCTGCTGTTCCTGACCGACGTGCCCGGCGTGCTCGACAAGAAAGGTCAGCTGATCAAGGAGCTTTCCGTCGCCGAAGCGCATGCGCTGATCGCCGACGGCACGATCTCAGGCGGCATGATCCCGAAGGTCGAGACCTGCATCGATGCGATCAGGGCCGGCGTCCAGGGCGTCGTCATCCTGAACGGCAAGACCGCCCATTCCGTCCTGCTCGAGATTTTCACCGAGCACGGCATCGGAACGCTGATCGTTCCCTGATCAAGGCTGCGCCCCTCAGCGGAACGAAGGGCGCATCTTTTACACGCCGCGCACGGGCGCAGCGGCTGCCCAGCTCGTCCCTCCTCCCCGCGCTCGTTTATCCGGTGACCCGACGGCATAGGATTTGCCGGAGCAAGGTAGCGTAGCTTCTGCATCGGCTGCGTCGGAGATGAAGCGCCAAAGCCCAAGAGAGCCTCACCCCGGCCCCCGAAGGGGCCTCGAAGGGCGAGGCGGGTGCTCGGACGATTGATGAATGCAAGGAGCGGCGTTGGCGCGTGTCCTTCGAGGCTCCGGCCTTCGGCCTGCGCACCTCAGCAGAGGGAGGTTGGTGGGTGCCGCGTCCATGAAGAGATTGCCCGATGCCGCGGCTATGAGATGTATGCGGCGCCGGAATAGAGGTGTTGGAAGATGCCGTGGTTGTCGATCTTCGCGCGGATCCATCGCCCCTAAATGACGATATCCCGTTCGAGAGGTCGCAAATCGTATAATGAAGCCTTGGCAAGATTTCGAATCGTGCTTTAGGTTGCGGCCCGAAATATAAACGGGTCGAGCAAGAGATGCGCCTTACAGACTGCTATAATTTCCACGATTTCCGGCGCATGGCCAAACAGCGTCTTCCCGGGCCGATCTTCGACTATATCGATGGTGCCGCCGATGACGAGGTGACCTATCGGCGCAATAGCGCGGCTTTCGAAAATTGTGATCTGGTGCCCGACGTTCTCAGAGGCGTGGCCGAGGTCGACATGTCGGTGACGGTCATGGGGCAGAAGCTCGCCATGCCGGTCTATTGCTCGCCGACGGCGCTGCAGCGGCTGTTTCACCACCAGGGGGAACGGGCGGTCGCGGCGGCAGCGGCAAAACACGGCACGATGTTCGGCGTCTCCTCACTCGGCACGATCAGCCTGGAGGAGGCCAGGCAGATCAGCGACGGGCCACAGGTCTATCAGTTCTATTTCCACAAGGACCGCGGGCTGAACCACGAAATGATGGCGCGGGCGAAAAATGCCGGTGTGCAGGCGATGATGCTGACGGTCGACAGCATCACCGGCGGGAACCGCGAGCGCGACAAGCGCACCGGTTTTGCCATTCCCTTCAAGCTCAATCTCGCCGGCATGATGCAGTTTGCCATCAAGCCGTCCTGGGCGATCGACTGGATGACGCATGAGGCGTTCCGGCTGCCGCAGCTCGAAAACCACGTCAAGATGGACGGCGGCGCGCTGTCGATCAGCCGCTACTTCACCGAAATGCTCGACCCCTCCATGTCATGGAACGACGTGGCTGACATGGTGCAGGCCTGGGGCGGGCAATTCTGCCTGAAGGGCATCATGTCGGTTGTGGACGCCAAGCGCGCGGTCGAGATCGGCTGCACCGGCATCGTGCTTTCCAATCATGGCGGACGCCAGCTCGACGGCTCGCGCAGCGCCTTCGACCAGCTCGCCGAGATCGTCGATGCCGTCGGCGACCGCATCGACGTGATGATGGATGGCGGCGTGCAGCGGGGAACGCATGTTCTGAAGGCCCTGTCGCTCGGCGCGAAGGCCGTCGGCCTCGGCCGCTACTATCTCTTCCCCCTCGCCGCTGCCGGACAGCCCGGCGTCGAACGTGCGCTGGAGACGATGCGCACCGAGATCGAGCGCGACATGAAGCTGATGGGCTGCACCTCGGTCGACCAGCTGACGCGGCGCAATCTGCGCTTCCGCTCCTGAGCGCAAACGCGATGTCGCTGCGAGCCGCAACCTTTCGTGCGGATGCGGCCCTCGAACGTATTGGCTTCAGAGCTGGCTATAAATCGCCGCCGCCTCCTGCTTCAGCTTTTCCATCATCGACCGATAGGGTCCCGGCCCATAGCTGATGCGGCCGACGCCGAGCTTTGCCAGGGTTTTCACATCGGGGGCGCCTGCCCGCATCATGATGTTGACCGGCAGCGACGATGCCGCGCAGATCTTTTCGATCAAGGCGGGCTCGATCAGGCCGGGCACGAAGAAGCCGCTGCCGCCCGCTGCCGCATAGGCCCTGCCCCGCTCGATCGCCTCGTCCACCAGGCTGGCATGTTTGGAGAGATCGCTCTCGGCCAGAAAAAGGTCGGTGCGGGCGTTGATGAAGAAGGCGATGTCCCTGCCGTCGGCCATGGCGCGAATGGCGCGGATGCGGGCCGCCTGGCTCTCGACAGGATAAAGTCCGTCGCCCGAGACCACACGGTCCTCGAAATTGATGCCGATGGCGCCGACCTCCATCAGCTGGGCGACATTGGCGGCCGCCCTGTCAGGATCTGCGGAATAGGCGCCTTCGAAATCAACCGAAAGCGGCAGGTCGACGGCATCGGAGATGGATTTGGCCGTCTCCACAAGCACCGACATCGGCAGTTTCTCGCCGTCGGCAAAGCCGTGGGCGGCGGCGACCGACCAGCTTCCCGTCGCAAGCGCCTTGGCGCCGGCATCGGCAATGGCCTTTGCCGTGCCGGCGTCCCAGATATTGTAGAGCACGATCGGATCGCCCTTCCGGTGAAGCGCGGCGAATGCCTTGGCCTTTTCAGTCTGGTTCATGCTGTCTCCTCCATCCTTGCTTGCGTACTGATCTTCTCTTCATGCCGCAGCAGCCATTGCTTGCGCCAGAGCCCGCCGCCGTAACCGGTCAAGGAACCATCGGCACCGAGGATACGGTGACAGGGCACGATGATGGCAAGCTGGTTGGCGCCATTGGCGCGGCCGACTGCACGCACGACCTCCGGCCTCTCCATCTCCCTGGCGAGATCGCCATAGGCGCGCGTCTGCCCGAGGGGGATCTCCATCAGCCTTGCCCAGACATGCTTTTCGAAGGGCGTGCCGCCAAGCGCCAGAGGCGTCCTGAAGACGGTCAGCCGACCTTCGAAATAATCGCGGATATCCGCCTCGATCTGATCGATCACCGGGGTGCGGCCGATCGCGACGGAGGAGCGGACGCGCTTCTGCAGCACTACCAGTTCGCTCGGCAGCGCCTTGCGATCGTGAAATTCGAGAAGATGCAAGTGTGTTTTGTCGGCGACCGCGATCATCGGTCCGAGCGGCGTATCGAACCAATCGGCAAAGAGCAGCTCGCGATTCTGCGAGAGCGCCGGCGCCTTGCCGACGAGCCGCTGGAACGCCGACCGGAAACCGCTCGACGATTCGTACCCGGCGTCGATCTGGGCATCGATGACACGCGCCCCATCCGCCAGCTGCCGGGCCGCTTCTCCGAGCCTGATATAGCGGACGATGTCATGGAAGGTCATGCCGAGCGCCCGCTTGAAGGCGCGCCGCACGGTCGAGGGATCAAGGCCCCGGCGCACGAGCTCATCCTCACTCCAGCGAACCCCCGGCTCGTCGTCGAGCGCGGCAAGCAGCAGATCGACGACCGGTTCCCTGCCGGGCTGTTCCAGCGGCCTGCAGCGCCGGCAGGGGCGGAAGCCGGAATGCATGCAGGCGGCAATCGTCTCGAGGAAGAGCGTGTTTTCCCGCTTCGGCTTGCGCGCCGGGCAGGTCAGGCGGCAGAAGATGCCCGTCGTCTTCACGCAGACATAGGCTTGGCCCTCATAATCGGCGCTGCGCGCAATCAGGGCATCATAGAGCGTATCGTCGTCGGGGCGTTGGAAAAGCATGTGCGCTTTCTAACATCCAACGCCGGCCGCGTCCGCCGAAAATCGGGCGTCTATTTTTTCTTGTCGATTTCCTTGGGCGAGCAGCCGTGCGATAAGGGCGGCCATGACCAAGATCGACCGTACGCCTGAAAAAGCCGATTTCGAACACGTGACAGACTGGGTGTTCGACCTCGACAACACCCTCTATCCCCATCACATCAATCTTTTCGCGCAGATCGACAAGAACATGACCGCCTATGTCGCGGCGCTGTTACAGATGGAACGGGAAGAAGCGCGCAAGCTGCAGAAGCAGTATTATCTCGACCACGGCACGACGTTGCAGGGCCTGATGATCCATCACGGCATCGACCCGAACGACTTCCTCGAAAAGGCCCATGAGATCGACTATTCGGCGCTGATGCCACAGCCCGAACTCGGAGAAGCGATCAAGGCGCTGCCGGGGCGCAAATTCATCTTCACCAATGGCAGCGTCAAACATGCCGAAATGACCGCCGGAGCGCTCGGCATTCTCGAGCATTTCGACGATATCTTCGACATCGTCGCCGCCGATTACGTGCCGAAGCCGGCGCAGGCGACCTACGACAAGTTTGCGGCGCTAAAGCGCGTCGAAACGAACAAGGCGGCGATGTTCGAGGATCTGCCGCGCAATCTGACCGTGCCGAAGGCGCTTGGCATGCAGACCGTGCTGCTGGTGCCGCGCAATCTGGAAGAGACCGTCGTCGAATGGTGGGAAAAGACCAGCGGCGACGAGGATCACATCGATTTCGTCACCGACGACCTCGTTGCATTTCTCGGCAAGGTGACCAGATCCGGCGGCTGACCGCCAGGTTACGAAAGTTTCACCCAACTTACCGATGTTTAACTGGGTCTTTGAGGCCCGCTGCCGTAGCGTCTTTCGTGAGGGGACACCTTACGAAAGGGAAATACGATGTACCGCAACAAGCCGATACTGGCAGCGCTCTCCTCCGTCCTTATCTTCGGCGTCGCAGCCGGGGCAAGCTTTGCCGCACCGGGCGACGGACCGCGCCCGCATCATGCCGGCATGGACCGACCGGGCCGCGACGCCTTCCTTGAAATCACCTATGTCCGCATGCTCAAGGAGTTCGACGCGAACAAGGACGGAAAGGTCTCCAAGGAGGAGGCGAGCAGCGGCCTCGACAAGATCTTCGCTGCGATCGACACCAACAATGACGGGTCGCTGACGCCCGGCGAAATCCGCCAGTACCGCCAGACGCAGCTGCAGGCGATGAGAGATCAGCACAAGCAGGACGCCGGCGACGAGAAGGACGCGAACGCCGCGCCCGACATGCCGGACAGCGAATCCGGGCGGCCGCCGCGCGACGGCCATGATGGTCATCGCTGGATGCGCCACGGCGGCAACATCATGCACGCCTCGATGATGATGCATCGGATCGACACCGACGAAAACGGCCAGATTTCCAAACAGGAGGCGGTCGCCGCCTTCGACAAGCTGTTTACGCGGATGGACCGCGACAAGGACGGCGTCATCTCGATCGACGACATGCCGGATCGGCCGCTGCTGTAAGGGCGGACGAACCATTGCCCTTGCTCTTTCCCCGTTGCGACGGGGAAAGAGACGTGTCTTACGAGTGTTCGTAGAAATCCTGGACGATCTTCCATGCGGCGTCGGCGGTGTCGACGAAGCTGATCAGCTTGACATCGTCGGGTGCGATCGTGCCGAATTCGGCCAAGGCCTCGAAATTGATGATGCGGCGCCAGAAGGCCTCGCCGAAAAGGATCAGCGGCAGACGTTCCATGCGGCCGGTCTGGATCAGCGTCAGGCATTCGAAGAATTCGTCGAGCGTTCCGAAGCCGCCGGGAAAGACCGCGATTGCCTTGGCGCGCACCATGAAATGCATCTTGCGAATGGCGAAATAGTGGAAGTTGAAGCTGAGTTCCGGCGTGACATAGACGTTCGGAGCCTGTTCGTGCGGCAGCACGATGTTGAGACCGATGGAGGGTGCGCCCTCGTCGGCCGCACCGCGATTGCCCGCCTCCATGACGCCGGGGCCGCCGCCGGTGACGATGACATATTCCTGGAAATCGAAGCCCGCCGAATATTTCGAGCAGAGCCGGGCGAATTTGCGCGCTTCGTCATAATAGACGGAGGCCGCCTCCAGATTGGCGCGCTGGATCTCGTTGCGCGCCGCCCAGGCGCTCTGGCCGGGAGCGGGAATGCGGGCACCGCCGAACATGACGACGGTCGAGCGGATGCCGCGTTCGGTCAGCATCATCTCGGTCTTCAAGAGTTCCAGCTGCAGCCGGATCGGCCGCAACTCCTCGCGGCAGAGGAAATCCTCGTCGACATAGGCGAGGCGATAGGCCGGCGACAACGTCTGCGGCGTCTTCGGCACGGCTTCGGCGCGCTGCCTGTCGGTCGAGCTGCTCTTCAACGGGTCCCATACGCCGTCCTTGCGCCGCGAACCGCCGTTTCGTCCCTTTGCCATGTCGAAATGCCTTTCAGTATTGCCGGCCGTGAAACCGGATATGTCGCTATAACGCCTTGAATCCAGGTATGATCTTGTTCGAAAAATCATTCCGTTCTACGGGTGCATGCTGTAGAGCAGGACAAACCCACGCCGATCGCATCTCCGGAGACTCCGCCGTCTCCACGATAAAGATCGAAGTTTAAGGAATTCTCATGAGCGCCACCGACCTTGCATCCCTGGAAAAGACCATCGAAGCGGCCTTCGACAATCGCGACAATGTGAACGTGTCGACGAAGGGCGAGGTTCGTGATGCGGTCGAAGCGGCCCTCGATCTGCTCGATTCCGGCAAGGCTCGCGTCGCGACCCGCGGCGCCGACGGTGCCTGGACGGTCAATCAGTGGCTGAAAAAGGCGGTGCTCTTGTCCTTCCGCCTCAACGACATGGAGGTGGTCAAGGGCGGCTCCGGCAACTCCACCTGGTGGGACAAGGTTCCCTCGAAGTTCGAGAATTGGGGCGAAAACCAGTTCCGCGCCGCGGGCTTCCGCGCCGTGCCTAATTGCGTCGTGCGCCGCTCGGCCTATATCGCCCCGAATGCGATCCTGATGCCCTCCTTCGTCAATCTCGGCGCCTATGTCGGCGAAGGCACGATGGTCGACACCTGGGCGACGGTCGGCTCCTGCGCGCAGATCGGCAAACACGTGCATCTCTCCGGCGGCGTCGGCATCGGCGGCGTGCTGGAACCGATGCAGGCCGGCCCGACCATCATCGAGGACAATTGCTTCATCGGCGCCCGTTCCGAAGTGGTCGAAGGCTGCATCATCCGCGAAGGCTCGGTGCTCGGCATGGGCGTCTATATCGGCAAGTCGACCAAGATCGTCGATCGCGCCACCGGCGAGGTGATGTACGGCGAGGTGCCGCCCTATTCGGTCGTCGTCGCCGGCTCGATGGCCTCGGCCAATGCGACGATGGCAAACGGCCAGCCGGCGCCACACCTCTACTGCGCCGTCATCGTCAAGCGCGTCGACGAACAGACCCGCTCAAAGACCGGTATCAACGAGCTGCTCAGAGATTGATGACACCGGGGCATTGATCCGGTAAACAGGCGACGTCTTTTTGGGCGAGGCGGCCTCGCCTTGCCATGTCTTTGCCATTCCCGCCGGATAGTTCGACCGCCATGACCGCTACCGATCCCGTCGCCAATCTGCAGACGCTGATTCGCTGCCCCTCCGTCACACCAGCCGAAGGCGGCGCGCTGACGGCGTTGGAAGCGATGCTCGCACCGCTCGGCTTCAACGTCGACAAAGTGAAGGCGAGCGAAGAGGGAACACCCGACATCGAGAACCTCTATGCCCGCCTCGGCGGCGACGGACCGCATCTGATGTTTGCCGGCCATACCGATGTCGTGCCAGTTGGCGATGAAGCTGCCTGGACGCACCCGCCTTTTGCCGCGGAGATATCAAAGGGCGAGCTCTTCGGACGCGGCGCCGTCGACATGAAGGGCGGCATCGCCTGTTTCGTCGCCGCCGTCGCCCGCCATATCGAAAAACACGGGCCGCCGGCCGGCTCGGTCTCTTTCCTGATCACCGGCGACGAAGAAGGCCCGGCGATCAACGGCACGATCAAACTGCTGCAATGGGCGGCGGAGCGCGGCGAACGCTGGGACGCCTGCCTTGTGGGAGAACCGACCAATCCGGACCGGCTCGGCGACATGATCAAGATCGGCCGGCGCGGCTCGCTGTCGGGCAGGATCATCGTACACGGCGTTCAGGGCCATGCCGCCTACCCGCACCTTGCCGACAATCCTGTGCGCGGCATGCTGCAGCTGACGCAGGCGCTGATGGATCCGCCTTTCGACGGCGGCACCGACGATTTCCAGCCGTCGAACCTCGAAGTGACGACGGTCGATGTCGGCAATCCTGCGACGAACGTCATTCCGGCCAAGGCATCGGCAAGCTTCAACATCCGCTTCAACGACAGCTGGACCGTCGAAACGCTGCGCGCCGAAATCCTGCGCCGACTCGAAGCCGCCGCCGGCCATGGCCAGTTGCGTCCGGGCCGCGAGCCGGTCAGATACGATATCGTCTGGGCCGACCGGCCAAGCCATGTCTTCCTGACCCGCAACAACGCCCTGATCGCTTCGCTGTCGTCTGCCGTCGAAAGTGTGGCCGGCCGGTCCCCGGCGCTTTCGACCACCGGCGGCACGTCGGATGCGCGCTTCATCAAGGACTATTGCCCGGTCGTCGAGTTCGGCCTGGTCGGCCAGACGATGCACATGGTCGACGAACGCGTCACTGTTGCCGATCTGGAGACGCTGACGGCGATCTACGAGACTTTCATCGACCGCTGGTTCGCCCATGCCGGGTCTTAGGGAAGTCCAGTATTACCTGGCCGGCCTCTGGCTGCTGATCCGGATGGATCCGCGCGGCTTCCGCTTCCTCGATCTGTCGGAGCGCGGCGTCAACCGATCGTTTTGGGCAATGGCCTGGTGCCTGCCGCCGATGGGCATTTCCTGGCTCTGGTGGCGACAGGCCTTCCTGCGGTCGATGCCGCCGGAGGCCGATGTCGACTTTGCCTTCTACATCAGGCTCGGCCTCGTCGAGGTCGCCAACTGGTTCGTGCCGCTGGTCTTTGCCGGACTGCTGCTGCTTGCCTTCCGCATGGGCGAGCGCTTCGCCCCCGTCGTCGTCAGCGTCAACTGGCTCGGCGTACCGCTCTCCTATATCAACGGTCTGCTGCTGGCTCTGGTGTTCTTCCTGCCCGGCACCGTCGGCCTCGTCTCGCTGCTGCTGCTCGCCTTCATGCTGGCGCAAGTCTTCGCTTTGGCGCGCATTCTCAGAATGATCTGCCACGATCACGCGCTGATGGTCGGGGCGCTGACGCTGGTGCTGCTGGTGCCGTCGATGATCCTTTCGGAATATCTGCAGCACTTCCTCGGCATTTATCCGGCCTGACCAGCCTCGGCGGAGGCTTTACGACAGATCATCGTCGTTTTCATCGGCGGGCCTGCGCCGGTCGGTGATCACCTCGGGATAATCCACCTGCATGAAATAGAGCCCTTCGGGCGGCGCCACCGGGCCGCAGGCCTTGCGGTCGCGCGCCTCCAGCGCTGCCTGCACATCTTCGGGCGTCCATTTGCCTTCGCCGGCGAGCTTCAGCGTGCCGGCGAAGGAACGGATCTGGTTGTGGAGGAAGCTCTGCGCGGTGGCGCGGATTTCAATCAGTTCGCCGCTGCGCGTCACATCAAGCCGGTCGAGCGTGCGCACCGGGCTGTTCGCCTGACAATGGGTGGAGCGGAAGGTGGAGAAGTCATGCCGGCCGACCAGCTTCTGGGCGGCGGCGTGCATGACTTCGTGATCGAGCGCCTTCGGCACCCACCAGGCCTTGCCGGCTTCGAGCGCCAGCGGCGCCCGGCGGCTGACGATGCGATAGAGGTAATGGCGCCGCAGCGCCGAAAAGCGGGCATCGAAAAAATCGGGAACCGCCTCGACGTCGAGAATGGAGACACGCTCGCCGGCAAGCCTCAGATGCGCATTCAACGCGTTCTGCAGCTTGTAAGGCGACCAGGCCTTGGAAAGATCGGCATGGATCACCTGTCCCATGGCATGGACGCCGGAATCGGTGCGGCCGGCGCCGCGGATCGGCACGGTCTCGCCGGTCAGCGACAGTACTGCCGCCTCAATCGCCCCCTGCACCGAGGGCCCATTCTCCTGCCGCTGCCAGCCGACATAGGAGCCGCCGTCATATTCGACGGTCATGCGGAAACGCGGCATCAGGAAAGCCTCGTGCCCGCCGCAAGCGGCGTGCCCCTGAGGAAATCGGCCGCGGCGAGCGGCTTGCCGCCTGCTTTTTGCAGCCGTGTCAGCCGCACTGCGCCAGAGGCGCAGGCGACGACCAGATCGTCGGTCAGCAACTGTCCGGCCGTCCCCTGCCCCTCAGCCAGCTCTGAGCCCAGGACCTTCACCCGTTCAGGCCTGCCGCCGATCTCAAGCTCGAACCAGGCGCCCGGAAACGGCGCCAAACCGCGGATATGGTTGTGCACATCCCGCGCCTGCCTGGCGAAGTCGATGCGCGTCTCGGCCTTGTCGATCTTGGCGGCATAAAGCACGCCGTCTTCCGGCTGAGGCGTCAGTGGCAGGTCGTTCATTTCAAGCTTCACCATGGCTTCCGCCATCGCCTTGGCGCCGACCTGCATCAGTCGGTCGTGCAGTTCGCCTGCCGTCATGTTCGGGCCAATCTCGACCTCGCGGGTCAGCGCGACAGCGCCGGTGTCGAGCCCCTTGTCCATCTTCATCACCATCATTCCGGTCTTTGCATCGCCGGCCATGATCGCCCGCTGGATCGGTGCGGCACCCCGCCAGCGCGGCAGCAGCGAGGCATGGCCGTTATAGCAGCCCTCGCGGGTGCCGTTCAAAACCGCCTCCGGCAGCAGCAGCCCGTAGGCGACGACAACGGCGACATCGGCCTTGAACGCGGCAAACTTCTCGTGCTCCTCTGGATCCTTGAAATTGACCGGCGTGAAGACCGGCAGACCGAGCAGTTCGGCCGCCTGATGCACCGGCGATTTCTGCAGATCGAGCCCGCGCCGGCCCCCCGGCCGCGGCGGCTGCGTATAGACGGCGACGATGCTATGGCCGGCATCGACGAGCAGGCGCAGGGTCGGAACCGAGAACTCCGGGGTTCCCATGAAGATGATGCGAAGAGACATTTTATCTCGCCAGTTGAGGATCAGCCGTCTTCAAACGGGTTTACGAGCTTGAGATCAAGCCCCTCGAAATCTCTGGTCCTGCGGGTGGCGAGCAGTGCGCCGTTCCCGACCAATTCTCATTGCGTTATCAGAGCGCCTTGGATTTCGCAGCCTTGGTGAACTTCTTGATCACCATCTCCCGCTTCAGCCGCGAGATATGGTCGATGAAAAGCACGCCGTTCAAGTGGTCGATCTCGTGCTGCAGGCAGGTGGCGAGCAGCCCGTCGGCTTCCACTGTCTGTTCCTTGCCGTTGCGGTCGAGATACTTGACCGAGACGGCAGCCGGCCGCTCGACCTCGGCATAATAATCAGGAATCGACAGGCAGCCTTCCTCATAGACTGAGCGCTCGTCGGACGATTTGACGATCTCCGGATTGATGAAGACCTGCGGCTGCTTTTCCTCGCCCTCGCGGGAGACGTCGATGACCAGCATGCGGCGCGGCACGCCGATCTGGATTGCGGCAAGGCCGATGCCCGGCGCGTCGTACATGGTTTCCAGCATGTCGTCGGCAAGGCGCTGCAGGTCGGCATCCACACGCTCGATCGGCTTGGAGAGCTGACGAAGAACGGGGTCGGGAAGAATGATGAGTGGCTTGATGGTCATGGGCGTTCCCATAACCCATCTTTTCCCGCTATGGAATTATCCGGCGCGCGGGGAAGGCGCTTTTTTGCATCCCCGCCCGGAATTTCGCCATATTCGCCTCACGCCACCCGGCGAGCCGCGACGACGGCAGGGCCTTCCGAGCGGGCGCGGAAGCGGCGCAGCAATTCGATCAATTGGTCCACCTCGTCCTTGAGGCGACCGGTTTCCGCCGACGTGCGCTCAACCATGCCGGAATTCTGCTGGGTGATCTCGCCCATGCTGCGGATTGCCACGCTGACCTCGTTGACGCCGGTCGCCTGATCGCGAGCGGCGGCGGCGATATCGGCGACGAAGCGGTTGATGATGTCGATGCGGCCGATCATGTCGTTCAGCGCTTCGCCAGTGCTGGAGACGATGCCGACACCCTCATTGACCTGGGTCGAGCTCTGCGAGATCAGGTTCTTGATCTCCTTGGCAGCCTCGGCCGTGCGCTGGGCAAGTTGGCGCACTTCCTGGGCGACAACGGCAAAACCCTTGCCGGCATCGCCGGCGCGCGCTGCCTCGACGCCGGCGTTCAGCGCCAGAAGATTGGTCTGGAAGGCGATTTCGTCGATGACGCCGATGATCTTGGAAATCTCCGTCGAGGATTTCTCGATGCCGGCCATCGCCGAAACGGCGCTGGTGACGAGCTCACCCGAATTCTTCGCCTTCTGCTGCGTCTCGCGTACGGCGTCCGAAGCCTTCTCGGCATTGGCGGCCGTCTGGCCGACGCTGACGGAAAGCTGCTGCAGGGCGGCCGAGCTCTCCTCGACGCCCGCCGCCTGCTGGGCAGTGCGCAACGCCAGGTCGTTGGTCGCATTGGAAATGACGTCGGCGCCGTTCATGATATGGCCGGACGTGTCCCGCACCGATGCAAAGGACTGGCGAAGCGCCTTGACGGCACGATTGTAATCCTCGGCCATTTGCCGGAAATCACCTGGCAGGTCGGACGGCAGGGTAGCCTCGAGATCGCCGTTCGACAGCGCCTCCAGGCCGCGGCGCAGCTGCTCGAGCGCAAGCGCCTGGTCGGATTGGGCTTGGGCGCGCTGCTCTTCAAGAGCCTGGCGTTTGGCTTCAAGCGTCTCGAGATAGACCGAGATGGAATAATCCATGTCGAGCATGCCCGCCTTGATGACCGCCGACAGCTTCTCGGCGAGCAGTTTGCCCTGCTGGCGCGCGAAGACCGACGGCCACTGCTTCTCCATGATGCCCTTGACGAGTTCGGACATGACAAGGGCGTAGCCGCCGACATACCAGCGCGGCTCCAGCCCGATGCGGGCATGCGTTCGGCCGACCGCGGTCACGCCGTCCACATAGCTCTCGTCGAAGGCGCCGCCGGCAAGCTTGCTCCAATGATCCTGCTGGTGCTTCTTGGCGTGGGCGACATGGTTCTTATCGGCGAAAAAAGCCGATACGGCGGGGGTCCTGGCGATCTTGGCATAAAACTTGTCGAGGGCAGCGCCGATCAGCTCTGATATGACGGGGCTGATATCCCGCATCGACCGGCGCGTCGCCTCGTCCAGTTCGATGAAATCGAGACGCTGTCTGAGGGCACTGTCGGTCTGCTGGGATGTCATGGAAATCTCTGTACTTGGCGCAACGGCGCGGGAGGGAATTCATTGGCACAGATTTTGGCCAATATGGTTGAGCAATGATTAAACTGGCAGCGATTTTCCGCGTCGGCGAGGAAAGCGACAGAGAGGATATTGGGAATTGCCGATTTTGTTCACGTTTTGATCTATATATTGCCCCATCTTCTGTTATGGTTGCGGCATGACCGTTCATCCCGAATCGCTCGCCCTCTCCGTCGCCTCGCTCAGTCCGGCCATGCTGGCGCTTGCCGGCGGCGTTCTCATCGCCTTTGTGCTTCTGGTGATCATCCTTCTCTTGCGCGGCATCAGCCTCCGCCGCGAGCAGGCGGAGGAGGCGAGCCTGCGGGCTGGCGAAAGCGAGGCGCGCATGGCCGAGCTTTTGAAGATCCAGGCGGAGATGCAGGGCCGCATCACGGCCATGGCCGAGGTTTTCGGCGCGCGTCAGAGCGAGCTCAATCAGGCAATCAGCCAACGTCTCGACGGCATGTCGCAGCGCGTCAGCTCGACGATCACCGAGCAGACGAAATCGACGCATGAGAATCTGCAGCGGCTGCAGGAGCGGCTGGCGGTCATCGATGCGGCGCAGAACAATATCCAGACGCTCGCCAAGGACGTCGTCGGACTGCAGGCGATTCTCTCGAACAAGCAGACGCGCGGCGCCTTTGGCCAGTCGCGGATGGAGACGATCGTCGCCGACGGCCTGCCGATGGGCGCCTATGCCTTCCAGCAGACGCTCTCCAACGGCTCGCGGCCGGACTGCACGATCCGCATGCCGAACGGCGCGCCGCCGCTTGTCATCGATGCGAAGTTCCCGCTCGAAGCCTGGAACGCCATCCGTGACGCCGGCAGCCCCGAGGCCGCCAAGATCGCCGGCCAGCAGTTCCGCCGCGATATGGAGATCCATATCCGGGATATTTCGGAGAAATATCTGATTCAGGGGGAAACCCAGGAGACGGCCTTTCTCTTCGTGCCGTCGGAATCGATCTTCGCGGAGATCCACGAGAACTTCGAGCCGCTGGTGCAGAAGGCACACCGAGCGCGCATCGTCATCGTCTCGCCATCACTTCTGATGCTGTCGATCCAGGTCATCCAGGCGGTGCTGAAAGACCAGCGCATGCAGGCGCAGGCGCATCTGATCCAGGGCGAGGTGGCACTGCTGATGGACGATCTCGGCCGCCTCGACGAGCGGGTGCGCAAGCTGCAGGGCCACTTCGCCATGGCGCAGAAAGATATCGACATGGTGGTCACGTCAGCCGACAAGCTCACCAGGCGCGGCGCCAAGATCGAGGCGCTGGAATTCGAGGCAGGCGGTGACGCCAAGCCCGCCCGCGATGGCGAGGCTCCGGCCAAATCGGTGGAAAGCCGTACCGGCCTTCTCAAGCTTCGGGTGGTTGACGAGGAGTGACCGCTTCGGGCAGTGTCTCGCCCCATGGAATAGCAGGGGCATGATGTCATTCGCATGCTCTAAAAGACGGGACAGCCTGATGATCACAGTTTTCGGATCCATCAACATGGATCTCATCGCCACGACCGAGCGACTGCCGAAGCCCGGCGAGACGGTGGCCGGCAACGGTTTTGCCACGGCTGCCGGCGGCAAGGGCGCCAACCAGGCGCTGGCAGCCCGCCGCGCCGGCCGCTATGTGCACATGGTCGGCGCCGTCGGCAAGGATGCTTTTGCCGCCGATGCACTTGCCCTGCTCGATGCGGCGGGAACCGATCTCTCCCTCGTGAAGCATGTCGACGGCCCCACGGGCACGGCGCTGATCCTGGTCGGCGCCGACGGCGAGAACATGATCGCCGTGGTTCCGGGCGCCAACGGCCTGGTCACGCCAGCTGATGCGGAAATCGCGGTCGGCCGCATGAACGAAGGCGACATGCTGATGTTGCAGCTCGAGGTGCCTGTCGCGGCCGTCGAACGCGCGCTCTCGGCCGCGCGCGCCAAGGGCATCACCAGCATCCTCAACCTCGCCCCCTTGATCCCCGATGCACCGCGCCTCGGTCGCCTGGCCGATATCGTCATTGCCAATGAGACCGAGTTCGAGCGGCTTGCCGGACAGGACGGCATGGACGCACAAGCGCGCGAGGCAGCGCTTGTCCGCCTGCATCAGGAAACCGGCCAGACCCTGATCGTGACGCTCGGCGGCGATGGCGTCATCGCCATCCGGGATGGGGTCATTTCACGGGCGCAAGGGCTGGCGATCGATCCTGTCGATACGGTCGGGGCAGGCGACACCTTCTGCGGCTATCTCGCCGCCAGTCTCGACGAGGGCCTCGACTTTCGGACGGCGCTGCACCGGGCGGCAGTCGCCGGTTCACTCGCATGTCTCAAATCAGGAGCGCAACCGTCGATTCCTGTGAGTGAGGAAGTCGCAGACAGAATATAGGCTAGCCTGCCTGCGAAACTCGCCAGATCTCCTTCAATTTTAAGGGAGATTTCTGCGGCTTTCATCATACAAACCGCTAAAGTTTCACTCAAATTTAAGAGGTCTCCGGCGATCTTCCCAGTGATCGCCGGGTCTTCGCGCTTGCGGATCCGCGGCTGATGCGGCTGCTCCATGACGGAGCCATGCCTTCGCTCCTGCGCCGGAGAATGCACGTTCGGCGTATCCTTGCCCGAGGACCCCATGTTCATTTTTCGCATGAAATCGCTTGCGGCGAAGCTCATCGTCATCACCGGCGTCGCTATCGCGCATGTTCTCATCGTTTCGAATCTCTTCCTCATCGGCCAGACCCGGGACCGCGTCCAGACGCTGACGATGGACCAAGCCAATCTCGAGGCGAAAGCGATCGCCAACGAAATCGCCGCCAATGTCGGCGAACTCGCCAGTGCCGCACGCAGCATGACAGGCGTGATCGGTCGAGCCCACGAAGGCAAGTCGCTCGACCGCAGGGGCATGATCAACGTGCTGAAAGCTAATCTCGAACAGAACGCCTTTGCCTTCGGCAGCTGGTTCTGCGAGCAGCTCGGCGCGCTCGACGGCAAGACCACCGAGATCGCCAACAATAATGACGAAGGCACGAACAAGAACGGCGCCTTCACGCCCTATTGGTCGAAGACCAAGGACGGTGGAATCCAGTACTCCACCTTCGACAATGATTATACCGCCGAATGGTGGAAGCTTGCTGCCGACAGTGGCAAGGGCGCGATCACGACCCCCTACCTCGCCCAGGGAACAGATGTGCCGACGCTGCTGACGTCCATTGCCTATCCCGTCATATCGGGCGGCAAGATGATCGGTGTCGGCGGTGTCGACATCTCGCTGAAGTCGCTGACCGACAAGCTGCAGGCGCTGCATCCCTTCGGCTCGGGCCGGGTGACGCTGCTGTCCCAGGCCGGCAACTGGATCGTCGCACCGATCCCCGACCTGATGACGAAGCAATATGACGGCGAAGGCGCCGACGTCGTCAAGGCGGCGCTGTCGAACAAGCAGCCCGGCCTCGTCCGCAACCTCACCTATGACGGCTTCGATCCCTTCGACCGCGTCGTCTATCCGTTCGAGGTCCCCGGCGTCAATGCCACCTGGCTCGTGCTTGTCGACGTCCCGCACGCCGCGATCAACGCGCCGGTACAAGACCAGACTTACATGATGATCGCCACCGGCCTGATCGTGCTCGGCGCGGTGATGCTCGCGCTCTATTTCGCCGTCCGCTCACTCGTGCAGCGGCCGCTCGGCAGCCTTGTCGCCAGCGTCAAAACCCTCAGCGACGGCGAATATGCCGTGCCGGTCACGGGGCAGGATCGTACCGACGAAGTCGGTTCGGTCGCCAAGGCGCTCGAAGGCTTCCGCTTCAAGCTCGCCGACTCCAGGCGACTCGAAGACGAAGCCGCCAGAGAGCGGGGGGCCGCGGAGGCCGAGCGCGGCCGTTCTGAATCGGAACGCCAGGAATCGCTATCGCTGCAGCGCCAGATCGTCTCGATCGTCGGCGCCGGTCTTTCGGAGCTGTCGCGGGGCAATCTCGCTCACCGCATCACCGACGAATTTCCCGGCGAATACGGCAAGCTGAAACAGGATTTCAATGCCGCGCTAGCAAGCCTCGAAGAGACCATCGTTACAATGAACCTCAGTGTCGTCAATATCGGCGCCGGCACCGGGGAGATCAGCAACAGCGCTTCCGACCTCGCCAAACGCACCGAGCAACAGGCGGCAAGCCTGGAAGAGACGGCGGCAGCGCTGAATGAGCTCACCGCCCAGGTCGATTCGAGTGCCGAGAATGCACGCACGGCTGCCGACAACGTCAACCTCGCCTGCCAGGATGCCGAAAAATCCGGCGAAGTGGTGCAGAAAGCCATCGCCTCCATGCAAGGGATCGAGCAGTCTTCGACGGAGGTTTCGCGGATCATCGGCGTCATCGACGAAATCGCCTTCCAGACCAACCTGCTGGCACTGAACGCCGGCGTCGAAGCGGCGCGCGCCGGCGAAGCCGGCAAGGGTTTTGCTGTCGTCGCCCAGGAAGTGCGTGAACTCGCGCAGCGTTCGGCCAATGCCGCCAAGGAGATCAAGACGCTGATCAACACCTCGGCCGTCCAGGTCAAGGAAGGCGTCGATCTCGTCGGGCGCGCCGGCGGTGCGCTGCACAAAATCGCCGAGCAAGTGATGGGGATCAACAGCCTGATCCGGGAGATTTCGGCGTCGGCCAGCGAACAGGCGGTCGGGCTGAAGGAAATCAACCAGGCCATGAACCAGATGGATCAGGTAACGCAGCAGAATGCGGCGATGGTGGAGGAAGCGACTGCCGCCAGCGTGGCGCTCAACGACGAAGCGCAGACACTGAAGGCGCTCGCTACGCGCTTCAGCGTCTCCGGCTCCGCCAATGCGACTGCACTCGCCTCCGTGGCAAGGCAGATGCGTGCGCCGGCTGCAGCCCCCTCGCATTTCGCGGCCGCTCCCGCCGTTCGCCACGCCCCGGCGACCCGCCGCACCACACCTCAATCGCATGGCTCGGCTGCCCTGGCTGGGGATAACTGGGAAGAGTTCTGACCGTTCAGCCCTCGATAAACAAAAAGGCGCCTGCGAAATCAGGCGCCTTTTTCGTTTGGGTATCCATGCAGCTCAGGCAGCGTTCGACGTCTGCTCCTCGTTGAGGAAGGCATAGATCGCCGAGGCGGAATCGGTGGCGCGCAGCTTTGCAACCAGGTCTTGATCGCGCAGGACGCGGGCGATGCGCGACAGGGCTTTGAGATGATCGGCGCCGGCGCCCTCCGGCGCAAGCAGCAGGAAGACGAGGTCGACGGGCTGGTCGTCCAGCGCTTCGAAATCAACAGGCTGCTCCAGCCGGGCGAAGATGCCAACGATGGAATGAATGTTCACCAGCTTGCCGTGGGGAATGGCGATACCGTTGCCGACGCCGGTCGAACCCAGGCGTTCGCGCTGCAGGATGACGTCGAAGATCTCCCGTTCGGAGAGCCCGGTGATCCTCGCGGCTCTTGCCGCCAATTCCTGAAGCAACTGTTTCTTGGAATTTACTCTGAGGGCGGGAATGATCGCATCCTGATGGAGCAAATCTGCCAATGCCATTTCTTTTTCCTTCTGTCGCCGGGATCAGTTGATGCGAGGAGCGGCGGCGATACCGCCGCTCACCGCCCTGATCTCAGGCTTTGATATTGGCCGAATCGATCCAGCCAATATTTCCGTCGTGCCGACGATAAACGATGTTCAGATGTTCCTTGCCGGGACTGCGGAACAGGAGAAGCGGCTCATCGGTCATGTCGAGCGCCATCACGGCGGTGGCGACGGACATGGTCTTCAACTGCTTCGTGCTTTCAGCGACGATCGCCGGGGCGAAATCGTCGGGGATTTCATCCTCGTGATCAGGAACGGAGTCCATGACCGTGTAGGAGACTTCTGCAAAGCCATTCAGGTGGTTTCCGGCATGGTGGTCCTTCAGCTTGCGCTTGTAGCGACGCAGGCGTTTCTCGATGCGCTCGGAAGCGGCGTCGAAAGCAAGCTGCGGATCCGTGGCTTCGCCGGCGGCATGAAGCACCACCCCGCTGTCGAGATGAAGCTTGCAGTCTGCCGAGAAACGAGAACTCGCCTTTTCGACGGTCACCTGACCGGAATACCCCCCATCGAAGTATTTCGTGATGGCCGTAGCAATTTGGTCCTCGATCTTTTGACGGAAGGATTCACCAATTTCCATATGTTTCCCGGATACACGCACACTCATGGAGTTTCCCTTCTTATGGTCGTTTGCGGGTATCAGTTTACGCCAAGCCTCGGGTTCATCCAAGCACTTCGCGCAATCTCAAGCAAGATCGGCGTAGGCCTGTGGGCCCTCGGTTCCCTTGGGATGATGGGGATAACTTCAAAACGCCGTTCACGGCGCCGATTGCGGCGGGCTTCTAGCCACAGGTTACCGGAAAGTCAATAGGACGTCGAATCAGGCCCGGGCGCGCTCGCAGAAGGTGTGGCAAATCTCTTGCGGAAGGAGCCTTCCAGCGACTTTCCTTTCATGATCTCACGCGCTTCGCGCCTGCGTTGTGCGCGGCATCGTCATGGCGATGACACCGAGAATGACGCAGGTGAGCCCGATCAAGGCCGTCGGGCTTAGACTTTCGCCGAGGAAGATGGTGCCGATCGCGACACCGATCGGCACGCGGAGATAGGCTTGCGATGTGGTTCCGACCGAACCCAGCGTCTGAACGAGACGGAAATAGATCGTAAAGGCAAGCGCCGTCGAGAAGGCGGAAAGGGCAAGCAGCGCCAGCACCGATGCGGCCGAGGGATCGAGCCCCCACGGCCGGTCGACGAGCAGGCTCACAGGCATCAGAATGACCGCGCCCGAGATCAGCGAGCCGGCCGCCGGCACGGCAGGATCAAGGCCTCTGAAGTTCTTGCTGAAAATCGCGGCCCCGGCATAACAGATGGTCGCCAGGATGATCGCGATTTGCGCCATCAGGCTTTCGCCAAGACCGCCGAGCGCTTCGACGCCGATGACAAGGCAGATGCCGGCAAGCCCGGAGACGACGCCGAAGAGCTTTCGCGCCGTCGCCTGCTCATGGCGGGTTATCGACACGGTCAGCAGGAAGGTGAAGATCGGCGTCGCCGAATTCAAGATCACCGCCAGTCCGGCATCGACGGACTGCTCCGCCCAGGCGATCAGCGTGAAAGGAATGACGCTGTTCAGGCAGGCCTGGACGACGAACAGGCGCCATGTCGCGCCATCGCGCGGCAGGCGGACATGCCGATGGCAAAGCACGGCCAGCAGAATGGCGCCGGCAATCAGTGTGCGCACGGCGATCAAGGTCACCGGCGGGATCGTTTCGACCCCGATCTTGATGAAGGTGTAGGAAGAACCCCAGAGGGTCGCCAGCACCAAAAGCAGGACAAGTTCTCTGGCAAGCTTCGGCTTTTGCGGCGTCATAGACACGTCGATATTCGTTCAAGACACGGGAGAAATAGGCCAATTGCGAAGTGGATGCTTCGATCAAGATCGAAGCGTTCTGCTGCGTCAGAAGCCCGCGACCTTGGCGAGCGCCCGTTTCTCGCGGCGGCGCTGGACCGAGGAAGCGATGTTCATCGCTTCCCGGTATTTCGCGACCGTGCGGCGGGCGAGATCGACGCCGCCCTTCTTCAGCATGTCGACGATGTCATCATCGGAGAGCACCGCGTCCGGACTCTCCTGCATGATCAGCGCGCGGATCTTGTGACGCACTGCCTCGGCCGAATGGCTGTCGCCGCCCTCGACGGCGCCGATCGACACGGTGAAGAAATATTTGAGCTCGAAGAGGCCGCGCGGCGTCAGCATATATTTGTTCGAGGTGACGCGGCTGACGGTGGATTCATGCATCTTGATCGCCTCGGCCACCGTCTTCAGGTTCAGCGGCCGCAAGTGGTCGACACCGTGCAGCAGGAAGGCGTCCTGCTGGCGGACGATCTCGCTTGCCACCTTCATGATGGTCTTTGCCCGCTGGTCGAGGCTGCGGGTCAGCCAGTTGGCGCTCTGCAGGCACTCGGAAAGGAAGGCATGATCCTCACCGTTCCGGGTCACGCGGGAAAAATAGGACTGATTAACAAGCACGCGCGGCAGCGTATCCGGATTGAGCTCGACCAGCCAGCCACCCTCCGCGGAGGGCCTGACAACGACATCCGGCATGATCGCTTCGGAAACACCCGTCTCGAATCCGCTGCCGGGCTTCGGATTGAGCTGGCGGATCTCGCCGAGCATGTCGAGAAGATCTTCCTCGTCAACGCCACAGAGCCGCTTCAGCGTGACGAAGTCACGCCGCGCCAGGAGTTCGAGGTTTTCGACCAGCGCCTGCATGGCAGGGTCGTAACGGTCCTTCTGCCGGAGCTGGATCGCCAGGCATTCGGCGAGGCTGCGGGCGAAAACACCCGGCGGATCGAGTGTCTGGAGTGCGGCGAGCACGTGTTCGACCTGCGTGAGACCCGTGCCGAGCCGCTCGCCGGTCTCGACGAGATCGAGCTGGATGTAACCGGCATCGTCAAGCTGATCGATAAAATTCTGGGCGATCAGCCGATCGCCCATATCGGGCAGGACGAAGGGGATCTGCTGGGCGAGATGATCGCGCAGCGACACCTGACCGGCGACAAAATCATCGAGATCGTAATCGGCGCCGTCGGCGCTGCCCGGCATGGACTTCCACTGACCGACGAGTTCCGGTGCATCGAGGCGCTGCGGACCACCGTCATCGGGAAAAACATTGGTGTAATTGGCGTCGAGCTCGTCGTTCAGCCGGCTGCTGCTTTCGCTGCCGCCATTATCGTACCAGTCGCTCGACAGCGCCTCGGCGCGATTGTCGGCGCTGTCGTCCGAGCCGGCATCCTCCGGCGTATGACCGAATTGCTCGTCCTCGCCTGCCGCCCGTTCGTCGCCCGCCTCGCCGTCATTCGACGGAAATTCGAGCAGCGGGTTCTTCTCCACTTCCTGAGCGATGAACTGGTTGAGCTCAAAATGGGTCATCTGCAGCAACTGGATGGATTGCATCAGTTGCGGCGTCATGACCAGGGACTGGCTCTGGCGCAGAAATAGATTGGCGGACAGTGCCATGACGGACGCGAAACTCCCTCGACTCCAGGAAACCGCGCCCGATCCACGCTTCAGGCCACGGAAATCCGAGTTGGCCCAAAAATTGCTTTTTTATCTCATTTGGTCAAGCGGAACTACGCGGGAAGGTGAATCAGCGCGGGGTCAGAGGCTGAACTTGTCGCCGAGATAGAGTCGGCGCACTTCCGGATTGTTGACGATGTCGTTCGCCCGGCCGTGGGTCAACACCTCGCCGGCATGGATGATATAGGCGCGGTCGATGAGGCCAAGCGTCTCACGCACATTGTGGTCGGTAATGAGAACGCCGATGCCGCGCGCCGTCAGGTGGTGGACGAGGTTCTGGATATCGGCGACCGAAATCGGGTCGACACCGGCGAAGGGCTCGTCGAGCAGCATGAAGGTCGGGTCGGTTGCAAGCGCTCGCGCGATTTCGAGACGGCGGCGTTCGCCGCCGGAAAGGGCGACGGCGGCACTCTTGCGCAGCTTCTGGATATGAAATTCCTCCAGCAGCTCGTTCAGCTTCTGCTCGCGCTCGGCCTTGTCCTTCACATGCACTTCGAGGACGGCGCGGATATTTTCTTCAACCGTCAGTCCGCGAAAGATCGAGGCTTCCTGCGGCAGGTAACCGACGCCGAGCCGCGAGCGGCGGTACATCGGCATGGTCGTGACATCGTTTCCATCGATCTCGATCGTGCCTTCATCCACCGGTACTAGGCCGGTGATCATGTAGAAGCAGGTCGTCTTGCCGGCGCCGTTCGGGCCGAGCAGGCCGACGGCTTCGCCGCGACGCACGACCAGGGAGACGCCGTTGACGACACGGCGCGTCGCATAGGTCTTGGTCAGACCACGGGCGATCAGCGTCCCCTGATAGCGGCTCTTGTCGGCGGCACCCGCAGCTTGCGGCTCAGGCCTGCCGAACATGGTGGATAGCGATGATAATTTCACGTGGGAGGCCGGTTCAGTTCTGCTTCTGCGCGTTCGGCTGCGATTTCGGATCGAGCTGAATCTGGACACGACCGCCGCAGCTTTCAAGCTCCGCCTGGCCGGTTTGCATGTGAACGGTCAGCTTGCAACCGGTGAAGACGTTCGGACCGTCCGACAGGATGACCTTGTTTCCCTGATCCGCGGTCAGGATGAATGTCTGCGAGGCCATGTCGAAATTGCCATCGTCGGCAGTCGCCGTCTGCGTGCCCGAGACCAGGTAGACCTTGTCCGTCACCAAGATTTTGTCGATATCCGCACTTCCCGACGCCAGGGAGGCCGACTGCTCGGGTTTCGCCTCGGGCTGGGCCGGCGCGCCGGCGCCCGACTTTGCCGCCTTGTCCTTGTAATAGACAGTCATCTTGCCGGATTGCATCGTCGTCGTGCCCTGGACGACCTTGACGTTGCCGGTGAAGAGCGCCGTGTGCTCCTGGTCGCGAATCTCCAGCTTGTCGCTTTCGATCTGGATCGGCTGGTCGTTGGAAAGCTTCATGCCCGACATGGTCGTCGACTGCGCCCCCGCGCCCGAGACCGTCAGAATAAGGGCAAATGCGCCGGCAACGAATGCGATGCCCGTCTTGCAAGCTGAAATGCGACAATCTTTTGTCATGGGTGACCCGGCTGGTTAAGTGCCCTGTTTATGAATGGTGGATGGATCGACATTCATGCGAACATTCCCCTCGAATGTGATCACGCGCCCCTTATCGGTTATCTCCAGCGTCTTCGCAACAATGGAAGCATTGTCCTTGGTGATGGTGACGGGATCGTCGCTGCGCATGTTGCCGCCCTTGATGTCGAGCCGGGCGGACTGGAATTGTGCGTTGAGGCCGCTGCTCAGCACCAGGGTGAAGGGAGCCGTCATATGCAGATTGTCGGTGGCGCGGTTATAATCGGCAGTCGAAGCGATGACGCGGGCAACCAGCCCGTCATTCATCGGAACAGCGGCCTTGATGGTCTCGAGGGTGATGAGATCGGGATTGCGGATATCCTGCAGCGCCCTTTCGGCAAGCATGGAATAATTGACGCCGTCGGAGTTGCGTCCGGCAATTGCCGGCTTTTCCATCACGACCTTGCCGTTCTCGATCTTGGCGCCTTCAAACTTGACGTTTTCAGGCAGGTACAGGCTCACCAAGGCCACCGTCGTGAGGGCGCCGGCGACGACAAGGGCAGCCAACGGCAGCAAAATCTTCAGCCGCCGCACGCGGGCGGAATGGAACAACGCATCGCCATAGGGGCTCCTGCCGGAGCCCGCATAAGCGGCATGTCCGTTGTTCTTCAGGGTATCGAGCATAGGTCTCGTTCCATGTGCGGTGATTGCCTCGCCTGCGTAACAAAGCCGGCCGGCAATCACAGTTCGTTTCGCATTATTACATTGGCTTGCCAATACGGAATTTTTTCTGCAACAAGCAACAAAACGGAAAAACATACAAAAGTGGCATTCATACGCGCCGCTTCCACCAATTTCACCGGGCCTATCGGCGCCATGCCGACCCTGGGCCAGCGCTGGAGGTTTCTATGGACAGTTCGATCATCGCGGATCGCCGGCGGCTGCGCCGCAAGCTCGGCTTCTGGCGCATCGTCGCGGTCGCCCTCGTCGTGGCGCTCGGTTTCGCTTTCTACCGTTTCGCCGTCGGCGAGGCCGGCACGGCAAGTCCGCATATCGCCCATGTGACGATATCGGGGCTGATCGTCGATGACGACGAGCTGCTGGAGCGGCTAAAGAAGGTCGAGACCAGCGATCAGGTGAAGGCCGCGGTGATTTCGATCTCCTCGCCCGGCGGCACGACCTATGGCGGGGAAAAAATCTTCAAGGCGATCCGGGCCATATCAGCCAAGAAGCCCGTCGTCTCCGACGTGCGCACGCTGGCCGCCTCCGCCGGCTATATGGTCGCCACCGCCGGCGACACGATCATTGCCGGCGACAGCTCGATCACCGGCTCGATCGGCGTTATCTTCCAGTACCCGCAGATCCAGCCGCTACTCGACAAGATCGGCGTATCGCTGCAGGAGATCAAGTCCTCGCCGCTGAAGGCCGAGCCCTCGCCCTTCCACGAGGCGAGCGAGGAGGCCAAGGCAATGATCCGCAACATGGTGGTCGACAGCTACAACTGGTTCGTCGACCTGGTCGCCGACCGGCGCAAGCTGCCGCGCGAGGAGGTGCTGAAACTCGCCGACGGCACAATCTATACCGGCCGGCAGGCGCTGAAGGCAAAGCTCGTCGATACGATCGGCGGCGAGGCGGAAATCCGCGCCTATCTCAAGTCGCGCGGCATCGACACCGATCTGCCGATTGTCGATTGGGACAAGAAGAGCAACACGCCTTTTCTGCTCGCTGGAGCTGTTTCGCGGCTCATTACTATCCTGGGTTATGATGATCTGGTCAAAGGCCAGGATATCAACGGAATCCTGCCCCCAAAGTTGCTTCTTGACGGGCTGCTTTCAGTTTGGCAGGTTGGCCGCGATTGATAAGAAATCAATAATTTAAGGGGGCGACTGTGATCAAGTCCGAATTGGTGCAGATTGTTGCGGCACGCAACCCGCATCTCTATCATCGCGACGTCGAAAATATCGTCAACGCGGTTCTCGACGAGATCACCGATGCACTGGCTGCGGGCAACCGCGTCGAATTGCGCGGCTTCGGCGCGTTTTCGGTCAAGAACCGCCCGTCCCGATCCGGCCGCAACCCGCGCACCGGCGATACCGTCTTCGTCGAAGAGAAGTGGGTTCCCTTCTTCAAAACAGGCAAGGAACTGCGCGAGCGGCTCAATCCCGGCCAGGCCGACGAAGAGGATTGAGCGGCGCGAGCCGCCTGCGGCGAAACCGCACTTGAACTTGAACACCGTTTTCCTATTCTGCTAGCGCATCGGCCTGAAAGTCGGAATCGATTTTCGGGCCGGTGCATATCAGGCGCATGGAGAGCTCAAATGGCCAAGAAGATCGTCAACCTGTTGATTTTGCTGCCGCTCGGCGTCATCCTCATCGTCTTCTGCGTCGCCAACCGGCAGAGCGTCACGCTCGCCTTCAATCCCTTCAGGCCCGAAGACCAGGTGCTTGCAGTTTCCGCGCCCTTCTTCGTCTTCCTGTTCATCGCGCTGATAGCAGGCATGCTGATCGGTTCGGCCGCCACCTGGTTCAGCCAGGGCAAACACCGCAAGCGTGCCCGCACCGAGGCCAAGGAAGCCATTCGCTGGCAGGGCGAGGCCGATCGTCACAGGAGCCGCGCAGAAGATATCGCCGGCCAGCTGCCGTCGCGGTAAGATCGGCTTTACCGCCCGCGTCAAATCGGAGAAAAACTCAGCTCCTCATAATCGCCTTCCGGCGACGCGCCATTGCCGGTCACGGCAAAACCGTGGGAAAGATAGAAGGCCTTCGCCCGCCGGTTGTTCACCAGGCATTTCAGCCGGTACTTATGTCGCGGCCATTCCGGCAGCGCCCTGAGCAGCGCCGTGCCGGCGCCGAGCCCCTGGAATTCCGGCCTTACATAAAGCATATGAATGAAATCATCCTCCGGCCAGAGCGACAGGAAACCGGCAAGGCTACCATCGGTATGTTCGCAGACGAGGATGGTTTCACCGTTGGTATGAGCCGAAAAATCCTCGCGGTGAAACTTGCCGGGATCGACCCAGACGAATGTCTGGCGACGCACGGCAAGATAGATGTCCGCGAGCATTTCCTGGTCTTCCGCCCGCGGCGGCCTGATGGTCCATGTCATCCTGCCGGAATAGCTCAGGCGCAGGTCCGCGCCAAGCCGCAGCGAAAGCCTTTGGCGCTCAATCCGCAGCCATTTTTGCAACGACCGCAGCATTGAAATCCGAGAAGAAGCCTTCAGCGAGCTTCTGCGAAGTCGAGTCGAGCAGACGGGCGCCGAGCTGGGCAAGCTTGCCGCCGAGCTCGGCCTTGGCCCGGTAGTGCAGGATCGTCTCCTCGCCCCTCGCCTTGAGTACGACATCGGCGCTGCCCCTGGCGAAGCCGGCAAGGCCGCCCTTGCCTTCGGCCGATAGCGTATAGCTTTCCGGCGCATCGATATTGGAAAGCGTCAGCACCCCATGGAAGCTGGCGGAGAACAGGCTGAACTTGACCTTGATCGTCGCCTCGAAAGCGCTTGGCGACAGTCGCTCAATGCCCTGGCAGCCGGGAATGCAGCCACGCATGATCTCCGGATCGTTGAGCGCTTCCCAGACCATGTCCCGCGGCGCGGCGATGCGTTCTTCGCCTGTGAAATCCATTCGATAGCCCCATCTGCGATTCGCCCATCTTATCCCAGCGGTAAAGCGCTTTGCTACGGCGGAGGGGAATGTTATCTGGCTGGCTTGCGATCCCGCGCGTGGAATGACGCCCGCACCCATGCGCAGTTGATCCGGTACGGTTTTCTGGGCTACTGCATAATACAAGGTGCTGCCGAGGACGCAGCGCTATCACGCCACCCCGACAGAGACGCGGAAGAGCACGTTGAAACAAAGAGAACGCCGGCCGGGCCAGAAAAAGACATCGGGTCCCGCCGGTGAAAGCCGCAGAGACGATCGGGCCGGCCGAGCACCGAAGTCCGCGGCACGGCCTGCGGCCACACGCGACACGGTTCGCGAGACTGCGCCGGCCGCGGTTTCGCGCCCGCTCATGGCGCGCAGCGGCGATCGGCCGGCGGAGCGCGTGCCTGTCATTCTCGAATCGCTCGGCGCCGGCGATTTCCACCTGATCGACAGCGGCGACGGCCAAAAGCTGGAGCAATATGGCCCCTACCGCATCATCCGCCCGGAAGCCCAGGCGCTGTGGCGGCCTTCGCTAGCACCGCAGATCTGGGAGAAGGTCGATGCCGTGTTCACCGGCGACACTGACGAGGAAGGCACCGGCCGCTGGCGTTTCCCCGAGGAGGCGCTCGGCGAGGCCTGGCCGCTCAACCTGCTTGGCGTCGATTTCCTCGGCCGCTTCACCTCCTTCCGTCACGTCGGCGTCTTTCCCGAGCAGATCGTCCACTGGAGCTGGATGAAGGAGGCGGTCGAAAAGGCCGGCCGGCCGCTGAAGGTGCTGAACCTCTTCGGTTATACCGGCGTCGCCTCGCTGGTCGCCGCCGCCGCCGGCGCCGAGGTCACCCATGTCGACGCGTCGAAGAAGGCGATCGGCTGGGCGCGCGAGAACCAGGCGCTCGGCCGCATGGAGAAGCTGCCGATCCGCTGGATCTGCGAGGATGCGATGAAATTCATCCTGCGCGAGGAACGCCGCGGCAGCCAGTACGACATCATCCTCACCGATCCGCCGAAATTCGGCCGCGGCCCCAATGGCGAAGTCTGGCATCTCTTCGAGCATCTGCCCCTGATGCTCGATATCTGCCGCGAGATCCTGTCGCCGAAGGCGGTCGGCCTGGTGCTGACGGCTTATTCGATCCGCGCCAGCTTCTATTCGATCCACGAGCTGATGCGTGAAACGATGCGCGGCGCCGGCGGCGCGGTCGAATCCGGCGAGCTGGTGATTCGCGAGGCAGGCCTCGACGGCAAAACGCCGGGCCGCGCGCTTTCCACCTCCCTCTTTTCCCGCTGGGTGCCGCAATGAGCAAGGACTTCCACGATCAGGGGCCGCGCAGGGTCGGGCAGGTGAAGGAAGTCACCTCGCTCGCCAATCCGATCATCAAGGACATCAAGGCGCTGACCAACAAGAAGTCGCGGGAGGAAAGCGGGACTTTCCTCGCCGAAGGGCTGAAGCTCGTCATCGATGCGATAGAGCTCGGCTGGACGATCCGCACGCTGGTCTATGCCAAGGCGGCCAAAGGCAAGCCGCTGGTCGAGCAGATGGCGGCAAGGACCGTCGCCTCCGGCGGGCTGGTGCTCGAAGTCAGCGAAAAAGTCATTGCCGCGATCACCCGGCGCGACAACCCGCAAATGGTCGTCGGCATCTTCGAGCAGCGCTGGGCGCCGCTCAAGGGCATCCGGCCGCAGGAGGGTGAGACGTGGGTGGCGCTCGACCGGGTGCGCGATCCGGGCAACCTCGGCACCATCATCCGGGCGGCCGATGCGGCCGGTGCGTCCGGCATCATTCTGATCGGCGAGACCACCGATCCCTTCTCGCTGGAGACCGTGCGGGCAACCATGGGCTCGGTCTTCGCCGTTCCGGTCGCACGGGCGACGCCGGAAGAATTTCTCACCTGGCGGAAGTCGGCCGGCGTTTCCATCATCGCCACCCATCTGGCCGGCGCCGTCGACTATCGCACGATCGACTATCGGAAGAAGCCCGTCGTGCTGTTGATGGGCAACGAACAATCCGGGCTGCCAGACCAGCTCGCTGGGGAAGCCGATGCGCTCGCCCGCATCCCGCAGCAGGGCCGCGCCGACTCCCTCAACCTCGCCGTTGCCACCGCCATCATGCTTTTCGAGGCGCGCCGCCATCTCCTCTCACTTGCCGAGGGCAAATGACCGAACCGACGCATGCACGCCCCGCCCTGTTTTCACGCCCGGCGCCGATCCTCTTCTTCATCCTCTTCGCCGTTTTGATCGACCAGGTCGTGAAGGTCGCCGTCGATCATTACCTGCCGCTGCAGGAAGCCGTGCCCGTCATTCCGATGCTGGCGCTCTATCGCACCTATAATCTCGGCGTCGCCTTTTCGATGCTGGAGGGCATGGACGGCTGGTTCATCGTCGGCATGCGGCTCGTCATCGTCGCCTTCGTCATCTGGCTGTGGTACCGCACGGCAAAAGACCGCTGGCTCGCCCATCTCGGCTATGCGCTGATCATTGCCGGGGCGATCGGCAACCTTGTCGACCGTTTCGCCTACGGGCATGTGATCGACTATATCCTCTTCTACACCGAAAGCTGGTCGTTTGCGGTGTTCAATCTCGCCGACAGTTTCATCACCATCGGCGCCGGCTGCGTCATTCTCGAGGAACTGCTGCTGCCGAAAAAGGCCGGCCGCTAAAATTGTATCGAATTCCTGAAGGCATTCGGAACAAGCCTCATGTTATCCAGATACCATGCAGAGTTTGGGACAGTTGCAGGAAAGATTGTCCGCCGCCTTCGGCGGAACCGCCGTCAAGCCGCCTCAGGAGCGGACGGAGGAACCCTCTCCGCGTCCCGGCGTATCGACAGCGCACCCGGGTGCCGCTTCCCTATCAGGGCCTGCAGCGACGCGGCGCATGCTGTTCTACTGGCTGAGCGGCGTCGGCTTTCTGGCCGCCATGATCCTGACGCTGCTTGCTCATGCCGGCGAGCCGCTGCTCCTTTCGGGCGGTCTTGTTGCTCTCGGCCTTGCCGTCATCGCCTGTTATGCCGTGCTGATGGTTCGCCGGCAGAGAAGCCGGCAGCCGGCCGGTCGATCCACTCCGAACGGCGATGATGGCGCGAAGCTCTTCGCCGAGGTGCATGACGTGCTCGGCGACATCACCCTCACCCGCGCCATGGACCGGCGCATCATCTCGGCCAACGACACGTTTCGCCGTCTGACCGGCCGGCTGCGTCCGGAAGGGCGGACCTGCGAAGAGATCGGGCTTGCCTTCCGCCCCGGCCCGATCCCGCACTGCTACGACGTCGAGATATCGACGCCGGAAGGCCAGCGCATTTTCCTCTGGCGCGACGTTGTCACCCGCGATCCGGGCAGCGGGCGCCTACTGCTGCAGAGCGTCGCCCGTGATGTCACGGAGGAGCGGCTCATCGCGCAGAGCCGCGAGTCGGCCCGCCAGAAAGCCGAGTATAACAGCGCCGCGAAATCGCGGCTGCTTGCAACCGTCAGCCACGAAGTGCGCACGCCGCTTTCCGGCATTCTCGGCATGACGCATCTGCTCGCGGAAACGCGGCTGACGCAGGAACAGCAGAATTATCTGGCCAACATCCGCCAGTCAGGCCACGCCTTGACGCAGCTCGTCGAGGATCTGCTCGATTTTTCCACCATCGAGGTCGGCCGATTCGAGCTTCACCCGCGCTCGGAATCGCTGCGGAAGCTTCTGGAAAGCGTCGTCGAAATGCTCGCTCACCGGGCGCATGAAAAGGGGATCGAGATCGGCGCTACCGTGTCATCAGACGTTCCGGAGAAAATGAACTTCGATGCGGCGCGGCTGCGCCAGGTTCTGTTCAACGTCATCGGCAATGCCGTCAAATTCACCCAGGCTGGGGGCGTTTTCATCCGCGTATCGCTCGATGCCAGCAACCTCCTGATCACCGTCACCGACACCGGTCCGGGCATGACGGCGGAGGAGCAGGCGCGCGTCTTCGGCGAGTTCGAACAGGGTGGAAACGTTGCCGACAAGAGCGGCGGCACTGGGCTCGGCCTTGCCATCTCAGCCCGCATCATGCGCGAATTCGACGGCGCCCTGACGGTCACCAGCGAAAAGGGCAAAGGCAGCACGTTCACCATCCGCTTCCCCATCGAACTCGACAGCGAGCGATCCGAGCGGCGAAACACGCTGCTTGCCGGCAACAGCGTCGTGCTGCTGGCGCCGGCGGGGGCCGCCCGCTCCGCCATTGCCGAAACGATCACCGCGCTCGGCGGGATCTGCCATCTGGTCGACACCGGCGAGGCTGCGCGCGCGAGGCTGCTCGGAATGGCGAGCGGCGGCCGCCGGCCGACCGATATCATCGTCGATCATCGTATGTCGGCGGAATTTTCAGCGCATCTCGCCGATCGCGCCGAGATCGCTGCCCTCGGCCTGCGCAAAGTCCTGCTCGTCAATCCGGAAGAGCGCAGCGCCCATCCGCTCGACCTGTTCGACGCCTGGCTCATCCGGCCGCTGCGCGAACAGTCGCTGATCGATGTGCTGCGCGGGCGCATGCGCGGCATGGAGAAGCGCGACGCGCTGAACGACAACCAGCCGGGTTTCGGCCTGCCGATGGCCGAGACCGTGGTTGCCGCACACGGGCTGCGCATCCTGCTCGGAGAGGACGATCCGATCAATGCTATGCTGGTGCGCGTCATGCTCGAAAAGGGCGGACACAAGGTGCACCATGTCGAGGATTTCGAGACGCTTCTCGATTGCGCCCTCGGCGAGGCGAACGCTCGGCCCGACATCATCATCAGCGATCTATCGATGCCCGGCGGCAACGGCATCGACATGCTGGGACGCCTGCGCGGCCACGAAAGGCGACTCGATCTCGACCCGGTGCCGGTGATCGTGCTCACCGCCGACAAGAGCGACGAGTCGCGCCGCCAGGTCTTGCTCAATGGCGCCAACCGCGTCATGGTAAAGCCGGTCGACCCGGTGCGGCTGCTGACGGAAGTTCAGGCGGTCGCCGCTCTTTCCGCCCGCCGGGCAGAGGCGCGATAGGTCACTGGATTGACTGCGCGCGCTGCTTGCGCCGGGAAATTCAATATGTCACTTTCCTGTCGTACAGAAGTGTTTTATGGCGTCGATAAGCCGGCAACGGGAGAATCGCCATGTCCTCCATCGACATCCTGAATCACGACGTTACCGCGGAGGCTGCACGGCCGTCGGCGGCTGCGCAGAAAGACGGCGACATCCTCGGCCGGATCGGCAATCTCGAAACCCGCCTTGCCCGCACGGCACGTGAGATCGATGCGGCCCAGGCCGTGCGCTACCGCGTCTTCGTCGACGAGATGAAGGCGCAGCTGCCGCCGGAAGCCATGCGTCGCGAACGCGATTTCGATGCCTATGACGCTTTCTGCGACCATCTTCTCGTTCTCGACCGCTCGCTCGAGGGTGATCCGGAAGACCAGATCGTCGGCACCTATCGGCTGCTGCGCCAGGACGTCGCCATCGCCAATGGCGGTTTTTATTCGGCTTCCGAATTCGAAATCGAGAGCCTCCTCGTCAAGCATCCGGACAAGCGTTTCATGGAACTCGGACGCTCCTGTGTGCTGCCGGAATACCGCACCAAACGCACGGTCGAGCTTCTCTGGCAGGGCAACTGGGCTTATGCGCTGAAGCACGGCATGAGCGCGATGTTCGGCTGCGCCTCGTTTCCCGGCGTCTATCTCGAAAGCCACGCGCTGGCGCTGTCCTTCCTCTACCACAATGTGCTGGCGAAGGACGAGTGGGCCATCGGCGCACTGCCGCATCTCGCCCGCACCATGGACCTGATGCCGGCCGAGGCCGTCAACCCGAAACGGGCGCTGATGGCCCTGCCGCCGCTGATCAAGGGCTATCTGCGTCTCGGCGCGATGGTCGGCTCCAGCGCGGTCATCGATCATGCCTTCAACACGACCGACGTACTGATCGTGCTGCCGATCTCCAGCATTTCCGACCGTTACCTGAACTACTACGGCGCCGACGCCGGCCGCTTCGCAAGCTGATCGCTTCGTGGCACTGCCGTCTGGTAGGCTCAATGGCTGCCTCCACTGTAACCCTCTCCCCGTAATGACGGGGAGAGTGGACGTACCCTATGATAGACCTGCGAGGAACTGAGAGGTCGCGGCACGGTGCCGGCAGGCGGATGAGGGGCTGATTCGCCGAACTCCCCGGTCACTGAATAGCTCGCTGTGCGAGCAGATGGCCTTATGATCCGCCATAGGCGGCAATCGCCGCCATGTTGACGATGTCGCTGTCCTTGGCGCCCATCGAGGTGATCTGCACCGGCTTGTCGAGGCCGACGAGGATCGGGCCGATCACGGTGGAGCCACCGAGTTCCTGCAGCATCTTCGTCGAGATCGAGGCCGAGTGGAAGGCCGGCATGACGAGGACATTGGCGGGGCCGGAGAGCCGGCAGAACGGATATTGCTCCATCACCTTGCGGTTCAGCGCCACATCGGCCGCCATCTCGCCGTCATATTCGAAATCGACGCGCCGCCGGTCAAGGATCTTCACCGCTTCGCGCACCCGCTCGGACCGTTCGCCGGAGGGATGGCCGAAGGTGGAATAGGCAAGCAAGGCGACGCGCGGCTGATAACCCATGCGCCGTGCGAGACCGGCGGCCTCTTCGGCGATATCGGCAAGCTCTTCGGACGTCGGCATATCATGCACGGCCGTATCGGCGACGAAGACGGTGCGGCCGCGGCAGAGCGCCAGCGACACGCCGATGACACGGTGGCCGGGCTTCTCGTCGATGCAGCGGCGTATATCCTCGAGCGCGGTGGAATAGTTGCGGGTGATGCCCGTCACCATGCCGTCGGCGTCGCCGAGCGCCACCATGGTGGCGGCGAAGTGGTTGCGGTCATTGTGGATCAGGCGCTGAGCATCGCGATGGAGATAACCGCGCCGCTGCAGCCGGGCATAGAGATAATCGATATAGGCCTCGACGCGGGTCGAGATACGGGCGTTGACGATCTCAAGGCCCGGCCGGTTGAGATCGATGCCGGCGCGCTCCGCCGTCGCCCGGATCAGGTCCTCGCGGCCGAGCAGGATGGCGGTGCCGAGCTGCTGGTTGGCGTAGGACATGGCGGCGCGCAGGACCTGTTCTTCTTCGGCCTCGGCAAAGACGATCCGCTTCGGGCGGCGGCGGACACGTTCGTAGAGGCTGGCAAGCGTCGAGGCGATCGGATCGCGGCGCGCCGAGAGCTCGCGGGCGTAGCCGGCCATGTCGGTGATCACCTTGCGGGCGACGCCGCTTTCGATCGCGGCCTCAGCGACCGCCACCGGGATTGCCGAGATCAGGCGCGGATCGAAGGGAACGGGAATGATGTATTGCGGCCCGAAACGTGGGCGGTTGCCCTGGTAGGCGGCGACGACATCATCGGGCACGTCCTCACGGGCAAGGTTTGCCAGCGCCTTGACTGCGGCGATCTTCATCGCGTCGTTGATGGTGGAGGCGCGCACATCGAGGGCGCCGCGGAAGATATAGGGAAAACCGAGGACGTTGTTGACCTGGTTCGGATAATCGGAACGCCCCGTCGCCATGATGGCGTCGTCGCGGAGGCGGGCGACCTCCTCCGGGGTGATCTCGGGATCGGGATTGGCCATGGCGAAGATGATCGGCCGATCGGCCATCGAGCGGATCATCTCGGCCGAGAAGGCGCCTTTCTGCGACAGACCGAAAATGACGTCGGCGCCGTTCATCGCCTCTTTCAGCGTGCGCGCGTCAGTCGTTGCCGCATGCGCCGATTTCCACTGGTTCATGCCCTCGGTGCGGCCCTGATAGATGACGCCCTTGGTATCGCAAAGGATGACGTTTTCGGGTGCAAAACCCATCGCCTTGATGAGTTCGACGCAGGCGATCGCCGCAGCGCCGGCGCCGTTGCAGACGAGCTTAGTCGTCTTCAGGTCGCGGCCGGTCAGTTCGAGCGCGTTGATCAGGCCGGCGGCGGCGATGATCGCGGTGCCATGCTGGTCGTCGTGGAAGACGGGAATGTCCATCAGCTCGCGCAGCCGGCTCTCGATGACGAAGCAATCCGGCGCCTTGATATCCTCGAGATTGATGCCGCCGAAGGAGGGGCCGAGGAAGCGCACGCAGTTGATGAACTCGTCGACATTTTCCGTATCGATCTCGAGGTCGATGGAATCGACATCGGCGAAGCGTTTGAACAGCACCGACTTGCCTTCCATGACCGGCTTGGAGGCAAGCGCGCCGAGGTTGCCGAGGCCGAGGATCGCCGTCCCGTTCGATATGACGGCGACCATATTGCCGCGTGCGGTATAGTCATAGGCGGTCTGCGGATCGGCGGCGATCGCCTTGACCGGGACGGCGACGCCCGGGGAATAGGCGAGCGAGAGATCGCGTTGCGTTGCCATCGGCTTGGTCGGGTTGATCTCCAGCTTGCCGGGGCGGCCCATGGCGTGAAAATCAAGCGCCTCCTGATCGGTCACCGAGGTCACCGGTCGGTCCTTCTTGTCGATATCGGGCATAAATCCTCCAACGTCCTGTGGGCGACGCTTCGCTCTTCCTCAAATGCAGTTGTCATCTATAGCGGCGCGCGGATAGGGTTGGCACCTGTTTTTTTGGGAAAAACTGCACCTCCGTGAACGCACGTATAGACATTGGGAATGAAGCCTTTTCGGCTGCCGAGCTCGCCACGGCGGAAAGCCGCGCCTCGGCGACGCCGATGATGGAGCAATATATCGAGATCAAGGCGAACAATCCGGGTTCGCTGCTGTTCTATCGCATGGGCGATTTCTACGAACTGTTCTTCGAGGATGCGCTGGAAGCCTCCCGCGCGCTCGGCATCACGCTGACGAAGCGCGGCCAGCACATGGGTCAGGATATCCCGATGTGCGGCGTGCCGGTGCATGCGGCCGACGACTATCTGCAGAAGCTGATTTCGCTCGGCTTCCGCGTCGCCGTCTGCGAACAGATCGAGGATCCGGCCGAGGCCAAGAAACGCGGCGCCAAATCGGTCGTCAAACGCGACGTGATCCGTCTCGTCACGCCCGGCACGCTCACCGAGGAGAAGCTGCTCTCGCCTTCGGAATCGAACTATCTGATGGCGCTTGCCCGCATCCGCGGCGGCGGCGAACCGCAGCTGGCGCTCGCCTGGATCGATATTTCCACAGGCGTCTTCCGGCTTGCCGAGACGGAAAGCGCGCGGCTGCTGGCCGACATCCTGCGCATCGATCCGCGCGAATTGATCCTGCCCGACACGATCTTCCACGATGCCGAGCTCAAGCCGGTCTTCGACGTGCTTGGCCGCACGGCGGTTCCACAGCCTTCCGTGCTCTTCGACAGCGCCAGCGCCGAAGGCCGGATCGCGCGCTATTTCGGCGTCTCGACCCTCGACGGCTTCGGCAGCTTCTCGCGCGCCGAGCTGGCGGCGGCCGCAGCCGCCGTCGCCTATGTCGAGAAGACGCAGATCGCCGAACGGCCGCCGCTTGGCAGGCCGGAGCGGGAAAGTGCCGCGTCGACGCTCTTCATCGACCCGGCCACCCGCGCCAACCTGGAGCTTGCCCGAACGCTCTCCGGAGATCGCAATGGTTCGCTGCTGAAGGCGATCGACCGCACCGTCACCGGCGGCGGCGCGCGACTTCTCGCCGAACGGCTGATGTCGCCGCTCACCGACCCCGCCCGCATCAATGCGCGGCTCGATTCGATCGGCTTCCTGATCGAAGAGCCCGCGCTCTGCGGCAAGCTCCGCGACACGCTGAAACATGTGCCCGACATGCCGCGCGCGCTCTCCCGCCTGGCGCTCGACCGCGGCGGACCGCGCGATCTCTGGGCAATTCGCCAGGGCCTGCAAGCGGCCGGCGGACTTGCCGATCTGCTTGCAAGCGCGATGCTGCCGGAAGAGCTTGATCAAGCGCTCTCCGGGCTGCAAGCCCTTCCGGCGGGCCTCGAAACCCTGCTTGCCGAGACGCTCGCCGATGAATTGCCGCTGTTGAAACGCGATGGCGGTTTCCTGCGCGACGGCGCCAGCGCCGAGCTTGACGAGGTCCGGGCGCTGCGCGATCAGTCGCGCCGCGTCATCGCCGGGCTGCAATTGCAATATGCCGAAGAAACCGGCATCCGGTCGCTGAAGATCAAGCACAACAATATCCTCGGCTATTTCATCGAGGTGACCGCCGGCAACGCCGCTCCGATGACGGACACGGCCGAAGCGAAGGCCCGCTTCATCCATCGCCAGACGATGGCAAGCGCCATGCGATTCACCACGACCGAACTTGCCGATCTCGAAAGCCGCATCGCCAACGCAGCCGACCGGGCGCTCGCGATCGAACTCGAAGCCTTCGACAGGATGACGGCAGCCGTCGTGGCGCAGGCCGAAGCGATCAAGGCGGGCGCGCGGGCGCTTGCGGTGATCGACGTCGCCGCAGGCCTGGCGCTGCTCACCGAAGAGCAGGCCTATTGCCGGCCGCAGGTCGACGGCTCGAAGATGTTTGCGATCGAGGGCGGGCGCCATCCGGTCGTCGAACAGGCGCTGCGCCGCCAGGCGGGCGGCCCCTTCGTCGCCAACAATTGCGATCTGTCGCCGAAAACGGGCGACAAGGACGGGGCGATCTGGCTGCTCACCGGCCCGAATATGGGCGGTAAATCGACGTTCCTGCGTCAGAACGCGTTGATTGCGATCCTGGCGCAGATGGGTTCCTTCGTGCCGGCGACATCGGCCCATATCGGCATCGTCGACCGGCTGTTCTCCCGCGTCGGCGCCTCCGACGATCTGGCGCGCGGGCGCTCGACCTTCATGGTCGAGATGGTGGAAACGGCTGCTATCCTCAACCAGGCGAGCGACCGCTCGCTCGTGATCCTCGACGAGATCGGCCGTGGCACCGCCACTTTCGACGGGCTGTCGATCGCCTGGGCCGCCGTCGAGCACCTGCATGAGGCCAATCGCTGCCGCGGCCTCTTCGCCACGCATTTCCATGAGTTGACCGTGCTGTCGGAAAAGCTTGGCCGGCTATCGAACGCGACGATGCGTGTCAAGGAATGGGACGGCGACGTGATCTTCCTGCACGAGGTCGGGCCGGGTGCCGCCGACCGCTCCTACGGCATCCAGGTCGCTAGGCTTGCCGGGCTACCGGCCTCGGTCGTGTCGCGGGCCCGCGACGTGCTCACCCGCCTCGAAGATGCCGACCGCAAGAACCCGGCGAGCCAGCTGATCGACGACCTGCCGCTCTTCCAGGTGGCGGTGCGCCGCGAGGACACTGCCCGCGGCCCCTCCAAGGTCGAGGAGACGCTGAAGGCGATGAGCCTCGACGACATGACGCCGCGCGAGGCGCTTGATGCGCTTTACGATCTCAAGAAAAAGCTGAAATAGGAGCGCAGCCGATGTTCATGGCGAAGCTGGTCCGCGAAACCGAGCGCCTCTCGCTCATCTGCTCCATGCTCGACACGATGCGGCGCGCCGACAAAGACCGCAACGCGCGCGGCTGGACATCGCCGATCGGCCTGCTGAAAATCACCCGCTCCTGCGCTATGATCTCTGAACTTGGAACGTCGATCGCTAAGGCGGGCTACCGCGAGTGCGACAGGGCGACGCTCGAGGAGATCCAGCGCGAGACCCGGCAGGTGCTGTATTCGCTGCATGCGCAGATCGCAGACTAGGCTTTAGGGAAAGGCCGCCGCTTGCGGCAAAGCGTCCCGCATCGCAGCATGGCAACACCATTTCGCCAAATTTAAAGGTTCTTGCAATATGAAGGCCCGTGTCAATCGCCGGGCAAAGAGGTTATAGCGCATGCAGACGAAACGTGAGGCGAGCCCCGATCAGGCAGCCCGGCATGGACAGGAAACCACCCCTGTGAGCGCGACGCGCAACCTCGATTTCTCGGAGATCCTCGACACCGAGCTCTTGCAGACGCAGTGCGACGCCGTTGCCGAAGCCAATCGGAACCGGCCCGACATCATGCGCGCCGATCTTCTCGCGGCGCTGAAAAAGGCGAGCGCGGACGGCCGGCAGAAGGCGCGCGCAGCCCTTGCCGCCGACGGCAGCGGTCTTAATTGCGCCTTTCGGATATCCTGGCTGCAGGACCAGATCATCACCGTCCTCTACAATTTCGCCACTGCCCATATTTTTCCGCTGCAGAAGGACAAGTTCGCCGTCACCGCCGTCGGCGGCTACGGCCGCGACACGCTGGCACCGGGCTCCGATATCGACCTGCTCTTCCTCTTCCCGCCGCGGCCTTCGGAGGAGACGCACAAGGCGGTCGAATTCATGCTCTACGTGCTCTGGGACATGGGCTTCAAAGTCGGCCACGCCACCCGCACGGTGGAAGAATGCATCGCGCTTTCCAAATCCGACATGACGATCCGTACCGCGATCCTCGAGATGCGCTATATCTGCGGCCTGCAGCGGCTGGAAACCGAGCTCGAGGCCCGTTTCGACAAGGAGATCGTCACCGGAACCGGCCCCGAATTCATCGCCGCCAAACTGGCCGAGCGCGACGAGCGCCACCGCAAGGCGGGCGACACGCGTTACCTCGTCGAGCCGAACGTCAAGGAAGGCAAGGGCGGGCTTCGAGACCTGCACACGCTGTTCTGGATCTCGAAATATTACTACCACGTGCGCGACCAGGCGGAGCTGATCAAGCTCGGCGTCTTGTCAAAACACGAATATCGCCTGCTTGAGAAAGCCGACGATTTTCTCTGGGCGGTGCGCTGCCATATGCACTTCCTGACAGGCAAGGCCGAGGAGCGCCTGTCCTTCGACATCCAGCGCGAGATCGCCGAAGCCTTCGGGTATCACACCCGCCCGGGCCTTTCGGCGGTCGAGCGTTTCATGAAGCACTATTTCCTCGTGGCCAAGGACGTCGGCGATCTCACACGCATCCTGTGCGCCGCGCTCGAAGACCAGCAGGCGAAGTCGATCCCGGGCCTCACCGGCGTCATCAGCCGCTTTACCCATCGCACCCGCAAAATCGCCGGCAGCGTCGAATTCGTCGAAGACCGCGGCCGCATCGCTCTCGCCGACGCCGATGTCTTCAAGCGCGATCCGGTCAGCATCCTCCGGCTCTTTCACGTCGCCGACATCAACGGGCTGGAATTCCATCCGGATGCGCTGAAACGCGTCACCCGTTCGCTCGCGCTGATCGACAACAGCTTACGGGAAAACGACGAAGCGAACCGCCTCTTCATGTCGATCCTGACGTCGAAGCGCGACCCGGCGCTGATTTTGCGCCGGATGAACGAGGCCGGCGTGCTCGGCCGCTTCATCCCCGATTTCGGCAAGATCGTCGCGATGATGCAGTTCAACATGTATCACCACTACACCGTCGACGAGCATCTGATCCGCACCGTCGACGTTCTCTCCGAGATCGACAAGGGACGCGCCGAGGATCTGCATCCGCTTGCCAACAAGCTGATCTCGAACATCGAGGATCGCGAGGCGCTCTACGTCGCCGTTCTGCTCCACGACATCGCCAAGGGCCGCCAGGAGGATCACTCGATCGCCGGCGCCCGCGTCGCCCGCAAGCTCTGCGCCCGCTTCGGACTGTCGCAGAAGCAGACGGAACTCGTCGTCTGGCTGATCGAGGAACATCTGACGATGTCGATGGTGGCGCAGACCCGCGACCTCACCGATCGCAAGACCATTATCGACTTTGCCGACCGCGTACAGTCACTCGACCGGCTGAAGATGCTTCTGATCCTGACGATCTGCGATATTCGCGCCGTCGGGCCCGGCGTCTGGAACGGCTGGAAGGGCCAGTTGCTGCGCACGCTCTATTACGAAACCGAGTTGCTGCTGGCCGGCGGCTTTTCGGAGGTCTCCCGCAAGGAGCGGGCCAATGCCGCCGCCGAGGCGCTGCGCGGCGCCCTTTCCGCCTGGAGCCAGAAGGACCGCAACACCTATACGAAGCTGCATTACCAGCCCTACCTGCTGTCCGTGCCGTTGGAAGACCAGCTCCGCCACGCCGACTTCATCCGCCAGGCTGACAAGGCGGGCCAGGCGCTCGCCACCATGGTGCGCACCGACAGTTTCCACGCCATCACTGAAATCACAGTGCTGTCGCCCGACCATCCCAGACTGCTCGCCGTCATTGCCGGCGCCTGTGCTGCGGCCGGCGCCAACATCGTCGACGCACAGATCTTCACGACCTCGGATGGACGGGCGCTCGATACGATCCATGTCAGCCGTGAATTTTCCGACGACGCCGACGAGCTTCGCCGCGCCGGCACGATCGGGCGGATGATCGAGGATGTACTGGCCGGCCGCAAGCGCCTGCCCGAGGTCATCGCCACGCGCACGCGCAACCGCAAGAAAAGCAAGGCTTTCGACATTCCGCCCTCGGTCAACATCACCAACAGCCTGTCGAACAAGTTCACGGTCATCGAGGTCGAATGCCTCGACCGGCCGGGCCTGCTGTCGGAGATCACCGCCGTGCTCTCCGATCTGTCGCTCGACATCCAGTCGGCGCGCATCACCACCTTCGGCGAGAAGGTGATCGACACCTTCTACGTCACCGATCTCGTGGGTCAGAAAATATCGGGCGACAGCAAGCGCGCCAATATCACCGCCCGCATGAAGGCCGTGATGGCAGAGGAGCAGGACGAGCTGCGCGAGCGCATGCCCTCCGGCATCATCGCGCCCGCCGCCACCCGAACATCGCCCGCCGCCGAAAAGAAAGCCGATTCCCCCGCATGAGCCCCAAAGCATGAGCCTCGTCAAGAAATTCGCGACCGTCGGCGGCGCCACTCTCGGCAGCCGGATCTTCGGGTTCGCCCGTGAAACGCTGATGGCGGCGGCGCTCGGCACCGGACCGATGGCCGACGTCTTCTACGCTGCTTTCCGTTTTCCGAACCTCTTCCGGCGGTTGTTTGCCGAAGGCGCCTTCAATGCCGCCTTCGTGCCGCTCTTTGCCAAGGAAATCGAGGCGAACGGCACGGACGGCGCCAAGCGCTTTTCGGAAGAAGTCTTCGGCGTCTTGTTTTCGGTGCTGCTCCTCATCACCATTGTGATGGAGCTTGCCATGCCGCTCTTGGTGCGCTTCATCATCGCGCCGGGTTTTGCCGACGATGCCGAGAAATTCTCGATCACGATCCGCATGGCGGCGGTGATGTTTCCCTATCTGATGTGCATGTCGCTGACGGCGATGATGAGCGGCATGCTGAATTCGCTGCATCATTTCTTCGCCGCCGCCATCGCCCCCGTCTTCCTCAACGTGGTGATGATCGGGGCGCTGTTTTATTCGCTCTATACCGGCGCCGATCCGCTCGCGACGGCCTGGTATCTCTCCTGGGGCGTTCTTGCCGCCGGGGTGCTGCAGCTCGCCGTCGTCTATGTCGGCGTGCTGGCGGCCGGCATGAGCATCAGCCTGCGCTTCCCGAAAATGACTGCGAATGTCAAGCGGCTGCTGATCCTCGCCGTGCCGGCCGCCGTCACCGGCGGCATTACCCAGATCAACCAGCTGATCGGCCAGGCGATCGCCTCCTCCCGCGACGGCGCGATTGCCGCCTTGCAATATGCCGACCGCATCTATCAGCTGCCGCTCGGCGTCGTCGGCGTCGCTGTCGGCGTCGTGCTGCTGCCGGAGCTCGCCCGGGCACTGAAGGGCGGGGCGCTACGCGAAGCGGCAAACCTGCAGAACCGCTCGATCGAATTCGTGCTGTTCCTGACCATCCCCGCCGCTTTCGCGCTCTGGATCCTCTCCGACGAGATCATCCGCGTGCTCTACGAGCGCGGCGCCTTCCATCAGGAGAACACCGCGGTGGTCGGCTCGATCCTGGCGATCTACGGCATCGGCCTGCCCGCCTTCGTGCTGATCAAGGCGCTGCAGCCGGGCTTTTATGCCCGCGAGGACACCAAGACGCCGATGCGCTTCTCGGCCATCGCGGTGGGAACCAACTGCGCGACGGCGCTGACCCTTTTTCCCTTTATGGGCGCGCCCGGCATCGCCGTCGCCGAAGCCACAGCCGGCTGGATCAGCACGCTGCTGCTGTTCACCACGCTTCTGCGCCGCGGCCATCTGACATGGGAATGGGCGTTGGCAAAACGCGCCGCCCTGCTGATCGTCGCCTCGGCCGTCATGGGCGCGGCAATCGTCTTCCTCAAGCACTATTGGGCGCCATGGCTCGCCTCCGGCGCGCCGCTTCTGAGCAAGGTCGGTACGCTGGGGCTGCTGATCGCAATCGCCATGCTCATCTATTTCGCCGCCGCCTTCCTGATCGGCGGGGCGGATCTTGGCATGATAAGGCGCAACCTCAACCGCAAGCCGGTGCCGGCGAAGGACGTGTGAAACGAGGGAAATTGGCGAAACCTGCCCCTCACCCGGCTGCCGCCACCGACGGCTTTGGGCGGGTCCGAACCGGACAGCTCTTGCACAAGGCCGAGCCGCACGTTTCTCAAATTGCTTTAACAATCGACCCATCGTCGTTGCGGGCCGACATCGACATGAATGATGCCGTTGCAATAGCTGCCGATGCCGCCGATGCCTGGAGCTGTCCTGGCGGCAGCAATGATTGTTCGTTCCGAGAGGCCGGGCACCCGGATATCGGCCGCCAGGCATTTTCCATGCAGGGAGCCATGACGGCGGGGATGCGGCCGGAGGCCGGAGGTGACGATCGGGCGGCGTCCGGTCTTTGCGGCGATATGCGAGAGGATCGCTCGCAGACGCTCTGGAAAACAGCCGGCGCGCACGCTGACGGTCTGGACCGCATAGGCGAGACGCGCCTCATGCGTGGGAAGATGAATGGCCGGTCTCTTGCTGTCTTGACCGACGGCGCCGGTTGCGGATTGTAGGGCGAAAAGGCCTGCCATGGCGAGCAAACTGACGTTCTGCATGGTCCCTCCGGGCGGTTAGCTGGCGATCGTTGGACTGGCCAGCGCGGCCGAGGATTCTCAGTTCAATAAAAGCTTTTCTGTGAAATTTTATACTCAATTTTAACTAATGGCGCTGATCAATTCGGCTTAAAAGTGAGCTTCATTCGCGTCCTAGGTGGAATAAACATCCAAACATGGGAGATCACATGACGCTTCAGTCTCTTTTTCTCGTCACGCTCGTCGTCGACGATTACGACCGCGCCAAGGGCTTTTATTGCGGCACCCTCGGTTTCGATTGCCTTCAGGACGAGCCCCAGCCGGGGGGCAAACGCTGGGTGGTGGTGAAGCCGAAAGGCGGGGATGGCGCCGCCTTTCTGCTGGCGCAGGCGGCCAACGAGGCGCAGCGCGCGGCGATCGGCAACCAGACGGGTGGCCGCGTCGGCTTCTTCCTGAAGACCGACGATTTCGCTCGCGATCATGCCGCCATGCTCGGCGCCGGCGTGCGTTTTCTCGAGCAGCCCAGACATGAGGTTTACGGTACGGTCGCGGTCTTTGCGGATCCTTACGGCAACACCTTCGACCTGATCCAGCATGCCGCAGCCCGAACCTCTTGATTGCGATCGGCCGCCCGTGCATAAGCCGCGGCGTTAGCAACATAGGCGAGAAGCCTTGGGGCCCTCCACCAGCCTATTGAGGACGACATGAGCGAATTCAAGAAACTCGTATTCTCCGGCGTACAGCCGACCGGCAATCTGCATCTCGGCAATTATCTCGGTGCGATCCGCCGGTTCGTGGCGCTGCAGGAAGGCAACGACTGCATCTACTGCGTCGTCGACATGCATGCGCTCACCGCCCAGCTGGTGCACGAGGACATGCCGAGCCAGACGCGCTCGATCGCCGCCGCCTTCATCGCCGCCGGCATCGATCCGGAAAAACATATCGTTTTCAACCAGTCGGCTGTGCCGCAGCACGCGGAACTCGCCTGGATCTTCAACTGTGTCGCCCGCATCGGCTGGATGAACCGCATGACGCAGTTCAAGGACAAGGCTGGCAAGGACCGCGAGCAGGCCTCGCTCGGCCTTTACGCCTATCCGAGCCTGATGGCCGCCGACATTCTCGTCTATCGCGCCACTCATGTGCCGGTTGGCGAGGACCAGAAGCAGCATCTGGAGCTTGCCCGCGACATCGCGATGAAGTTCAACCTCGATTATGCCGAGCATATTCGCAAGAGCGGCTACGGCATCGACATCACCGTCGGCGACGAGCCGGTGCATGCCTATTTCCCGATGGTCGAACCGCTGATCGGCGGACCGGCGCCGCGCGTCATGTCGCTGCGCGACGGCACCAAAAAAATGTCGAAATCCGATCCCTCCGACCTTTCGCGCATCAATCTGATGGACGACGAGGACGCGATCTCGAAGAAGATCCGCAAGGCCAAGACCGATCCGGACGGTTTGCCGAGCGAGGTTGACGGGTTGCAGGGCCGTCCGGAAGCCGACAATCTGGTGGCGATCTATGCCGCGCTCGCCGACAAATCGAAGGCGGAGGTACTGGCCGACTTTGGCGGCCAGCAGTTCTCCGTCTTCAAGCCGGCACTGGTCGATCTCGCCATCCATGTGCTGGCGCCGATCACCGGCGAGATGCGCCGGCTGATGGACGATACCAGCCATATCGACGCGATCCTGCGCAAGGGCGGCGAACGGGCGAGAGCCCGCGCCGAAGTAACGATGAGCCAAGTACGCGACGTCATCGGCTTCCTCTACTGAGGCAGATCTCTTCTTCTGCCTTCTTGGGGGAGAAGAGGATCTCCGTCAGAGCGAGAGGCGCCAGAAAACTGCGCTTGCAATTTTTCCGCTTCGGGTGTCAGAGTCCGCCCCATGGTATCGAAGCGACTCTCACGGCTCGAAGGCCACCGCCGCAAATTCATGGCGGTGATCGACGGGACACCCGAATGCCAGCGCGCCGTTCATTATGCCGGCCGGCGCGCGAAGAATTCCAATGGCGGCCTGGTGCTGCTCTATGTGATCCCCAACGGCGATTTCCAGCAATGGCTCGGCGTCGAGGAGATCATGCGGGCCGAGGCGCGCGAGGAAGCCGAGGCAACCGTTGCCAAGATCGCGCAGATCGTGCGCGAGACGATCGGCATCGAGCCTGAGGTCGTCATCCGTGAAGGCAGTGCCGCCGAGCAGATCAACGCCGTGATCGAGGAAGACCGCGATGTGGCGATCCTCGTTCTTGCCGCCGGCTCGGCAAAAGAAGGTCCGGGACCGCTTGTTTCGTCGGTCGCCGGACGCGCGGCGGCGTTTCCGATCCCCGTTACCGTCCTGCCGGATACGCTGACCAACGAGGAAATCGACGCCCTCTGCTGAGCCTATTTCTTGAGTGCAAGTCTCTTGATTAGATCAGGCAATGGGCTTATCTTCTTTTGAAGAATTCTAAAGACGGCCGAGGTCTCGAGCCTGTCACATGGAGAGCCAGATGTTCATTCAGACCGAAGCCACGCCGAACCCCGCCACACAGAAGTTCCTGCCAGGCAAGGTCGTCATGGAAAACGGCACCGCCGAATTCCGCAGCGCCGAAGAGGCTGAAGCCTCGCCGCTCGCCGCCCGACTGTTCGATATTCCCGGTGTGACCGGTGTCTATTTCGGCTATGATTTCATTTCCGTCTCCAAGGACAACGCCGAATGGCAGCATCTTAAGCCGGCTATCCTTGGCTCGATCATGGAGCATTTCATGTCCGGCAAGCCGGTCATGGGGGATGCTTCCATCCTTTCCGAGGATGCCGATGCCGGCGACGAGTTCTTTGATGAAGCCGATGAATCGATCGTGCTGACCATCAAGGAGCTTCTGGAGACCCGCGTGCGCCCGGCCGTCGCCCAGGACGGCGGCGACATCACCTTCCGCGGCTTCAAGGACGGCAAGGTCTATCTGAACATGAAAGGCTCCTGCTCCGGCTGCCCGTCTTCGACGGCGACGCTGAAGCACGGCGTCCAGAACCTGCTGCGCCATTTCGTTCCCGAAGTGCAGGAAGTGATTGCCGCTTAAGAATTTCGAATTCGCTCCGGCCGTTCATCTCAGGTTCGGCCGGACGGTTTATGGTTAGGCGACAAACAGTTTATTCGGAAATTGATGGCATGATCGTTCTGGCGCTCGACACGGCAGGTGTGGATTGCGCTGCCGCCATTTATGACAGCGGCAGGAATACGGTGCTGGGGGAGGCATCGGACATGATCGGCAAGGGGCATGCTGAACATCTGATCGGTATCGTCGATCGCGTGCTGGATCAGGCGGGAGTGACACTTTCTCAGATCAACCGCGTTGCCGTCACGATCGGCCCCGGCTCCTTTACCGGTATCCGCGTCGGCGTTGCCGCAGCCCGCGGTTTTGCGCTTTCCCTCAATGTGCCCGTCGTCGGCGTCACCACGCTCGAGGTGATGGCCGCCGCCCAGCGTGAGAAGACGCCCGGCCGCGCCGTGCTGGCGGCGATGGACGCCAAGCGGGACGAAATCTATCTCCAGTCCTTCGCAGCCGATGGTTCCCCGCTCGATCAGCCGCGGGCGGCAAGCGTCGCCGAGGCCCAGGCTTTAGCGGCCGGCTTCGACGGTGAAATCACCGGTTCGGCAACGCCGCTCCTGAAGGCCAGCGCCGGTGGCGATCACCCCAACGTCTTTCCGATTTCGATTGTCGCGCGTCTGGGGGCTGCCGCCCCTGTCGATGCCGGAAAGCCCAAGCCCCTTTATCTGCGCGGACCGGATGCCAAGCCGCAGGCCGGATATGCGATTGCGCGACGAGTGTGACCATGCTGGAAGCCTATCTGACGCTGAAGCCGGAATTTGAAATCATCGCCATGGAGCGCGAGGATTGCCGCGACGTCGCCGTCCTGCATGGCGAGCGTTTCGCCCGGCCCTGGGGCGACGGCGAATTCCACAGCCTGCTGTCGCAGGAGACTGTTTTCGGCTTCGTCGCGCGCCAGACCAATGCCATCCTGAAAAAGCCGCTTCCCGGCTTTATCCTTGCCCGCCAAGTCGCCGGCGAGGCCGAGATCCTGACGATTGCCGTGCAGGCGAAGGTCGCCCGTGCCGGGCTGGGCTGGCGGCTGATGCAGGCGGCGATGCGCGAGGCGCGGGCGCGTGGCGGCGAGAGCATGTTTCTCGAGGTCGACAGCGGCAATACGGCGGCGCTCGGCCTATACCGCAAGCTCGGCTTTGAAAAGGTCGGCGAGCGCCAGGGCTACTACAAGCAGGAAAACGGCGCCCGTTCCACGGCGCTTGTCATGAAGCGCGTTCTTCGATAGTTCCCTGCAGAGCATGACATGCGGACCGGCGCAAACGCCGTGCAGGCATTGTGAAAACGCGATTATTTTTGAAGGCGGGCCATGACCGACGTAGCCAAGACCCTCGAGGAGCTTTGCGCCGAACGTGGCATGCGCATGACCGAGCAGCGCCGCGTGATCGCGCGCATCCTCGAAGAGTCGGAAGACCATCCTGACGTCGAAGAGCTTTACCGCCGTTCCGTGAAGGTCGATGCGAAGATCTCGATCTCCACGGTCTATCGCACCGTCAAATTGTTCGAGGATGCCGGCATCATCGCCCGCCACGACTTCCGCGACGGGCGCTCGCGCTACGAAACGGTGCCGGAAGAGCATCATGACCACCTGATCGACCTGAAGACCGGCACGGTCATCGAATTCCGTTCGCCTGAGATCGAGGCGCTGCAGGAGCGCATCGCCCGCGAGCACGGCTTCCAGCTGGTCGACCACCGCCTGGAGCTCTACGGCATTCCGTTGAAGAAGGAAGATCTCTGAAGCGATGGCAGCCCGGGAGTGCCGCATTTGATTGCCTGGCTGCGCATTGCCTTCGCTGCGGTCGTCATCCTTGCCGTCAGCATCGTGCTCATGCCGCTGCAGGTCTTGGCCCTGCGTTTCGATTGGCGGCTGCGCCGTAGTCTTCCGCGCGTCTGGCACCGTATCATCTGTTATTGTCTCGGCCTCCGCGTCCGGGTGACAGGCAGGCTGGAAGACCGCCGACCGCTGATGCTCTGCTCCAACCATTCGTCCTGGCTCGACATCATGGTGATGTCGGCCGTCGCCGACGTCGCCTTCATCGCCAAGATCGAAGTCGCCGATTGGCCGATCTTCGGCACCCTCGCCAAGCTGCAGAAGAGCGTGTTCGTCGTGCGCGAGGAGAGGCGCAAGACCGGCCATCAGGCAAATGAAATCGCCGGGCGCATGGCCGACGGCGAGATTGTCGTGCTCTTCCCCGAGGGCACGACCTCGGACGGCAACCGGTTGCTGGAGGTCAAGTCGTCGCTGTTCGGCGCTGCCGCGATGGCGGTGCCTTATTCGCCGACGGGAACCGTCGTGGTGCAGCCGGTGGCCGTTGCTTATACCAGAGTGCACGGCCTTCCGATGGGACGCTACCACCGGCCGCTTGCCGCCTGGCCGGGGGATATCGAGCTCCTGCCGCATCTGATCGACATTCTCAGATGCGGCGCCATCGACGCGGAAATTTCCTTCGGCGAGGCGGTGGAATACCGCGCCGACAGCAATCGCAAGGAGGTAAGCGCGACGATCGCCTCGCGCATCCGCAGCCTTCTCATCACAAGCCTGCGCGGTCGCGATATCGGCTAAGCCGAGAGGTCTCTTTTCTCGGGCGGCAAAAAACACTAAATAGCGCGCCATGACACAGGATAACGCCCTTCTTCAGGCCCCGGAGGTTTCTCTCCGCGACGGCAGCAACAGCCGCAAGGTCTTCATCAAGACCTATGGCTGCCAGATGAACGTCTATGATTCCACGCGCATGAGCGATGCGCTTGCCCGCGACGGCTACGAACCGACCGAAGACATGGAACAGGCGGATCTCGTTCTGCTCAACACCTGTCATATAAGAGAGAAGGCGGCGGAGAAGGTCTATTCGGCGCTCGGGCGGCTGCGCGAGATGAAAAAGAAAAAGGCCGCCGACGGCCGGGAGATGATGATCGGCGTTGCCGGCTGCGTCGCCCAGGCCGAAGGCGAAGAGATTCTGCGCCGCGCGCCCGCCGTCGATGTCGTCATCGGGCCGCAGACCTATCACCGCCTGCCGGAGGCGCTGCGCCGGGCCAAAGAGGGCCAGCGTGTCGTCGATACGGAATATGCGATCGAGGACAAGTTCGAGCACCTGCCGCTCGCCGAGAGCCGCAAGATCCGCGCCCGCGGCGTCACCGCCTTCCTGACGGTGCAGGAGGGCTGCGACAAGTTCTGCACCTTCTGCGTCGTGCCCTATACGCGCGGCTCGGAAGTGTCGCGGCCGGTTTCGCAGATCGTCGAGGAGGCTGAAAAGCTCGTCGAAGCCGGAGTGCGCGAAATCACCCTGCTCGGCCAGAACGTCAACGCCTGGCATGGCGCCGGACCGCGCGGCGAGGCGTGGAGCCTCGGCGACCTCCTCTACCGCCTTGCCGAGATCCCCGGCCTGGCGCGGCTGCGTTACACCACAAGCCATCCGCGCGACATGGACGACCGGCTGATCGAGGCGCATCGCGACCTCAGGGCGCTGATGCCCTACCTGCACCTGCCGGTGCAATCGGGCTCCGACCGTGTCCTGAAGGCGATGAACCGGCGTCATACGGCGGCCGAATATCTCAGTCTGATAGAGCGCATCCGCGCCGTGCGCCCGGACATCGCGCTGTCGGGCGATTTCATCACCGGTTTTCCGGGGGAGACAGACACGGATTTTGCGGATACACTCAGACTTGTGGAGGAGGTGCGCTATGCGCAGGCCTTCTCGTTCAAATACTCGACTCGGCCGGGCACACCCGGCGCGGAACTGAAGGACCAGGTGCCGGAAGAGATCAAGGCAGAACGGCTGGAACGCCTGCAAGCGCTTCTTTTGAAGCAGCAGCAGGAGTTTGCCGAATCCTGCATCGGCAAGGAGATCGATCTGCTGCTCGAAAAACCCGGCCGCATGCCGGGCCAGCTGATCGGACGTTCTCCCTGGCTTCAATCCGTGAATGTTGATGCAAAAGCATCGCAAATCGGTGACATTATCAAAGTGCGAATCACCGGAACCGGAACGAACAGCCTGTTTGCCGAACGCGCAGAGGCTGCGGTCTAACCCAAGGAGCCCGACCGCTTGAACGGACAAGAATTGGTTTCTTCTTCACCGCGCCACCCCCGCACGCCGAGCGACACCAATCACTTCGTCCTGACGTTCGAGAACAATCGGTTCGCCAGCGAACTCTTCGGCCAGTTCGACCAGAACCTCAAGCTGCTCGAGGAGCGGCTGAACATCGATGCGCGGGCGCGCGGCAATTCCGTCGTCATATCGGGCGATGTCGTGACCACCAATCAGGCACGGCGCACGCTCGATTATCTCTATGAAAAGCTTCAGAAAGGCGGCAGCGTGGAACGATCCGACGTCGAGGGCGCAATCCGCATGGCGGTCGCCGCCGACGATCAGCTCAGCCTTCCCACCATGGAGCGCAAGGCCAAGCTGACAATGGCGCAGATTTCGACGCGCAAGAAGACGATCATCGCCCGCACGCCGACGCAGGACGCCTATATCAGGGCGCTGGAGCGCGCCGAACTCGTCTTCGGCGTCGGCCCGGCCGGCACCGGCAAGACATATCTCGCCGTTGCCCATGCCGCCCAGATGCTCGAGCGCGGCGCGGTCGAAAAGATCATCCTGTCGCGCCCGGCCGTCGAGGCCGGGGAGCGCCTCGGCTTCCTGCCAGGCGACATGAAGGAAAAGGTCGATCCCTATCTTCGCCCGCTCTATGATGCGCTCTACGACATGATCCCGGCCGACAAGGTCGATCGGGCGATCACCGCCGGCGTCATTGAAATCGCCCCGCTCGCCTTCATGCGCGGCCGCACGCTCGCCAACGCCGCCATCATCCTCGACGAAGCGCAGAATACGACATCGATGCAGATGAAGATGTTCCTGACGCGTCTCGGCGAAAATGCCCGCATGATCGTCACCGGCGACCCGAGCCAGATCGACCTGCCGCGGGGCGTCAAATCCGGCCTCGTCGAGGCCCTGGAGCTGCTGAACGGCGTCGAGGGCATCTCGATCGTGCGCTTCAAGGACACCGACGTCGTGCGCCATCCGCTGGTCGGCCGCATCGTCAGAGCCTATGACGCCACCTATCTTGTCGAAGCCGAAGACGTCGGTCGGCAGGACTGATGGCCGAACTCGATATCCAGATCAGCATCGAGGACATCGGCTGGCCCGGCGAGGAAACGCTGCTGGTTTTTTGCGAGCGCGTGCTCGGGGCCGCCGCGGTCTATCTCAGCGACAATGAGAAGCAGCCCTTTCCGAAGATGCCGCCGGAAGTTTCGCTGGTCTTTACCGACGATGCCTCGATCCAGGACATCAATGCCGAATGGCGCGGCAAGGACAAGCCGACCAATGTCCTCTCCTTCCCGGCCTTTCCGGTTGAGCGCGGCAATATGCCCGGGCCGATGCTCGGCGACATCATCATCGCCCGGGAGACGGTGGAGCGGGAAGCCCAGGAACTCGACAAGAGCTTCGACGACCACCTGACCCATCTTCTGGTGCACGGTTTCTTGCATCTTCTCGGCTACGACCATATGAATAATGCCGAAGCCGAAATTATGGAGGGGCTGGAGACTCGCATTTTGGCGCAGCTCGGCCTATCTGATCCCTACGAGGGTCAAGACCTTAAAATGGAACCATGAGCGACTTTACGACGAAGCCGGCGACAGACGCCAAGGACTCCGAATCATCATCTTCTTCGGATGAGGTAGGCAGTAGTAGTCGGCCATCCGGCCGATCCCAATCCTTCTGGTCGCGCGCCGCCCGCATTCTCCGCCCGCAGCAGGGCTCGCGACTGCGCGAGGATCTTGCCGACGCGCTGATGACCGATGCGGCCGGCGACGACGCTTTTTCGCCCGACGAACGGGCGATGCTGCACAATATCCTGCGCTTTCGCGAGGTGCGCGTCGCCGACGTGATGGTGCCGCGCGCCGATATCGAGGCGGTGGACCAAAATATCACCATCGGCGAACTGATGATCCTTTTCGAGGAATCCGGCCGCTCGCGCATGCCTGTTTATGCCGATACGCTCGACGACCCGCGCGGCATGGTGCATATCCGCGACCTGCTCTCCTATGTCGCCAAGCAGGCGCGCAACAAGCGCCGCGGCCCGGCAAAGCCGGCCGCTGCAGCGCCGGCGATCGACGTCGCGCCGGAGAACATCCAGAAGCCGCCGCGCTCGACCAAGCCGAATTTCGATCTTGCCCGGGTCGACCTGCAGAAGACGCTGGCCGAGGCCGGCATCATCCGCAAGATCCTGTTCGTGCCGCCGTCGATGCTGGCCTCCGACCTGCTGCGCCGGATGCAGGTGAACCGTACGCAAATGGCGCTCGTCATCGACGAGTATGGCGGCACCGACGGGCTCGCCTCCCATGAGGACATCGTCGAAATGGTGGTCGGCGACATCGACGACGAACATGACGACGAAGAGGTGATGTTTAAGCGCGTTGCCGAAGACGTTTTCGTCGCCGACGCCCGTGTCGAACTGGAAGAGATCGCCGAAGCGATCGGACCGGATTTCGACATCAGCGAACAGGTCGACGAAGTCGACACGCTGGGCGGGCTGATCTTCTCCGCGCTCGGCCGCATCCCCGTTCGCGGCGAAGTGGTCCAGGCTCTGCCGAACTTCGAATTCCATATTCTCGACGCCGATCCGCGCCGCATCAAGCGGCTGCGCATCACCCGCAAGCGCCACGCGATCCGCCGCCGCGCCAAGGAGGCTGGCGACATCACGCCGGGATCCGAGACCGGCGACGACCGGCCGGCCGAATCGACCACCAACTAGGCATCGGTGCGAAAGTCGGAATCGCCTTTCGGGCCGACGCGGAAACAGGACAAAGAGCCGCTTTTTTGAAAGACTGCGAATGGGTTGATTCGCGGTTTGATGGGAGTGCGCATGGAGCGGCTTGCGGACAGGGTTATCCTCGTCTGGGGGTTAAAACGGTCGTTGCTGGCCGTCGCCGCTGGAGCATTCGCCGCTCTGGCGCTGCCGCCTTTCGGTTTTTTCGCGGCGATGTTTCTCTCCTTCACGCTGCTCGTCTGGCTGCTCGACGGGGCGGCGGCTTCTCCTGAAAGCGGCCTGATCGGCAGGCTATGGCCGGCCTTTGCCGTCGGCTGGCTGTTCGGCTTCGGCTATTTCGTCGCCGGCCTTTGGTGGATCGGCCATGCCTTGCTGGTCGATTCGGCGGAATTTGCCTGGGCACTGCCCCTGGCAGTCCTCGGACTGCCGGCCGGCCTTGCGGTCTTCTACGGGCTGGCGACTGCACTTGCCCGGATCGTCTGGTCCGACGGCATGGGACGGATCGCCGCGCTGGCGGCCGGCTTCGGCCTGATGGAATGGCTTCGAAGCATGATCCTCACCGGCTTTCCCTGGAATGCCATCGGCTACGGCCTGATGCCCGTTCCGCTGATGATGCAGTCGGCGCATGTGATCGGTGCGATGGGGGTGACTGCACTTGCCGTCTTCGTCTTTTCCGCCCCGGCGCTGATCGGAACGCGACAGGGCGCGAAGTCGGGAATTGCGCTCGCCGCCCTGCTGTTTGCCGCCCACCTCGGTTACGGCGCCTATGCCGTCCATCTGGCGCCGCGGCCGCAGCCCTTGCCCGAGGACAAGCGTCCGGTGGTGCGGCTGGTGCAGCCGGCCATCGACCAGGCGGCGAAGATGGACAACGACGCCGACCGCAATGCGATCTTCGAGACCCATCTGAAGCTTTCCGCCGAAGCGCCCAGGAATGGCGGCCGCAAACCCAACATTATCGTCTGGCCGGAAACCTCGATCCCCTTCATCCTCACCGACAACCAGGATGCGCTGACGCGGATCGCCGATACGCTCGACGACGACCAGGTTCTGATCGCCGGCGCGGTGCGCGCCGAGGAGATGGGGCCTGGCACACCGGTGCGCTACTACAATTCCATCTATGTGATCGACGGCCGCGGCCAGATCATCGCCGCCTCCGACAAGGTGCATCTCGTGCCTTTCGGCGAATATCTGCCCTTCGAGGACATCCTCACCGAACTCGGCATCCAGAACGTCGTCGAGATACCGGGCGGCTTTTCGGCCGCCGCAAGCCGGCACCTGCTGGCGTTGCCCGGCGGTCTCAATCTCTACCCGCTGATCTGCTACGAGATCATCTTTCCGGGCGAAATGACCGGCGACATCGTGGATGCCAACGCGCTCCTCAACCTCACCAACGATGCCTGGTTCGGCATCACGCCCGGGCCCTACCAGCATTTCCAGCAGGCGCGTGTTCGAGCAATCGAGTCAGGCCTGCCGCTGATTCGCGACGCCAACAACGGCATTTCGGCAATCGTGAACGCGCATGGGGAAATCATCGCGGGCCTCGATCTTGGTGAGACTGGCTTCATTGATGCAACTGTTGATGGGCTCGGCAATGGGTTCGGAACCACATACCCCCGTGAGACATACTTCTGGTTGACCGAAGCACTGTTGATGTTGATTGCGCTAATTTCACGCGGAAGTTTTATTTTAGGGTTGAATTGACCAAAAACCCCTAAAATTGCATAGTGGTGTCAATCGGCGTTCTTAACGTATGTTTGTCGGCGGGTTCCCGCCGCTTACAACGTGGCGTTTTGGGATGGATCAGGGGCATGCCGGTTGGAAACAGAAATTCGTAGCTAGGGCACGACCATGATTGAAAATAAGAAGAAGCCGAATCCGATCGACATCCATGTTGGCAGCCGCATTCGCCTTCGCCGAACGATGTTGGGCATGAGCCAGGAAAAGCTTGGCGAAAGCCTCGGCATCACCTTCCAGCAGATCCAGAAATATGAAAAGGGCACCAACCGTGTCGGCGCAAGCCGTCTGCAGAACATCTCGAGCATCCTCAATGTTCCGGTCTCCTTCTTCTTCGAAGATGCGCCCGGCGAACATGCCGGCGCCGTTGGCGGCATGGCCGAAGCCTCCAGCTCGAATTACGTCGTAGACTTCCTCTCCTCCTCGGAGGGCCTGCAGCTCAACCGCGCCTTCGTCAAGATTTCCGATCCCAAGGTTCGCCGGAAGGTCGTGGAACTGGTCAAGGCGCTCGCTGCCGAAGCTGACGCTGACTGATCCAGCTCTCATTGCAAAATGGAAAGGCGGTCGAAAGGCCGCTTTTTTTATGTTTTTGGGGCAAAATTTGTCACTTCGCCGCGGATATAAAGATATATTTATGTCCTTGTGCGCTTGTCATCGGCGCTCGAACTGAGTACCTACTAGCTGGCTTTTATTCTTTGAGGGGAATCCCGGAATGCGCGCGAATTATCTCTTTACCAGCGAATCTGTTGCCGAAGGTCATCCGGACAAAGTGTGTGACCGCATCTCCGACGAGATCGTCGACCTGGTCTACCGCGAAGCGGCCAAGACCGGCGTCAATCCGTGGGGCGTGCGCATTGCCTGCGAAACGCTGGCAACAACCAATCGCGTCGTTATTGCCGGCGAGGTCCGCCTGCCACCGAGCCTGATGAAGAAGGACAAGGACGGCAAGGACGTCATCAATCCCTCGAAGTTCAAGGCCGCCGCCCGCCGCGCCATCAAGGATATCGGCTACGAGCAGGACGGCTTCCACTGGAAGAAGGCAAAGATCGACGTGCTGCTGCACTCTCAGTCGGCCGACATCGCCCAGGGCGTCGACAGCGCCGCCGACCAGCAGGGCGACGAGGGCGCCGGCGACCAGGGCATCATGTTCGGTTACGCCTGCAAGGAAACGCCGGACCTGATGCCGGCCCCGATCTATTATTCCCACAGGATTCTGCAGCTGCTTGCAGCCGCCCGCAAGAAGGGTGACGGCGAAGTCGCCAAGCTCGGCCCCGACGCCAAGAGCCAGGTGACCGTGCGTTACGTCGACGGCAAGCCGTCGGAAGTGACCTCGATCGTGCTTTCGACCCAGCATCTCGACGAGAGCTGGGATTCCAAGAAGGTTCGCGCGGTCGTCGAACCCTATATCCGCGAAGCACTCGGCGAACTGAAGATCGCCGAGGATTGCAAGTGGTACATCAACCCGACCGGCAAGTTCGTCATCGGCGGACCGGACGGCGATGCAGGCCTCACCGGCCGCAAGATCATCGTTGACACCTATGGCGGTGCGGCTCCGCATGGCGGCGGCGCATTCTCCGGCAAGGACACGACCAAGGTCGACCGTTCGGCTGCCTATGCCGCCCGCTACCTCGCCAAGAACGTCGTCGCCGCCGGCCTTGCCGACCGCTGCACGATCCAACTCTCCTACGCCATCGGCGTCGCGCAGCCGCTGTCGATCTATGTCGACCTGCACGGCACCGGCAAGGGTGTGTCGGAAGACCAGGTCGAAGCGGCGATCCGTCAGAATATGGACCTCTCGCCATCGGGCATCCGCCGTCACCTCGACCTCAACAAGCCAATCTACGCCAAGACCTCGGCCTACGGCCATTTCGGCCGCAAGGCCGGCCGTGACGGCTCGTTCTCCTGGGAGCGCACCGACCTCGTCAAGGCGCTCAAGGAAGCCGTCAAGACCAAGGCTGCTGCATGACGGATATGGAGCGCCGGGGACGGGCGACCGAAGCCTTTTTCGGTCGCCGCAAGGGAAAGGCCCTGCGCGAACAGCAGGCGGAAACGCTGAACAGCCTGCTCCCGGCATTCCTCATCGATCTCTCGGCGGCTCCCCCGGAGCCGCTGACATCCCTCTTCCCGATCCCGGTCACGACATTGCGGCTGGAAATCGGTTTCGGCGGCGGCGAACATCTGATTCATCGGGCGCTCGAAAGACCTTCGACCGGTTTCATCGGCGTCGAACCCTTCGTCAATTCGATGCAGAAGCTTTTGTCGCGCATCGGCGAAACCGGTGCCTCCAATATCCGCGTCTATAATGACGATGCAACGCAACTGCTCGACTGGCTGCCGGATGGCACGCTCGACAAGATTGATCTGCTCTATCCCGACCCATGGCCGAAGCGGAAGCACTGGAAGCGCCGCTTCGTCTCGAAGACCAATCTCGACCGCTTTCATCGCGTGCTGAAGCCCGGCGGCCTTTTCTGCTTCGCCTCCGACATCGACACCTATGTGAACTGGACGCTGATCAAATGCCGCGACCATGGCGGCTTCGACTGGATGGCGGAAAACGCGGCGGATTGGCTGACCCCCTATGAGGGCTGGCCGAGCACGCGCTACGAGACGAAAGCGCGCCGCGAGGGCCGTTCCTCGGCCTATCTGACATTCAGGAAGATCTGACTTCAGCGAACACTGCGCTGGAAGCAATTGAAGGCCATGTAGTGCCGTGCGGCACCAACGACGATTAGTTCCGAAGCAGTATGGCTTTCAAATGCATGATGGCATTTGGTTTTTCATAGGCACTGATGGCGTTTGACGGTCAGTGCAGACTGACCGTCTTCAATTCGTCTTCGGCCGCCTTGAAGAAGGTGCTGGAGCGGTTGTCCGTCAGAAGGATGGGCGTGCCGTCGGCGCCGAAGAGTGCCCAGAGATCGACGTTCGGATCGATATCCGGCGCCTCTGGGAAGCACTTGGCGACCTCTTCAGTGCGCATCTTTCTGATATAGGCGACCTCGCCGTTGCCGATGTGGGCAAGCTCGGATTTGGTCAAGCGAGACGTGGCTTCTTTCATCAACATTCCTGTTCCTCCGGGAGAAGGGACCAACGGTTCGACAAACCGTTGTGCTACTGTGAAACCGAAATGTTAATTTTCTTGACCATGCGGGCGGGTTCGGGACGAATTAGATCGACGGAGAGCAGACCGTTCTTGAGGCCGGCGCCAAGCACCTGCATGCCGTCGGCCAGCACGAAGGTGCGCTGAAACTGGCGGGCGGCGATGCCGCGATAGAGATAGTCCCGCTCGCCCTGCTCCAGCTGGCGGCCGCGGATCACAAGCTGGTTCTCCTCGGTGGAGACATCAAGCTCCTCCTCGCTGAAACCGGCAACCGCAAGGGTGATGCGCAGACGTTCGGGGGCGCCGCTGTCGGCGGCGATGCGTTCGATATTGTAAGGCGGGTATCCGTCGCTCGCCTTGGAAATGCGCTCCAGCGTCTTTTCCATGGCGTCGAAGCCCAGAAGCAAAGGGCTGGCGAAAGGCGTAATGCGGCTCATCTCTTTTCAAGTCCTTGATGCAAGCGACCATCCCGGACCTCAAGCGCAGCATCCGGATGCCGCTAATATGGGGGCATGATTACGGCGCTGCAAGGCGCGCACGACCCTCCCCAATTTAAACATCTGTCAATTTTCGAATGGCCGCGGCCGCCTCCTTGCTTGACAAAGGACCTGCTGCCTCGCATCAAAACATGCCCGCGCGTAATGTGCCGATTTGCGACGGGAAATGAAGAGATGGTGTCTGCCGGGACAACCGGCATGGCGGAAACGGGACGAGTGGAATGGCAAGCGCGAGAAAGATCATCATCGACACGGATCCCGGCCAGGATGACGCGGCCGCCATCATGCTGGCTTTCGGCAGCCGCGATGAGCTCGAGGTGCTGGGGATCACGACGGTCGCTGGCAACGTGCCGCTGTCATTCACCAGCCGCAACGCGCGCATCGTCTGCGAGCTCTGCAGCCGCACGGATGTAAAGGTTTTCGCCGGAGCTGATAGGCCGATCGCCCGCAAGCTGGTGACGGCAGAGCATGTGCATGGCAAGACCGGGCTCGACGGCCCTGATCTGCCCGAACCGACGATGGCGCTGCAGCCCGGCCACTCCGTCGATTTCATCATCGAGACGCTGCGCCGCGAGCCGGAGGGCACAGTGACGCTCTGCACGCTCGGGCCGCTCACCAATATCGGCATGGCCTTCCAGAGGGCGCCCGACATCGTTGCCCGCGTTCGCGAGCTGGTGATGATGGGCGGTGGCTTTTTCGAGGGCGGCAACATCACACCGGCCGCCGAATTCAACATTTATGTCGATCCCGAAGCCGCCGACATCGTTTTCCGTTCCGGCGTCCCGATCGTGATGATGCCGCTCGACGTGACGCACCAGCTGCTGACCCGCAAGGACCGGGTCAAGCGCATGGCCGAGATCGGCACGGCGCCGGCAAAGGCCATGGTCGAAATGCTGGAATTCTTCGAACGCTTCGATATCGAGAAATACGGTTCCGACGGCGGGCCGCTGCACGACCCGACGGTTGTCGCCTATCTGCTGAAACCAGAGCTTTTCCAGGGCCGGGACTGCAATGTCGAAATCGAGGTCCAGTCCGAACTCACCGTCGGGATGACCGTCGTCGACTGGTGGCATGTGACCGACCGCAAGCGCAATGCCAAGGTCATGCGCCATGTCGATGCGGACGGCTTCTTCGATCTGCTGATCGAACGCTTCGCCCGCATCTGATTTTTATCTCCTTCTCCGAGCCGGAGAGGGAAACCGAGCTCAGGCGTCCTTCTCGTCGAAGACGGAATTGATCTCGGCCTCGACCGGCTTCGGGCCACCCTTGGCGACGCCGACCATGGCCGGGCGCAGGACGCGTTCGCCGATGGTGAAGCCGGCCTGCACGACCTGGACGACGGTATTGTTCGGCACTTCGGAGTTCGGCACTTCGAACATCGCCTGATGGAAATTCGGATCGAATTTCTGGCCAACCGGCTCCAGCTTGCGAACGCCGTGGCGCTCCAGCGCCGCGAGCATCGCGCGCTCGGTCATCTCCACACCTTCGATCAGCGTGGTGAGGCCGGCATCGGCCGTGGCCTTGGTCTCCGGAGAGATGGCGTCCAGCGCCCGGCGCAAATTGTCCGAGACGGCGAGCATGTCCCGGGCGAAACCGGCGACGGAATAGGATTTTGCATCCTTGACCTCGCGCTCGGTGCGGCGGCGCAGATTATCCATCTCGGCGGCAAGGCGCAGATAGCGGTCACGCAGCTCGGCATTCTCGGCCTTCAGGAGGTCGAGCGGATCCGGCTGGTTTGCCTCCTCCTGCCCGGCAGTGGCTGTTTCGACGTTGACGGCAGCGTCGGCTGCGGCGTTGGCCGCAGTTGCGTCAGGTCCGTTTTTCGTCGTTTCATCGGTCATGACGGTCTCCGGTTGGTATTTTCAGATGCGCCCGATATCGAGGTTTGACCGGAAAAAATCAAGTCTGCGTGACGAAGAAGCGAAAATTCCGCGGCTTCGCCAGTGATGACATCAAAGCGGATTGCGCGACAGGCGGGAGACGAGCTGGGCGGTATAATCCACCATCGGCACGATACGGGAATAATTGAGCCGCGTCGGGCCGATGACACCGACGGCGCCGACAATCCGGTCGTCCTCGTCGCGATAGGGCGCGACGATGAGCGACGAGCCGGACAGCGAGAAGAGCTTGTTTTCCGAACCGATGAAGATCCGAACGCCCGAACCACTTTCGGCCAGGTTAAGAAGCTCGATCAGGCTATCCTTCTTTTCGAGATCATCGAACAGCATGCGCAGCCGGTCGAGATCTTCGGCGCCGGCGAGGCCTTCGAGCAGATTGGCGCGGCCACGGATGATCAGCTGGGCGGGCTTTCCCTCGTCCGGGCTGCCGGCCCAGACGGCGATGCCGCGCTCGACAAGATCGCGCGAGAGCGCATCGAGTTCGTGACGGACATCATCCTTCAGACGGCTTAATTGTTTGCGCAGCTCCGGCAGCGTCTGGCCGGACATGTGGGCGTTGAGGAAATTCGCCGCCTCCGTCAATTGCGACGAGGTGATGCCTGCCGGCAGTTCGATGATGCGGTTTTCCACCTGATCGTGATCGCCGACGAGTACGGCGAGCGCCTTTGTCGGCTCAAGCCGGATGAACTCGACATGTTTCAACACCGGATCGCTTTTCGAGGTGATGACGAGGCCGGCCCCGCGCGAGATGCCGGAAAGCATGCGACTCGCCTCGTTCATCATCGATTCTACCGGATTGCCGCCGCTTTCGGCCCGCACCTGGCGATCGATGCTGGCACGCTCCTCGGCGGAGAGATCGCCGATCTGCATGAAGGCATCGACGAAGAAGCGCAGCCCGATCTGGGTCGGCAGCCGGCCGGCGCTGACATGCGGGGAATAGATGAGACCGAGCTCTTCGAGATCGCTCATGACGTTGCGCACCGAGGCCGGCGACAGCGACATCGGCAGCAGGCGCGACAGATTGCGCGAGCCGAGCGGCTCGCCGCTTTCAAGATACCCTTCGACGATGCGGCGGAAAATTTCCCTGGAGCGTTCGTCCAGTGCAGCAACGGCATCCGAAACCGACGTCGACCTGATGCCCATGAACCTTTTCAAACCCACGCTGATGATGCTCCCGAAAATATAGTCAAACTCGCACCCGTGGCAAAAGGGAATTTGCAAATGGGCGCCGCCAATCGTAGAAGCGGTCAACAACTCCAGGAGATGAGAATGCGGCCTTCAGGCAGAAAAACCGACCAGATGCGCAAGGTCTCGTTCGAGCGCAATTTTTCCAAGCATGCGGAAGGCTCGTGCCTGGTGAAATTCGGCGATACGCACGTGCTTTGCACCGCGAGCCTCGAGGAAAAGACGCCGCCATGGCTGCGCAACACCGGCAAGGGCTGGGTCACGGCCGAATACGGCATGCTGCCGCGGGCAACCGGCGAGCGCATGAAGCGCGAGGCCGCCGCCGGCAAGCAGGGCGGCCGCACGCAGGAAATCCAACGGCTGATCGGCCGGTCGCTGCGCGCCGTCGTCGATCTGCAGGCGCTCGGCGAAAAGCAGATCACGCTCGATTGCGACGTCATCCAGGCCGACGGCGGCACACGGACGGCCTCGATCACCGGCGGCTGGATCGCGCTCTACGACTGCCTGAAATGGATGGAAAGCCGCAACATGATCAAGGTCGACCGGGTCCTGAAGGACCACGTCGCCGCCATCTCCTGCGGCGTTTTCGCCAGCCAACCGGTCATCGACCTCGATTATCTCGAGGATTCCTCGGCCGAGACCGACGCAAATTTCGTCATGACCGGCGCCGGCGGCATCGTCGAAATCCAGGGCACGGCCGAAGGCACGCCGTTCAGCGAAGAGGAATTCAGTTCGCTGATGCGGCTTGCCAAGAACGGCATCGGCGAACTCGTCGCCCTGCAGAAAGAGGCGATTGCGGGATGAACCCCATGCTGGAAGGCATGTTGGAAACGGCGCTCTATGCGCGCGATCTCGATCAGGCCGAGACGTTCTACGAAGACGTTCTCGGGCTTGAAAAGATCACCCGCGCCGGCAATCGGCATGTCTTCTTCCGCTGTGGGCCTGGCGTTCTCCTGATCTTCAACCCCGAGGAAACGATAAAGCCACCGGCACCCGACGCACTGCAGGTGCCGCCGCACGGCACGACCGGGCAAGGCCATGCCTGTTTCCGGGTGTCCGGTCGCAATATCGATGCGATGGCCGAACAGCTGATGGCGGCTGACGTCGCGATCGAATCCGAGGTGTACTGGCCAAACGGCGGCCGCTCGATCTATTTCCGCGACCCTGCCGGCAACAGCCTGGAATGCGCGGAGGCAAAAATCTGGGGCATCGAACAGGATATCTGAATGCGCAAGCTCGAAACCAAAACCATCGTCGTCGCCAGCCACAATGCCGGCAAGATCCGCGAGATCCAGGAACTGATCGGACCGCTCGGCTTCACCGCCAAGTCTGCGGCCGAACTGAATTTCGTCGAACCTGACGAGACCGGCACGAGCTTCGAGGAGAATGCGACGATCAAGGCGGTCGCTTCAGCCAATGCCGCGGGCATGCCGGCGCTTTCGGATGATTCCGGCCTGGTGGTCGACGCGCTCGGCGGCGATCCCGGCGTCTACACCGCCAACTGGGCGGAGACGGCAGACGGCACGCGCGACTTCGACATGGCGATGGCCAAGGTGGAAAAGGCGCTGCAGGATGCGGGCGCCACGACGCCGGAACAGCGCGGGGCGCGTTTCGTCAGCGTACTTTGCCTGGCTTGGCCGGACGGGCACACGGAGCTTTTCCGCGGCGAGGTCGAAGGCAACGTCGTCTGGCCGCCGCGGGGCACCCAGGGCTTCGGCTATGATCCGGTTTTCCAACCCGAGGGTTACGACGTTACCTTCGGCGAAATGAGCGGCGAGGAGAAACACGGCTGGAACGTCGGCAAGCCACAGGCGCTGTCGCACCGGGCCCGTGCCTTCAAACTTTTCGTCGAAACCTGCCTGGAGGCATAAGGTCTGTTCGTGGGCAATTTCGATACGCCAAGCCTCTCGCGCGACGCCGCGCTGCTGCCCGATACCGGCGAGCCCGGCTTCGGCGTCTATGTGCATTGGCCCTTCTGCGCGGCGAAGTGTCCCTATTGCGACTTCAACAGCCATGTACGCCATCAGCCGGTGGACCAGGAGCGCTTTGCATCAGCCTTTTTGAAGGAGATGGCGGCGGTCCGGGCAATGAGCGGTCCGAAGACGGTGACGAGCATCTTTCTCGGCGGCGGCACACCGTCGCTGATGAAGCCGGAGACGGTCAATGCCATTCTTGACGGCATCGCACGGCACTGGCATGTGCCCGCCGGCATCGAAATCACCATGGAGGCCAATCCGTCGAGCGTCGAGGCCGAGCGGTTTCGCGGCTACCGGGCTGCCGGCGTCAATCGTGTCTCGCTCGGCGTGCAGGCGCTGAACGACCGGGATCTGAAATTCCTCGGCCGGCTGCATGACGTCGCCGACGCGCTGAAGGCGATCCGGCTGGCGCGCGAGATCTTCCCGCGCATGTCCTTCGACCTCATCTATGCCCGGCCGGAGCAGACGGTCGAGGAATGGGAGAAGGAACTGAAGGAAGCGATCTCCTATGCAGTCGACCATCTGTCGCTCTATCAGCTGACCATCGAGGAAGGCACACCCTTCTTTGGCCTGCACAAATCGGGCAAGCTGATCGTGCCGGACGGCGAGCAATCGGCCCTGCTCTACGAGGCGACGCAGGAGATCACGGCGCGTGAAGGCATGCCCGCCTACGAGGTCTCCAATCATGCCCGGCCGGGCGCCGAAAGCCGCCATAACCTGACCTACTGGCGTTACGGCGACTATGCCGGCATCGGTCCGGGCGCACACGGCCGGCTGACGCGTGGGCATGAGAAGCTTGCGACGGCGACCGAGCGCAAGCCGGAAGCCTGGCTCGAGATGGTCGAGCGCGACGGCCACGGCATTCTCGACCAGGAACGGCTCGGTTTCGAGGAACAGTCGGACGAGTTGCTGCTGATGGGACTGCGGCTCCGGGAAGGCGTCGATCTCGCCCGCTGGCAGCAGCTTTCGGGCCGCGAGCTCGACCCGAAACGAGAGGAATTCCTGCTCGAACATAAATTCGTCGAGCGGATCGGCAATTCGCGCCTGCGCTGCACTCCATCGGGCATGCTGATCCTCGATTCCGTCGTCGCTGATCTCGCCTGCTGACATCCAACGAGGTTGATCCGGGCGCGGCAGCGACATCGCCGTCCGCGCCGGAAAACAAGTCTCAGCCGTGGGTGGTCGCGCCCGCCTTGAACAGGCTGCCGGTCGGCGTCTTCAGGAACATCTCGAGCGGAATGTGTTCCTGGTGCAGGAAGCCGGTCGCCGGCAGCAGGCCGTCGCGGACCATTTCTATGACGGCGACGACAGAGGCCGACGTCGTCCAGGCAATCGCCGTGCGGCGGGCGCCGGCAATTTCGATCGGGTAATAGGCGCGCACGAATTCCTTGCGGCGCAGGTTGCCGTTCTCCGTGCCTTCCGCGGCGACATGGACATAGACGACATCGTCTTCAACAGGCGGCTTGGCATTGGTCAGGATTTCGCCGGCGAGCCTGCGCTTGTCGCGCATCAAGAGCTCATGGAAGAAGAAGTTCATCAGCTCCATGTGCCCGGGATAACGCATGGTCTTGTAGTCGAGATTGTCGACCTTATCGAGCATGGTGTCGCACATGGTGCCGAGGCCGCCCGATGTCGTGAAGGCTTCGAGCTTGACGCCGCCGACATAGATGGTCTCGTGCCACTCCATCGGCGAGACGAGCTTGCGCACGCCGCCTTCGATGACCTCACAGTCGTTCAGATATTCGTTGACGACGCCTTCCGGCGACCAGTTGAAGGCATAGCCGAGGAGACCCGTCGGATGCTGCGGCAGGGCGCCGACGCGCATGCGGATCGATCGGCAGCGATCGAAGCCATCGGCGAGGCTTGCCCCGACGACGCCGACGAAACCGGGCGCCAGGCCGCATTGCGGCGCCATCAGTCCGCGGGCGGTCTTCGACAGCTCGATGATGAAATTGGTGGTCGGGACGTCTTCGGTCAGATCGAAGTAATGGACGCCGGCAAAATGGGCGGCACGGGCCAGCTCAATGTTCAGATGATAGGGCAGGCAGGACAGCACCGCCTCGACATTCGAGAGCAGTTCGCCGATCAGCTGCGGATCGGATACGTCGCCTGCGCGGCATCTGAAGGGCACCTCGCCCGGGGGCAGCTGCGCATCGACACCGATAACCTCGAAGCCGCCTTCATGCAAAAGCGTTGCCGCCAGCCGCCCGACCTTGCCCAGGCCGAGAACGGCGATCTTTTCGAAACTCATTCATTCCCTCCCATGCGCCCTTTCGGCGCTCGTTCTCGAATGCGGGAGGTATAGAATAAAAAACCTATAAAGGAAAACGGCTGGAATCGCTTCCAGCCGTCAAATTTCCCGACAGGTCCGCCGGTTATTCGTTGATCAGCCGCTTCAGCAGCTCGATTTCGTGCGAAAGCTTGGTGTCACCGGATATCAGCTCCTCGATCTTGCGCACGGCGTGCAGCACGGTCGTGTGATCGCGCCCGCCGAAGCGGCGGCCGATTTCCGGAAAGGAGCGCGGCGTCAGCGTCTTCGACAGATACATGGCAATCTGGCGCGGCTTGACGATGACGCGGGTGCGGCGATTGGAGACCAGTTCCTGGCGCGAGACGTTGTAGTGCCTGGCGACGATGCGCTGAATATCCTCGATCCGCACGCGGCGCGGTTCGCCCGAACCGACGAGATGGGCGAGCAATTCGTCGACGCGCTCGATCGACAGGTTCGGTTCGAAGGAGCGGCGGAAGATCAGTTGGTTGAAGGCGCCTTCGAGTTCGCGGCCGCTGGCCGTGATGTTGCGGGCGACGTGCTGAAGCAGATCTGCCGGAATTTCGAGCGACGGATCCTCGAGACGGGCCGCGGCCAGACGCCGCTTGAGGATTTCGAGGCGCATTTCGTAATCCGGCGCGTCGAGTTCGATGGCAACGCCGCCCTGCAGGCGTGAGCGGACGCGCGGATCGAGAGACTCCAGCTCCCATGGCGCGCGGTCGGCGGCGACGACGACCTGCTTGGCGCTGTCGAGCAGCATATTCAGGAGGTGGCAGAATTCATGCTGGATCATCTTGCCCTGCAGGAACTGCATGTCGTCGATGATCAGGAGATCGATGTTGCGCAATGAATCCTTCAGCGTCAGCGCGTCGTTGTCGCGGATCGCCGTGGCGAAGCGCCACATGAAATATTCGGCCGTCAGATAGACGACGCGCAGGGCTCGCGGGTTCTGCACCGCCGCATTGGCGATCGCCTGCAGCAGATGGGTCTTGCCGAGCCCGACCGTCGAATGGACGAAGAGCGGATTGAAACGTACGGCGCCGGAGCCAACTTCCGCGATCGTCTTGGCAGCCGCAAGCGCGACGCGGTTCGAGCTGCCTTCCACGAAGGTATCGAAGGTGAAACGGCTGTCGAGCGGCGAACCGAACAGCGGCGTACCGAGGCTTGCGGGCCTTGCGGCGGCAACGGCCGAAACCGCCTGCTGGACGGCCTGACCGGCCGGCTGGGCGCTTGGCGGACGGCGCATCTGCGCGGGAGCAGCCGGCTCGGGCTGGACCACCTCGTCGACGGCCTTCATGCCGCTGCGGGTTGCCGTGCGCACCAGGATTTCGATCTTCAGGATTTCCGGGTCTTCGGCCTGAAACAGACCGGTAATGAGATCGAGATAACGATTGTTGATCCACGACTTCAGGAAGGTCGTGGGAACCGAAAGGCGAACAACGCTCTTTGATACCGAATGCAGCTTCAGCCTGGCGAACCAGCTGGCATAGACGTCAGGACCGACCTGGGCCTTCAAGCGCGCGCTGACACGCTCAAACAAAATGCTCTGCTTCATTTCCGCCTTTGCTTCCCCCACTTCCTGGCGAATGGAGCCGAACGCCTGCGGTGCCGCATCCCCGTTGTCGAGCCCGCCCGCCATCATCGTATTTATCTGCATAATGCCGCCTTTCAATTCCACCGGGCGGCCTCCGCTAAAACAGCCGCCCGATCATTCCCCGCTTTGACGGGCTGGCGGCATCCTCATGAAGCCACCCGCCTGCCGGTTCACTCAAACACGGCACAGAAGCCCGTTGCAGGTACCGCGTTCATGCGGCGCCTTCATCGGCTTTCCATGCCAAGCTGTCGGTCAATCCTCGTTTTCGGCCGACCAGCCCGAACGCAATATTACTATCCCCTATCCGGCAGCCTCACGCTAAACGTGTGATTGCCATAGGCACAAAACGTCCCTGCCCCGTAACAGCCACGTTACGGCCCAAATCCGTCAAGTGCTTGAAAAAACGGAAGCGCAAGGCTCCGTAACAGATGGCACAAATTCATCGCCCTGCCGACGTGGCAGTTAAGACCGAACTCTACAGGTGATGTCCGCGCCCTCTGTTGGACGCCATTTAGGCAGGATCAAATGGCAAGATCAACGATGAATTTTACGCAAAATTAAGATGCGGCCATTGACTCCAGCGACCCTTTTCGGGCGTCACACCAGCGTCAAAAAAGAATCGCAGTTGAATCAACGAGATTCCCCGTTCGGGCTATTTTGACACGCAAAGAAAGAAAAAAAATAAAAATCTGCTTGACTCGCCCCTGATCCGCAAAGGTTCGGCCAGAGTCGCGCAGTGAGAAAGCATCCTTGCGCAAGTCATTGTTTTTGAACACTTTTTCCTGTCATGGCACTGACACGAAACAGTCGTGAGATTCACCATGCAGAAGCCGTTCGGCAGAATCGAAAAAGCCCGGTAAAATTACCGGGCTAATCATAACGAGGAGGTCGTTAATGGATTATTACGCGGTCGTGGAGACCGACAGAGCCTTCACACGAGCGGCCAGGCGAGAGACCTTGCGCGACGCTGTGTTGGAGTGCAGCACGCCCTTGCTGGCGGCGCGGGCGAGTTCCGGCTGAGCGGCCAGGAAAGCTGCCTTCGCCTTGTCGGCGTCACCGGATGCGATGGCCTCTTCGACCTGGCGAACGAAAGTACGAACGCGCGAGCGACGAGCCTTATTGACGTCGGTACGGCGGGCGATCTTGCGGGTCGCTTTTTTCGCCGAAGTTGTATTGGCCATGGATGCCTCTCTCAAGAATTCGAACAAACTCCGCCATTACCGCGGGCCCTGCGGCCACCAAATCCAGCAATGCGGGAGCAATCGCGGAAAACCAGAGCGGCTTTCCGAACCGTGGGCGGGCATATAACCCTAAAGCCGGCCCACGTCAACGCGGATTTTCAAGCTTTCCGGTGGCAAGCGCCGAAAAGCATTCAACGGTGCTTGAAGGCAGGTTTGCGCTTCTCGATGAAGGCGGTCATGCCTTCCTTCTGATCGTCCGTGGCAAAGAGACTATGAAACAGGCGGCGTTCGAACCGCAACCCTTCCTCCAGCGTCGTCTCGAAGGCGCGGTTGACCGCCTCCTTGGCCATCATGACCGAGGGCTGCGACAGCGAGGCGATCTTTTCGGCGGCGGCCAAAGCCTCATCGATGAGACGCTCGGGCGCCACCACACGCGAAACGAGTCCCGACCGTTCCGCCTCGGCTGCATCCATCATTCGGCCGGTCAGGATCAGATCCATGGCCTTCGCCTTGCCGACGGCGCGTGTCAGCCGCTGAGAGCCGCCCATGCCGGGAATGACGCCAAGGGTGATCTCCGGCTGGCCGAACTTCGCGGTCTCCGAAGCGATGATGAAATCGCACATCATGGCGAGCTCGCAGCCACCACCGAGGGCAAAACCGCTGACGGCAGCGATCACCGGCTTGCGCACCTTGGCGACATCATCCCAGCCGCTGATGAAATCACTCTTATAGATATCGGCGAACTGAAGCGACTGCATCTCCTTGATGTCGGCGCCGGCGGCAAAGGCGCGTTCGGAACCGGTGAGCACGATCGCGCCGACGGCATCGTCTTCATGGAAAGCGGCATAGGCCTGCTTCAGCTCCCTCAGCACGGTAGAATTCAGCGCGTTCAGCGCCTGCGGGCGGTTCAGCGTGACGAGGCCGACAGTGCCTCGGGGTTCGACGATCAAGGTCTCGTAAGCCATGCTGTTCTCCCGGTTTCTCACTGTTACTTCTGACAGGCGGCGCAATAGAAGGTGGAGCGGCCCGCCTGCACGACACGGGCGACCGTACCGCCGCAGCCGGGCGTGCCGCAAGTCTCACCTTCGCGATCATAGACGGAGAAGGAATGCTGGAAATAGCCGAGCGATCCGTCGGCCTGGATATGGTCTCGCAGCGACGATCCGCCGGCGGCGATCGCATCGGCGATGACGTCGCGGATCGAGGCGACCAGCAGGTCGAGCTGCTGCTTCGGCCGGCCGGCCGGTGTCACCAGCGTGCCGGCAGCACGCAGCGGCGACAAATGCGCGCGCCATAGCGCCTCGCATACATATATATTGCCGAGACCGGCAATGTTCTTCTGGTCGAGCAGCGCGCTCTTCAGCGGCTGTGCCTTGTCGCGAAGACGTTCGGCCAGATAAGTGGCGCCGAGTTCGTTTCCCGTCGGCTCCGGGCCGAGATCGCGGAAGAAGGGATGGGCGGCGAGATCGGCGCGTCCGACCATATCCATGAAGCCGAAACGACGCGGGTCGTTGTAGATGACGCGGCGCGCACCGTCCGGACCCTGCAGATGAAAGACGACGTGATCGTGTTTCTCATCCTTCGAGCGGGCGTGGTGGAATTCGCCCGCCATTGCGGAGGCGGAGCCCTTCTCGATGCGAAAGGAACCGGACATGCCGAGATGGGAAATCAGCGTGTTGCCGTCGTCGAGATCGACCAGCAGATATTTGGCGCGCCGACCAAGGCCGATGATGGTGCGGCCGGAAACCCTGTCCGCCAAGGCATCGGGAAAGGGGAAGCGCAAATCCTTACGCCGCAGTTCCAGCCTGGCAATGAGAGCTCCTTCCATCGCCGGCGCCAGGCCGCGCTTGACGGTTTCGACTTCTGGCAATTCCGGCATCTTAACCCATCTCTATTGAACGTGTTTCAACCGAGGACGATGTGCGCTATAGCGCCAGTGTGCCGCGGAGAGCGCGGTCCAGTGATAACGTCGCGCGCGGTCTTTCGCTACGGTCGCCGCGCCGATCTTCAAGGAACGGAGCAGCCTGATGTCAGAAAGCCGCACTTCCGCCGATGGCGGCATGGAGACCTCCTACGGCTTCCGCGAGGTGCCGGGCGGCGAGAAGCAGGGCCTGGTCAACCAGGTGTTCCACAAGGTCGCCAAGCGCTACGACATCATGAACGACGTTATGTCGGCCGGCATGCACCGGGTCTGGAAAGATGCGATGATCTCGGCGCTCAACCCGCGCAAGGAGGCGGGCTACAAGGTGCTCGACGTGGCCGGCGGCACCGGCGACATCGCCTTTCGTATCATCGAGGCCTCGGGCCGGCAGGCACGCGCGACGGTGCTCGATATCAACGGCTCGATGCTCGGCGTCGGCGCCGAACGGGCGGCAAAGAAGAAGCTTTCCGACAATCTCACCTTCATCGAGGCGAATGCCGAGGAACTGCCGTTCGAGGCCGCCAGCTTCGACGCCTATACGATCGCCTTCGGCATCCGCAATGTGCCGAGGATCGACAAGGCGCTGTCTGAGGCCCATCGCGTGTTGAAGCGCGGCGGACGGCTGCTGGTCCTGGAATTTTCCGAAGTCGACATGCCGCTTCTCGACAAGATCTACGACGCCTGGTCGTTCAACGCTATTCCCCAATTCGGCAAGGTGATCACGGGCGATGCCGAACCCTACCAGTATCTGGTGGAATCGATCCGCAAATTCCCGAACCAGGAGAACTTCGCGGCGATGATCCGCCAGGCCGGCTTTTCGCGCGTCACCTACACCAATTATACCGGCGGCATCGCTGCGCTGCATTCCGGCTGGAAGCTCTGAGGGAATGATGCAGTCTCCACGTTTTCCCTCATTCCCTTCCTCGGGTTTTGCCCGAGGGATGTCACAGGAAGCCAGCGCAGCCCGGTCCCGGGCTGCAAAAGATTCTTTTATATTTCCTGACTCATTCACCGCGCAGACGCGCGGTGGCCGGATTCCTGTGACGAGCACAGGAATGAGGGAGGAGAGATTGGCCGCGCCTTCACAAGCAGGCCAGCCTGCATGAGCACTTTCGGAGCCTATTTCCGCCTCTGGCGCGTCGGCTGGGTGCTCGTGCGTGAGGGCGTCGTGTCGGCCCTGCCGTCCGAAGGCCTGCCGCCTTCGGTCGCGCTTGCCAAATCCTTCGTCACGATATTCGAGCGCGGCAGGGCGCGGTATCAGAAGCGCAGCGATCGGCTGGCACAGGCGGTCGAGCGGCTCGGCCCCTCCTATGTCAAGATCGGTCAGTTCCTGGCGACGCGGCCCGACGTCGTCGGCGTCGAATTCGCCAACGACCTGTCACAGTTGCAGGACCGGATGGCCTTCTTCCCCTCGGCGGCCGCAAAGGCGAGTATCGAAGGATCGCTCGGGCGGCCGGTCGACGAACTCTATGCGAGCTTCGGCGAGCCGATCGCCGCCGCCTCGATCGCGCAGGTGCATCCGGCCGAAGTCGAAACGGTAGAAGGCCGAAGGAAGGTCGCCGTCAAGGTCGTCCGGCCGGGCGTGCGCCAGCGTTTTGTCCATGACATCGAGGCAATGTATCTGGTCGCCCACATGCAGGAGCGGTTCATGCCGTCCAGCCGGCGGCTGCGGCCGGTCGAGGTGACGAAGACGCTGGAACAGACGACGAAGGTGGAGATGGACCTTCGCCTAGAGGCGGCAGCGCTTTCGGAGATCGCCGAAAACACCGGCAGCGACCCCGGCTTTCGCGTGCCGAAGGTCGACTGGGAGCGCACAGGGCGCGACGTCATCACCATGGAATGGATCGACGGCACGAGAATGTCCGATGTCGAGGGCTTGCGCGCGGCCGGCCACGACCTCAACCTGCTCGCCGATACACTGATCCAGTCCTTCCTGCGCCACACGCTGCGCGACGGTTTCTTCCATGCCGACATGCATCCCGGCAATCTCTTCGTCGATGCCGGCGGTTTGATCGTCGCCGTCGACATGGGCATTGTCGGGCGGCTCGGCAAGAAGGAGCGACGGTTCCTGGCCGAGATCCTCTATGGCTTCATCACCCGCGATTACATCCGCGTCGCAGAGGTGCATTTCGAGGCCGGCTACGTGCCCGGCCACCACAATGTCGAAAGCTTCGCCCAGGCGATCCGGGCGATCGGCGAGCCGATCCACGGGCAGCCGGCCGAAACGATCTCGATGGGCAAGCTCCTGACGCTGCTGTTCGAAGTGACCGAACTCTTCGACATGGCGACACGGCCGGAACTGGTGATGCTGCAGAAGACCATGGTCGTGGTCGAAGGCGTGTCGCGCATGCTCAACCCGCGCTTCAATATGTGGAAGGCCTCCGAGCCTGTCGTCGGCGACTGGATCCGCACCAATCTCGGCCCGAAGCGGATCGTCACCGATCTCAAGGACGGGCTGAAGGCGGCGGTCAAGCTCGCCGAAGCCGCGCCGGAAATCGCGGCGAAAACTGAGAAATTCCACCATCAGCTGCTGCATATGAGCGAGCACGGCCTGCGTTTCGACGATCAGACGGCCGAGGCGATCGGCAAGGCCGAGGCGCGGCACAACCGCTCGGGCAGGATCGCGCTCTGGGTGATTGCATTGACGCTCCTCTATATTGCCTGGATGCTGAGCTGACCATTCCGATAACATGCTGTGTTCGGCATTTAGGATATCCCATGTGACGGAGGGCTGGCTTAGTCTCGCAGTTTAGGAGATACGGCACATGCAGCACGAACGCCCTGGCATCGAACTTTCCGGACGACCGCTCGGTTTTGCCGAGATGGTGACGATTGGTGCCGGCAAGGCGAGGATTTCGGCTTCACCGACCGGCATGGCCCGCATCGCGATTGCGCGCGAGATCGTCGAGGACGCGATTGCTTCAGGCACGCCCGTTTACGGATCGACGACCGGCGTCGGCGCCATGAAGGACGTGGAGTGGTCGGCCGACGAACTCGACACCTTCAATCTCGGCCTGGTGCGTGCCCATCACTTCGGCACCGGCACACCCTTTTCCTGCAATGTGGTGCGCAACGCCATGGCCATCCGCGTCAACACGGCGCTGACCGGCCAGGTCGGCTGCACGCCGGAGCTGATCGAGGCCTATATCAGAATGCTCGAGGCCGATCTCATCCCAGTCGTGCGCCGCACCGGCTCGATCGGCTGCGCCGATATCGGCCTGATGGGACAGATCGGCGCGGTGTTGACCGGCGTCGGCGAAGCAGTCTACCGCGGCAGCCGGATGCAGGCGGCCGACGCTTTCCGGGCAGCGGGGATAGAACCGGTGCGGATGGCGCCGCGCGACAGCCTCGCTTCGCTGAGCGTCAATGCGGTGAGCTTTGCGGCGGCAGCGGAAACGACGCGCAATGCCGCGGCCTCGATCCGCATCCTGCTCGCCACCGGGATGATGGCGGCCGGCGCGCTCGGCGCCTCCCGCGATCCATGGAAGGCAGTGCGCCATGTCGGCACAGCGCGCGAGGCGCTGATCGGCGCCTGGCTCTGCAACGCCTCGGACGAATGGGACTGGCCGGTTGCAACGCATGTGCAGGATCCGCTCAGCCTGCGCATGATCGCCCAGGTGTTCGGCGCCGTCATCGAAAATCTGCTTTCGACCGGTCACAAGATCCTTGCCGCCACCGGACGCTCGGACGACAATCCTGTCGTCGTCGAGGGCCGGGTGATGACATCAGGCGGTTCGCTTCCGCTCGATGTGACGATCCTGCTCGAATCGGCCGCACTCTGTATGGCGCATGCGGCGCGCAACGCCTTCAACCGCTGCGTCATTCTCGGCAACGGCCAGCGGCGCGACCTCCCGGTCAACCTCGTGCCGCCGGGACGGATTGCCACCGGCTTCGGGCCGATCATCAAGCTTGCCGGCGAAATCTTCTCGCGTGTCCTGTCGATGTCCGGTCCCGTTTCGGCGCAGTCGCTGGTCGTTGCGGCCGGCCTGGAGGACGAGGCCGCCTTCCTGCCGCTGGTCATCGAGCGTTTCGAGCGGCAGATGCAGGCGCTGAAGCGCCTCGCCGCTCTCGAGGCGCTCTTGTCTGCCCAGGCGATCGACATTCTCGGCGATGAACCGAAGGGTGTGGCCGGCATGCTCTTTGAGGTCGTGCGCAAACATGCGGCTTTTTACACCGTCGACCGGCCGCTTTCAGCTGAGGTGGAGGCGATCGAGGAAGAGCTCGGATCGGACGATTTTCTCGCGAAGCTGACCGAGCAGGTTCCGATCGCCTCCTTCGACGATTTCTTCGCTCTCGGTTCGCCGGAGCCCATCGAAGGGCGCCTGGCCAGCCGAGCAGGATGATTGTGGGCCGAGGCCCAAAATCTCAATCCTGCTCTACATTAACCGGTGCGTGATCCATCCGAAAGGCGTTCAAGCCTTGGCATCATGCTCCAGCCGGCAACGGTTCCGACGTCAGTCTAGGAGGAAGCGGCATGGACTTCGATCTCGTTCTGCAGGGCACGGTGGTGCTGCCGGACCGCATCGTCGAAGCGGGTTATGTCGCCGTGTACGCCGGCAAGATCGCCGAAGTCGGCCTCGGCGTGCCGCCCGCGGCGCGCGAACGGCATCTGCTCGGAAGAGCGCTGATCCTGCCCGGCGCCATCGATGCGCAGGTGCATTCGCTGTCCCAGAAGGATCAGGAGGATTTCGTCTGGTCGACGCGGTCGGCAGCGGCCGGCGGCGTGACCACGATCGTCGACATGCCTTATGACGAGGGCAATCTCGTCTGCTCGGCGGCGGCGGTCAAGCGAAAGATCGACCATGCCGCCCCGCAGGCGCGCGTCGATTTCGCGCTTTACGGCACCATCGATCCGCAAGAAGGCCCGGCGCGAATCCCGGAGATGGTCGAGGCCGGCGTCGCCGCCTTCAAGTTTTCGACCTTCGGCACCGATCCCAGACGATTTCCGCGCATTCCGCCTGCCCTGCTCGAGGCCTGCTTCGCGGCGATCGCGCCGACTGGGCTGACGGCAGGCGTGCATAATGAGGATGACGAGGCCGTGCGCAGCTATATGGAGCAGGTGAAGGCAAGCGGCATCACCGACTGGCGGGCGCACGGCCTGTCTCGGCCGGCGATTACCGAGCTCCTGGCGATGCACACGATCTTCGAGACCGGGGCAGATACCGGCTGCCCCGCACATGTGGTGCACTGCTCGCTCGGGCGCGGCTATGACATCGCGCGCGCCTACCGCCGCGACGGTTTTGCCGCGACTGTCGAGTGCTGCATCCATTACCTGACGCTGGACGAGGAAAACGACGTGAGGCGCCTCGGCGGCAAGGCGAAGATCAATCCGCCGGTTCGGCCGCGCGCCGAAGTGGAGCGGCTCTGGCGGAAAGTGGCCGAGGGCGACGTCTGGCTGGTCTCGACCGATCACGTCAGCTGGTCGGAGAACCGCAAGACCAATCCCGACATGCTCGCCAATGCATCCGGTGTTCCCGGCCTCGAGGTTATGGTGCCGCTATTCGTCAAAGGCGCTCTCGAGCGCGGCATTCCCCTGACCTGGGCGGCGCGGCTGATGGCGGAGAATCCGGCGAAACATTTCCGGCTCGACCACATCAAGGGGGCGCTGACACCAGGCAAGGACGCCGACATCACCGTGCTGGAGCCGCGCGAAAGCATCTACGATGCGTCGGCGAGCGGCAGCAATGTCGTCGGCTGGAGCCCGTATAATGGCATTCGCCTGCCCTGGACCGTCTCCGCCACCTATCTGCGCGGCGAAAGGATCGCCGAGGGCGGCAAGGTGCTGGCCGCGCCCGGCACCGGCCGATTCGTCCGGCCGCCGTCGCGCCAGGTCATTTCGGGAGCAGCCGCATGAGCCGCAATCTTCCCGTGAATGCCGGCCGGATCGCTGAAGATATTGAGGCGCTTGCCGATATTACCGAGCCGGCGCGCGCCTGGACACGGCGGGCTTTCACGCCGGTCTTTCTGGAAGGCCGGGCCTATATCGAGGCGCGGATGAAGGCGGCAGGGCTGGAAACGCGGATCGATGCCGCCGGCAATCTGATCGGCCGGCGCACCGGCAGGAAACCCTGGCTCGGCACGATCATGCTTGGCTCGCATTCCGACACGGTGCCGGACGGCGGCCGCTTCGACGGCATTGCCGGCGTGGTCTCGGCGCTTGAGGTGGCGCGGGCGCTTCGTGACCACGGCATGGAACTGGACCACGATCTCGAGATCATCGATTTTCTTGCCGAGGAGGTCAGCATCTTCGGTGTCTCCTGCATCGGCAGCCGCGGCATGACCGGGCAATTGCCGGAAGCCTGGCTGTCGCGGGCAGGCGGCGGCCTCGATCTTGCCGGCGGCATCGCCCAGGTGGGCGGCGAGCCTGGCGTGCTGGGACGGCAGAAGCGGCCCGATTTGGCAGGCTTCCTGGAGCTCCATATCGAGCAGGGGCCGGTGCTCGAAGCCGAAAGGGAGGATATCGGCATCGTCACCGCAATATCGGGCATCACCCGTATCGAGATCACCATCGAGGGGCGGGCCGACCACGCCGGCACGACGCCGATGGACAGGCGGGCGGATGCGCTGGTCGCGGCTTCGGAGCTGGTGCTCGACATCCGCAACGCCGCCGCCGAGCTTGCCAGAACGCCGGGACATTTCGCGGCGACAGTTGGCGAGTTCAGGATCGAGCCGAATGCGGCCAATGTCGTGCCCTCCAAGGTCGTGCTGCTGATCGACGGGCGCGCGGAAATCCGCGCAGATATGGAGGCCTTCTGCCGCTGGCTCGACGGCCATGTCGAAAAGCTGGCGACCGCTTACGGCGTGACGATCGAGGCGCCGAATCGGGTTTCCGACAATCTGCCGACGCCCAGCGATGCCGCGCTGCTTTCGACGCTGGAGGCCGCCTGCGAACGCGTCGGCGCAAAATACCGGCGCATGGCCTCCGGCGCAGGGCACGATACCGCCTGGATCGCCAAGGTGGCACCGGCGGCAATGATCTTCGTGCCCTGCCGGGGAGGTCGCAGCCACTGCCCCGACGAATGGGCCGACAATGACGATATCGCGCTCGGCGCAGCCGTGCTTTTCCAAGCGGTGCGCGAGATGGACAAGGATTCGAAGCGGGAGAAGGCCGATGGGACGCATACTGGTTGAGAAGGATGTCGAAGCCGCCGTCAAAGGCGGCTCCGTCTATGCCGCCGGCGGCGGCGGCTGGGCCGATCACGGGCGGATGCTTGGGCTTGCGGCCGTCACCATCGGCAAACCGGAGTTGGTATCGGTCGACGAATTGAAGGATGACGACTGGATCGCCACTGCGGCCGCGATCGGCGCGCCGGCCTCCACGACGCCCTGGGAAATGCAGGGCGTCGATTATGTGAAGGCGGTGCAATTGCTGCAGGAGGCGCTCGGCGAAAGGCTCTCCGGGCTGATCATCGGCCAGAACGGCAAATCCTCGACGCTGAACGGCTGGCTGCCGTCGGCGATCCTCGGCACCAAGGTGGTCGATGCCGTCGGCGATATCCGCGCCCACCCGACCGGCGACATGGGCTCGATCGGCATGGCCGCCTCACCCGAGCCGATGATCCAGACCGCCGTCGGCGGCAACAGGGCCGAAAACCGTTACATCGAGCTGGTGGTGAAGGGCGCGACGGCAAAGATCTCGCCGGTGTTGCGCGCCGCCGCCGATCAGTCCGGCGGTTTCGTCGCCAGCTGCCGCAATCCGCTCCGGGCCTCCTATATCAGGGCGCATGCGGCCCTCGGCGGCATCTCGATGGCGCTTGCGCTCGGAGAAGCGATCATTGCGGCGGAGAAGCGGGGCGGGCCAGCGGTCATCGATGCGATCTGCAGGACGACGGGCGGGCATGTCCTCGCCGAAGGCGTCATCAGCCGGAAGGACGTCGTCTATACCAAGGAAGCCTTCGATATCGGCACCATCGCCGTCGGCTCGGGTGATAAATCGGTGACGCTGCATGTGATGAACGAATACATGGCCGTGGACGATGCGGGCGGCGGGCGGCTTGCGACCTTCCCCGCCGTGATCACTACGCTGTCGTCTGAGGGCGAGCCGCTGAGCGTCGGGCAGTTGCAGGCGGGCATGCATGTCTTCATCCTGCATGTGCCGATGGATATCATTCCGCTGTCGGCTAGCGTGCTCGATCCGACAGTTTATCCCGTCGTCGAAAAGGCTATGGGCATCGAGATCGCGCGTTATGCACTGGCGGCGAAGGCCTGAGCCATGGCACGCGATCCCGGCCTTGAAGAACTGCTGCGTGAGGAACTCGGCGATCGCCCTGGCCTCAGCGAAAAATCCATGTTCGGCGGCCGCGCCTTCCTGCTGAACGGCAATCTTCTCTGCGGCGCGCGCAGTGACGGCATGTTGATCCGTCTCGGCAAGGGCAATGATGATTGGGCGCTGGCTCTGCCCGGCGTAATCCGGATGCTGATGGGCGAGCGGGTCATGCACGGCTGGCTGCGCGCCTCCGCCGAGGCTTACGGCGACGATGCCCTGAGACGGCGTCTGCTCGATGCGGCGCTTGCCTATGTGGAATCGCTGCCGGGCAAGTGACCAATTAGCTTCCCCTTCTCCCCAGCGGGGAGAAGGAAAAAGCAGAGAACCAAGCGAGGAACCCGTGATGCCGAAGGCCAATCCACGCCATCCGAAATTTCCAATTCCCGGCGGACCGGAGTTGCGTGCCAAGGGCTGGCGACAGGAGGCGCTGCTGCGGCTCCTCGAAAACGTGCTCGCCGTCGGCGAGGATCCCGACAATCTGATCGTCTATGCCGCGCTCGGCAAGGCAGCGCGCAACTGGCCGGCGCACAAGGGCATCGTCAAGGCGCTGACGGAGATGGATGAGGACCAGACGCTGCTCATCCAGTCAGGCAAGCCGATCGGGGTCGTAAAGACCCATGCAAAGGCGCCGCTCGTCATCATGGCGAACTGCAACATCGTCGGGCAATGGGCAAAGGCCGAAGTGTTCTACGAGCTGCAGCGCAAAGGGCTGATCTGCTGGGGCGGGCTGACGGCCGGCGCCTGGCAATATATCGGCAGTCAGGGCGTCATCCAGGGTACTTACGAGATTTTCATGCGCATCGCCGAACGCCGCTTCGGCGGCGATCTCCATGGCCGATTCGTGCTGACGGCCGGCCTCGGCGGCATGGGCGGGGCGCAGCCGCTCGCCGGCCGCATGGCAGGCGCGGCGATCCTCTGCGTCGACATCGATCCGGAGCGGGCGCGAAAACGCCAGCAGATCGGCTATCTCCAGAAAATCGCTCCCGATCTCGATACCGCGCTTGAAATGATCGATGCGGCGGCGAAGGAGAAGCGGGCGCTGTCCGTCGGCCTCGTCGGCAATGCGGCGGAGGTTTATCCCGAGATCGCTCGGCGCGGCATCGTGCCCGATATCGTCACCGATCAGACCTCGGCGCATGACCTCGTCTATGGCTACGTACCGAAGGGCATGAGCCTTGATCAGGTCAGAGGCCTGCGCGACGACGGCCAGGGGCAATTGATGGCGGCAAGCCGCGCCTCGATCGTTGATCATGTCACCGCGATGCTGGAGTTCCAGAAGAAGGGCTCCGAAGTCTTCGACAATGGCAACCTCATCCGCACGCAGGCGAAAGGGGGCGGTGTCGCCAACGCCTTCGATATTCCGATCTTCACCGAGGCCTATCTCAGGCCGCTCTTTGCCCGGGCGATCGGGCCGTTCCGCTGGATGGCGCTGTCGGGCGAGGAGAGCGATATCGCCCGGATTGACGACCTGCTCATCGAGATGTTTCCCGACAACAAGATCATCACCAATTGGATCCGGCTGGCGCGCGAGCACGTGCCCTTCGAGGGGCTGCCGGCACGCATCGCCTGGCTCGGACATGGCGAACGTACGGCGCTTGCTCTTCGCGTCAATGCGCTGGTGGCGAGCGGTGTGCTGAAAGGTCCCGTCGCCTTCTCCCGCGACCATCTCGATGCCGGCGCCATGGCGCATCCGAATATCATGACCGAGCGGATGAAGGACGGGTCCGACGCGATCGCCGACTGGCCGCTGATCGATGCGATGATGCTCTGCTCCTCGATGGCCGATCTCGTCGTCGTCCATTCCGGCGGCGGCGGCTATGCCGGCTACATGACGAGCTGCGGCGTCACCGTGATCGCCGATGGCACCGATGCCGCCGAAGAACGGCTCGACCACGCGCTCACCAACGACACGGCGCTCGGCGTGATGCGCTATGCCGATGCCGGATATGACGAGGCGCTTGATGAGGTGGCGAGGAAGGACGTGCCCTATCTCAGACTAGATTGATTCAAGGGCGGGCCTTACCTGAAGCATGATGGCGATATCGGCGACGGTCAGCACGAGATGGCCGAGACGGTCGATGCTGATCATGCCTTTCTCCTTGCGAAGTGGTGCGCGACACAGGCCGACATAAAGGCGAGCGCCAGCATGGCAAGGGTGAAGATGACGACGGCTGCCCAGCCTTCGACCGCGAAGAACCAGCCGCCGGCCGAGCCGATGAGGCTGGAGCCGACATAATAGGCCAGCATGTAGATCGATGAAGCGTGCCCCTTGTTGCCGAGGGCAAGCTTGCCGACAAGGCCGCTGGCGATGGAATGGCTCATGAAGAAGCCGGTCGTCAGCACGATGATACCGAGGATGATCGACGGCAGCGACGCGAAGAGCGTCAATGCGCTGCCGGCGGCCGTCAGCGCGAGGCCGAAGAGAAGCACCGGAAAGTGGCCGATCCGGTCTCCCAGCAGGCCGCCGATCGAGGCGGCGCCGATGCCGAAGAGATAGACGGTGAAGATCAATCCGAGTTCGGTCTGATTGAGGCCGTAAGGCGGCGCCATGAGGCGGAAACCAGCGTAATTGTAGATCGTCACGAAGGAGCCCATCGCCAGGAAGGCGATGGCGAAGAGGAAGGGCAGCGCCGGATTTCTGAGATGGCCAAGCCAGGCTCTGGCGTGAAAACGCGGATCGAAACCCGGCCGACGGACGAAATTCTTTGACGGCGGCAGGAGGGCGATAAAGCCGATCGCCGCGGCAAGTCCGATGGCGCCGATCAAGAAGAGCGCCGGGCGCCAGCCAAGATATTCGGCGAAGATGCCTGTCAGCACGCGGCCGGACATGCCGCCGAAGGCCGTGCCGCCGACATAAAGGCCCATGGTGGCGCCGAGGCCGCGGGGATCGATCTCCTCGGCAAGATAGGCCATGGCGACGGCGGGCACGCCGCCGAGAACGAGACCCTGGAGGGCGCGGATGACGAGCAGCAGATGCCAATTCGGGGCGAAAGCCGTAGCAATCGTCAGCAACGCCGCACCGACCAGCGATATCGACATCAGGCTGCGGCGGCCAAGGCCTTCCGAGACGGCGGCGGCGCAGACGATGGCAACCGCCAGGAAACCGGTGGAGAGCGACAGCGACAGCGAGCTTCCGGCCGGGCTGACGGAAAACTCCTGCGATAAGACCGGCAACAGCGGCTGCACGCAATAGAGCAGCGAGAAGGTGGAAAAACCGGAGAGAAAGAGCGCCAGGCTGGCGCGGCGATAGGCACCTGTGCCGCGCGTCAGGTAATGCTTTTCTCCTGCGATCACGGTTTTCACGGTTCGCGCTGGCGGCGGCATATCTTCATTCTGGTGGGCGTTCGAATTCATGTGTTAACCCGCTGGATCCCAATAGGGCGGATCCCCGAAGCTCTTCCTCAAGTGATCGGCGATAGCGCGGAGCTTGGCCGAGGGATTTCGGCCCTCGGGATGGGCCAAATAGATGAATTCGGCCTCCGGCCTGTGACCGACATCGATTTCGGCAAGCCGGCCCTCGCGAATGGCCGGGCCGGCGATGAAGGCCGGCAGCAGGGCGATGCCGAGGCCGGCAATCGCGGCATCGCGCAGCATGTCGCCATTGTTGATGCCGAGCGCCAGTTTGGCGCGGACGACGACCGCCCCCTCCGGGGTCTCGAAGCGCCAGTCGGCAACGCCGCGATTGGTATAGAAGACGCCGCGATGGCGGTTCAGATCGGCGAGCGACGATGGCGTTCCCTCGCGGGCGAGATAATCCGGCGAAGCGCAGAGAAGCCGGCGGCTGCGGGTGAGCTTCCAGGCGACCAGTCGGCTGTCGGCGATCGGGCCGTTGCGGATGATGGCGTCGTAGCCGTCCGAGGCCGCATCGACGCGGCGGTCATCGATGTCGAGCGTCAACTCGATGTCGGGATGGTCGGCAAGAAAGGGGTAGAGCGCCGGGCCGAGATGCATGCGGCCGAACGTGACCGGGGCGGCGATGCGGATCGGGCCGGACAGCGTGCCGCGCCGCTCGGCCATGTCGACGGCGGCCTCGTCAATCTCACGCACGATGCGCGCGGCGCGCTCGAGAAATGCAGATCCGTCCTCCGTCAAGGTGAGCTTGCGGGTCGTTCGGTGCAGCAGGACGCCGCCCAACGACTTCTCCAATTCCGCCAGCCTTTCGCTGACGACGGACTTGGAGAGCCGCAGCCTCCTGGCCGCCTCGCTGACCGAGCCTGCCTCCGCCACGGCGACGAAAGCCGCAATGCCTTCTATCCTGATCATCGTTCGGTATTTCCGAATTCGAGTTCCTTAATCTGGAGACTAACCCGAACGAAATGAACATGCCATCTTCTGGTCAACGAAAGGGACGGCAGGGGCCGCCTCGGATCAACAACAGGAGATGGAACCATGAACCGCTTAAACAACAAGGTCGCGATCGTTACCGGCGCAAGCTCCGGCATCGGCCGCGTCACGGCAAAGCTCTTTGCGGCCGAAGGTGCGAAGGTCGTCGTCGGCGCCCGTCGCGAGCGTGAACTCGACAGCCTGGTCGCGGAGATCGAGGCAGAAGGCGGCAAAGCCATTGCCGTTGCAGGCGACGTCCGCTCGGAAGATTATCATAAGGCGCTGGTCGCGGCTGCCGTCACCAACTACGGCAAGCTCGATATCGCCTTCAACAATGCCGGCATCATCGGCGAAGCTGGGCCGAGCACCGGTATCTCGGAAGCAGACTTCAGCGAGGCACTGGCCGTCAATCTGACCGCCTCCTTTCTCGCTGCCAAGCATCAGATCGTCGCGATGACGAACAATGGCGGCGGCTCCGTGATCTTCACCTCGACCTTCGTCGGCTACAGCTTCGCCTTTCCCGGCATTGCCGCCTATGCCGCCAGCAAATCCGGCCTGATCGGCCTGACGCAGGCGCTGGCCGCCGAGTTCGGACCGCAGGGCGTGCGCGTCAACGCCATCCTGCCGGGCGCCGTCGATACCGACATGTACCGCGACGTGAACAATACGCCCGACAAGCAGGCCGCCATCACCAATATGCACGCGCTGAAACGCGTCGCGACACCGGATGAAGTCGCCCGCTCGGTACTCTACCTCGCCTCCGACGATGCGAGCTTCGTCACCGGTACGGCCTCGCTGGTCGACGGCGGCATCTCGATCACCCGCAGTTGAGACCGGGCTGCCGCCATCGACCAGGGTCGGGCGCGGAAAGACCCCTCCCCCTTGTGGGGAGGGGTTGGGGAGGGGTCCTCGCCGACGCAACCAGTCGCCCGTCTCGAGCAGATCCGATACCTGTCGTCCGCGCGATTGCATGTTCTCCGCCAAAGGCTTAGGGTCGAGGCCGGTCAGAAAAGCGACGGGTACAAGACCATGGCTCTCAGCGGCAAACGCATCCTCCTCATCATCTCGGGCGGCATCGCCGCCTATAAGAGCCTGGATCTGATCCGCCGGCTGCGGGAGCGCGGCGCGAGCGTGCGTCCGGTCATGACCAAGGGGGCGCAGGAATTCGTCACGCCGCTTGCCGTCGGCGCTCTGGCTGCCGACCACGTCTTTGTCGATCTGTTTTCGCGGCAGGACGAACAGGATGTCGGCCATATCAGGCTGGCGCGCGACTGCGACCTCGTGCTGATTGCCCCCGCCAGCGCCGACCTGATGGCGAAGATGGCGAACGGCCTAGCCGACGATCTCGCCTCGACCGTGCTTCTCGCGACCGACAGGCCGGTGCTGGCCGCACCAGCGATGAACCCCAGAATGTGGGCGCATCCGGCGACACGGCGCAATGCGGCGAGACTCAGGGACGACGGCGTGCGCTTCGTCGGGCCGATGGCCGGCGAGATGGCTGAGAGCCGGGAGGCGGGGCTCGGCCGGATGGCGGAGCCGCTGGCGATCGTCGCGGCGGCCGACACCATGCTCGAGGAGGGGGAAAAGCCGCTGAAAGGACGCAAGGCGATCGTCACCTCGGGACCGACCCATGAGCCGATCGATCCGGTGCGCTATATCGCCAACCGCTCCTCCGGCCGGCAGGGGCACGCGATCGCCGCAGCCCTGGCGAAGCTCGGAGCCGACGTGACGCTGGTCTCCGGGCCGGTGTCGATCGCCGACCCGATCGGCACCAATGTTGTCCATGTCGAGCGGGCCGAGGAGATGCGCGATGCCGTGCTGGCGGCGCTGCCGGCCGATATCGCCGTGATGGTGGCGGCGGTGGCAGACTGGCGGGTGGCCTCGGCCGCCGACCAGAAACTGAAGAAACATCCGGGTGAATCCATTCCGACGCTGGCGCTGACCGAGAACCCAGACATCTTGAAGACCCTCGGACATCACACGATGCGACCGAGGCTGGTGATCGGCTTTGCCGCCGAGACGCAGGACGTGGAAAGCAATGCCAAGGCGAAGCTCGAGCGAAAGGGCGCCGACCTGATCGTCGCCAATGACGTTTCTCCTGCGACCGGCATCATGGGCGGCAGCCGCAACAGCGTCAAACTCATTCGCCACGACGGCGTCGAGCAATGGCCAGACCTGACGAAGGAAGAGGTCGCCGAAAGGCTGGCGGCGCTGATCACCGAACGCTTCCGCGCATAATCCCTCATCGAAAATCGATCCCGTTTTTCGGAAAGGATTATGCCGAGACAGCCATGCGTTGCGATTTGGCTTTGCTCGGCTTTTCCGGCCGGAATTCCGCGACATCGATACTGTTTTTGCCGACGATGACGGCGCTGCCATCAGGAATCTCCGCCCAGGCGTCGACATCGTCGTTCAACGGTTCGGAGACCAGGCAGTAGCCGGCACCGACGGGCGAGGCATAGAGCGTCGGCGCCTTGCGATCCGTGGCATAGCGGATCGCATAGAGCGACTTGCCGTCGGAGAAGGCGGCGGTAAAGCGCAGCAGGATCGAGCCGATGGTGTTTTCGGCCAGATCCTCGACGAAACCAATCATGTCAGCCATAGCGGCGATCGGCGCCTCGCGCAGGCCGAATTGCAGCGCCAGCAAGAACATCAGCTCGGAATCGGTCGTGCCGCTGCGGGCATTGAACAGCTCGTCGTCAAGCGTCGCCTCCATCGGCCGGCGCAAGCGCTCGAAGCCCGATATCTGGCCGTTGTGCATGAATGACCAAGTATCGTGGGTAAAGGGATGGCAATTGTCCCGGCGCGTGCCGCCGCCGGTGGCGGCGCGGACATGGGCGAGGAAGAGCGGCGAGCGGATCTGCCGCGCCAGGCTCTTGAGATTGCAATCCGACCAGGCCGGCAGGATATCGCGGTAGCGGCCGGGCTCGGGCCTGTCGCCATACCAGGCGATGCCGAAGCCGTCGCCATTGGTCGCCGTCTTGGCGCGGGTGGCGCAATGGGACTGCTCGATCAGCGAATGGGCGGGCGAGGATACCAGCTCCTCAAGGTAGAGAGGGTCTCCGCGATAGGCTGCCCAGCGACACATGGCTCTTTTGCTCCGGAACCCGCGGCATCGGCGGGCATGCTCTAAATTGTCGAACGCCACGGCTAATAACAGCTTAACGCGCGACTGATTTGCAGGCCGATCATGACGGTTTGGTGACCGAGTGGAACTTCAAATTCGGCAAAAGCCTGTGTTCTTTTGTGAACGCGGGTCCGACCCAGGTGGATGTCTCGAGTGCAATTTCTTCTTGCATCTGGCGCGAATCGTCCTACCTTTTCCCTATCAGCAACAGAACGAAAGGAAGGTGATCCAATGTCTAATGAGATTTCGGACCTCGTATCGGGCATGGAAGTGGTGATGAAAGCGAGGCAGCCCTCGCTCTAAGACCCGCCTTCCTGGGGCTGCTTTGACAGTCCAGGCCAGTTCGAGGCCAAACTCATGGAAAGGGCCGCCGAGGCGGCCCTTTTTTGTTGCCTGAGTTTCCGACATTGACGCATGATCGGAATTCTTCTACTCATAAAGTCATCTGATGACTTTATGAGTAGAGGATGCAGGCGCTCAGCAAGACCAATCTCGCCGATGAGGCGATCGAGGCAATCCGCAGCGACATTGTCGGCAAGCGCTGGGCAGTCGGCGACAAGCTGCCGAACGAGGCCTCGTTGTCGGCCATGCTCTCCGTCAGCCGCGGCACGGTGCGCGAGGCAGTGCGGGTTCTTGTCTCCCAGGGTTATCTCGAAACCCGGCAGGGGTCGGGCACCTATGTGCGTTCGACCAGCGACGCCGGCCGCCCGCTGACCATGGCGCGGCGCGCCAGCCTGCGCGATCAATTCGAAGCGCGCTTAGCACTCGATGTCGAGGCGGCACGACTGACAGCAATGCGCAAGACGCCGGAGACGATTGCCGAGCTGCGCCGGCTGCTGAACGAACGCGGCAGTTACGCCGGCGGCGATGAAGCCGCCTTCATCGAACGGGACCTCGCCTTCCACAAGGCGGTCATCGCTGCTTCCGGCAATCGGGCGATGATCGAGATCTACGATTTCTTCTCGGCTTCGATCGCCGACACGATTGCGGCGACGCTCGGCAAGGATATTCCCGAACCCGACATGCAGGCGCATGTCGATATCGTCGATGCGATCGACACCGGCGATCCCGGCCAGGCGGATGCGGCGGTGCGCCGATTCATGGCGCCCGTTCTTGCTGCACTCGATCGGATGATCCTGTCATGAACACGCCTTCCAACAATGCCGCCATCACGCTTGACGTGGCCGACGAATTGCTGATCGATGCCGAGGCAGGCAGCTTTCCCGCCCCGCAGGCAGTGCCGGTACGGGATGGAGCAGACAGTTTGCTGCTCGGCGCCAGCCTCGTGCTGATCGCTTTCAACCTGCGCCCGGTCTTTTCGAGCGCCTCGGCGCTGCTGCCGGAGATCCGCTCCGAACTCGGGCTGAGCGCGCTTGGCGCCAGTCTGCTGACGACGCTTCCGGTCGTCTGCCTCGGCGTCTTCTCGCCGCTTGCGCCTCGTCTTGCCCAGCGCATCGGAACCGAACGCACACTGCTCGGCGTTGTCCTGCTGCTTGCGCTCGGCACAGCCATGCGCGGGCTTTCCTCCGTGCCGCTGCTCTTTATCGGCACGGCCCTTGCCGGTGCCTGCATCGCCGTCGGCAACGTGTTGCTGCCGGGACTGGTGAAGCGGGACTTCCTCACGCGCGCCGCGCTGATGACCGGCTTTTATACGATGGCGCTCTGCGTAGGTGCTGCCAGTGCGGCCGGGCTGACGCTGCCGATCGAACATGCGCTCGGCGGCTCTCTCCAAGGCGCGCTCGCCGCCTGGGCGCTGCCGGCGCTCGCCGTCGGCCTCATCTGGTTGCCGCAGGTCCTTCGCGGCGGTGCCGAAGCAAGGCGAAACGGCTTTCGCGTCGACGGACTCTGGCGGGACCGGCTGGCCTGGCAGGTGACGCTGTTCATGGGGCTGCAATCGGCGCTTGCCTACTGCGTCTTCGGCTGGCTGGTTCCCATCCTGCGCGAACGCGGGCTCGACGGCGTCACGGCCGGGGCGATCGTTTCGCTCTCGGTTATGGTGCAGGCGGCCTCCTGCCTCGTTGTGCCGCATATCGCCGTGCGCGGCCGCGATCAGCGATTGATCAATGCCGGCCTCTGCGGCGTCGCCGTCACCGCTCTGCTCGGGCTGCTCTTTGCGCCGCTTTCGAGCGTCTGGCTGTGGGCGGTGCTGCAGGGCATCGGCCAGGGCGGACTGATCGCGGCCGCCATGACGACGATCGTGCTGCGCTCGCGCGATCCCGATGTGGCCGCCCATCTCTCCGGCATGGCGCAATGCGTCGGCTATCTGCTCGCCGCAATCGGCCCGCTGATCGTCGGCCTCATCCGTGGCTGGACCGGAAGCTTTTCCTGGTGCGCGGTTCTGTTCATCGCGCTCGGGCTGGGGGCCGCGATCAACGGCTGGAGGGCCGGCCGAGCGCTGGAGGTGAATGTGCACGCGGTCGAGAAAGTCTAGCCCCACCGGTCCATCACCATCTCTTGATGCCGGTCGCCAGCCGCGGATGCTACGCTATCTCAGCCTGCATCCGCCCGGAGGACAAATCGTGCGCATACGAACCCTGTTTCTGCTCACCGCGTTGATGGCGTCGCTGGGGCCTGCCCTTTCCCCAGCGCAGGAAAGCGGCGGGCGCCAGGCAAATGTCGAGCGCAGTGCGCGCGACGGCGTGCTGAAGCTGCTGCCGGCCGACTCCGTCACGGAGCACGAGTTGACGGTCGACGGCCGGAAGATCGCCTACACCGCGACCGCCGGCACTCTCGATCTCTTCGGTCAGGACGGAGCGCAAACCGGCGCGATCTTCTACACCGCCTATGTCGCCAGCGGTGGCGGGTCGGATCGGCCGCTGACCTTTGCCTTCAACGGCGGGCCGGGCGCGGCCTCCGCCTTTCTGCATCTCGGGCTGGTCGGGCCCAAAGTGCTCGATTTCGGGCCGCAGGCACGTGACGGCGCCCATGCGAAACTCGTCGATAACGAGCAAAGCTGGCTCGATTTTACCGATCTCGTGCTGATCGATCCGATCGGGACCGGCTGGAGCCGGACGGCGAAGGCGGACGACGCCTCCAACTATTACAACGTCAACTCGGATGCCCAGAGCATCGCCAAGGCGATCGCGCTCTATGTCGCGCATAATAATCGTTCCAACTCGCCGAAATATCTGCTCGGCGAAAGCTATGGCGGTTTCCGCGCCGCCAAGGTCGCCTCCGCCCTGCAGGAAAGCCAGGGCATCGTCGTCGCCGGCGCCGTGATGCTCTCGCCGCTGCTCGAAGGGCAGCTGATGTTCAATGCCGACCAGTTCGCGCTCGGCGCGGCGCTCGAGCTACCATCGCTGGCTGCGGCCGAACTCGACCGGCAAAATGGCTTTACCGAGGAGAAGCAGAGGCAAGCGGAGCGTTTCGCGCTCGGCGACTATTTGACGACGCTCGCCGGCCCGCCGCCGACGGGCGCCGATGCCGCAGCCTTCTATGGCAGAATCGCCGGGCTAACCGGCATTCCGCAGGATATCGTCGCCCGCAATCGCGGTTTCCTCGGCAATTCCTTCGTCAAGCACTCGGACGGCGGCGGCCAGGTGGCAAGCCCCTACGATGCTTCCTTCGCGGCGCCCGATCCCTATCCGGAATCCGATTACGACCGCGGCGATGACGCCATCCTCGATGGCTTCACGCGCGCCTATGGCGGCGCCTTCGCCGATTATGCCCGTAACGAGCTCGGCTTCAAAACCGAAATGACCTATTCGCTGCTCGACAGCGACATCAGCCGGCGCTGGGACTGGGGCGGCGGCCGCGGCGGGTCACGCCTCCAGGCGAGCGCCACCGACGACATCAGGCAGCTGCTCGCTTCGAACGCGGCCTTCCATCTGCTGATCGCACATGGCTACAGCGATCTGGTGACGCCGTACAGCGTCAGCCGCTATGTGGTCGACCACCTGCCGCCATCGCTCGCCAGTGTCCGTGTCGGGCTGAAACTCTACCATGGCGGCCATATGTTCTACACAAGTGCCGATGAACGGGCCGCCTTTACGGCGGATGCCAAGACCTTCTATGCCGCCCGCCCGGCCGCACAGCCGGCGGATTGAGGAGTTGCCGATGCATATAACGGGAGGATGTCATTGCGGCGCGATCCGCTATCAGGCGGAGATCGATCCCGAGCGGGTGTCGATCTGCCACTGCACCGATTGCCAGCGACTGACGGGCTCGGCCTACCGCGTCACCGCCCCGGCGCAACCGGAAAGCTTCACGCTTGTTTCGGGTGAACCGCGCAGCTATCCGAAACATGGCGACAGCGGCGCCCTCAGCCGGCAATTCTTCTGTGCGAATTGCGGATCACCGCTCTATCGAACCGATGGCGAAGGCGGCTCGATCGGTATCCGTCTCGGCAGCATCGACCAGCGGCGGGACCTGACGCCAAAGAAACAGATATGGTGCCGGTCGGCTCTGGCCTGGGCGGAAAATATTCAGCCGCTGCCGCGGTTTGATGGCGAGGACTAGCTAGCCGAAGGAGGTTGCGAGGGCCCAACTATAACCGGCAAGGAACGCTGGGGTCTAAGGTTATCCATCGAGTTGATCTCAGCGCGAGAGAAGTTTCGCAATAAGGTTAGTAACTCAGAGCTAATTGACCATCTTTGAACCATGTCATCCTATTCTACGTTGTCGAGTCCCTCCGGCCGGCGGCACGGGTAGTGCAAAATGCCCCGCAATTTGCGGGGCATTTTGCTTGTTGGCCGGCTGCCTCGACATGGAGCGAGGCAAGATGTCGATCGGCAAACGCCGCCAAGACCCGGGCGTCAGGCCTCGATAATGTAGACGATCGTCAAAGCATTCGGATCGACGATAACGATCCGGCCATCCGCAAGGATGAAGAAGCGATAGCCTTCATACTGCGGAACGATCTTCACGATGCGCGGCGGCAGTGGTTCGAGCCGCACCTTCTTCGGGATTTTCACCCCGAGGGAGACCGTGAAGTCAACCTCCTTCACCGGCGCTACATGGACCTCCTTCACCACCGACCGAATTTCGGTCTGCTGTTCGACCGAGATGTTGACGTTGGTTTCGGACGAGCTCTTGTTTGTCGTCGCATTCTGGTCGGTCGACTGCTTCGTCGCATCGCCGCCCTGCGTGGTGGTGCTTTTTGCCCCTGAGGTGGCCCCGCCGCTGGTCTCGGTGCTGCCGGATTTGGCGGTGGGCTTCTGTTCGGTGGTGGTGCCACCGCCGGCGTCTTGCGATCCGGATTTAGTTTCCGTTGAAGCCTTACCGGAAGCAGTTCCGCTCGTCGAGCTATCGGTCGCAGGCTGCTCGGCCCTCTTCTGGGTGTCCGAACTGCCGGACTTCTGCTGCGATGACTGAGCCTTGCCCTGTGGGCAGGCTCCCGAAGCGTCGGGGGTGCAGTCGGTGCCGGTCTTGCCGGAGCCCGCCTGCGAACCGGAGTCCGTGCTCTGGGAACCGGATTGGGCTTGATTGCCGCTCTTGGTGTCCTGCTGGGCTACAGCCGGCAGTGTCGCCAGCGGCGATACGCTGAGTGACAGTGCTGCCACGAGCATGGCAAAATGGTTGCTTTTCATAATTCATTCTCCAACGTTCGAACACGCCCTGCAGTCCGCATTCCAATGCGCCACATGCATGCCCTGATTATTTGGAAGGGGCGGCGGGAGCTGCCCTTCGGTCACTGAAGGACCTGGATCACCTTCCGGGAGGAAGGTTCGACGATCACACGCTCATCGTTGACGATCGCGTATGCATATTTCGGATCATCGGGAACCGGCGTCACGACGACGGTCTCCGGCAGAGGCTGTCCGACGACGACCTTTTCCTTCACGACGACGCGCTTGGTCGGGGCGGGAGCCTGTTGAACATAGGTGACGACCTTCTGCGGCGGCGGATCGATGACGCTGCCCGCAACACCGCCGACAATGCCGCCAACCGCCGCGCCCACCGGGCCGCCGACAACTGCACCCGCTGCAGCGCCACCTGCAGCACCAGTCACCGTAGATGACTGAGCGAAGGCAGACGTCGATGCCAATAGAATACTAGCGGCAATTCCTACTGCTTTGATATCCATGTGTTTTCCTCCTTTGATGCGGTTGATTCCGCTGGAGGGTCAAACCTGAAACCGGAACAAGTGTTCCGGCACCGGGACTTCGTGCCGTGGACGTTGTCGGACTTTAGTCCTAGCCCGCAAGTACAGTCCATTACTGCGTCGGGAAGCGGCTTAGCATCCGGTCGTGGACGTTCTCCCCGCCCACGATCAGCGCGGCAACCGAGATGACTCTGTCACGGTCTGCGGCTTTTGTGATATAGCCTTCGAGTAGTACGACAGGGCCGAGCATCCTGATCTCGATGGCGCTGCTGTCGATGTCCGGATCGGCAGAAAGGGCTGCTTTGATCGTTGCGATGATCGAGGCAGAGCGATGACCTTCCGAGCAACGCTCCTCATGATTGTTGGCGCCGAACTTCATATCCTCCTCCTGATACACCCCTCCGCGGACCTTCACGTTATTTGAATCAGTATATGCGCAGCCCGTCCTGAGACGGCCAGTCCGACTTAGGTCCGTCTTTCCGTCGGCACGATCAGGCTAGGTTTCCTCATCCCTGCTGAAAGGAGAGAGGTTTTAGCGATGTTGCCGTATTCAGTCAGAACTTCGCTGGTGAAGCGTTGTCGACCCATGTCGGGCGTCGCTTTTTGAGAGTAAAGGGGCTCTTCATGCAAACGATTGGATAGTGGATTGGCATAGAAGCGAAGCTTCGCCCTTCCTATGCTTGCAACGAGCGGTCAAGAAAAGAATGGTTGATCCGATCGCTTGGCAAGGTTGCCGGAGCCCTTGTCGCGGTATGGCCGACAGTGACGGATGGCGTTTCCTGGTTCATGACATAGGTTTTGACCTCGCCAGGAACGACAAGCGTCGCAGTCTGCGCGACCGCAACTCCCCCAAGTGATAGAAACACCGATACGGCAGAGATGACCAGTATTTTTATGTTATCCTCCGAGGGATCTTGAGTGTCCCGGCAGAGCGCTACCGATAGGATATGGTTCCTCCGCTACACGGAATGCCTGCGGGCATGTCGCTCCCGGATAGCCGGCGCGCGTCAGTTTCCCGGCCTTTGCCCGCTACAACCTGCCGCTGCTCGACGGCGTCGTGGAGATCGTATCGGCCGACATGATGGTGGAGGAGCGCAGCTGCGCTCCTTGTTTCGCCGCGACCGTTTTGATCGACCAGAGCGAACTTTCCAAGCTGGAAGGCGGCAAACTCCTGCCCGGCATGTCGAGCGAGACGATTATCCGGACCGGTGCCCGAACCGTGCTTTCTTATCCGGCCGAGCCGATCACACAAAACTTTCGCCGGGCGATGCGGGAAAAATTACCGCAACGCCCACGCTTCCAAGAACCCCAATCACGCCGCCTTGGCGGCGTGATATTCCTTGATGGCGACCATCTTGATTGCCGGGTAACGCTCCGCCTCATAACGCAATGAGAAGGCGTCCTGGGCGAGGAAGACGGGATCGCCGTCGAGATCGCGGGCGATATCGCCGCGTTTGACGGTGAGGAACTTTTCCAGATCGGCTGGCTGATCGGCCGAGATCCAGCGGCAGACGGAGAAGCGGGACATTTCGAAGGAGACCGGCAGGCCGTATTCGGCCATCAGCCGCTCCTTCAGGACGTCGAGCTGGAGGGCGCCGACGACGCCGACGATCGCTGGCGAACCGTCTTCCGGCGAGAACAGCTGGACGACGCCTTCCTCGGCCATCTGCTGCAGCGCTTCCTTGAGCTTCTTCGCCTTCATCGCATCTTCGAGACGCACGCGGCGCAGAATTTCCGGCGAGAAGTTCGGCACGCCTTGGAAGACCAGCGATTCGCCTTCGGTCAGCGTATCGCCGATGCGGAGCGTCCCGTGATTGGGGATGCCGACGACATCGCCGGCATAGGCCGCGTCGGCGAGCTGGCGCTGCGAGGCGAAGAAGAATTGCGGCGCCGTCAGGCCGAGCTGCTTGCCGGTGCGGGCGAGCCTCGCCTTCATGCCGCGTTCGAGCTTACCCGAGCAGATGCGGGCAAAGGCGATGCGGTCACGGTGGTTCGGATCCATGTTGGCCTGAATCTTGAAGACGAAGGCTGTCATCTTGTCGTCGGTCGCATGCACGGTCCTGGTGTCGGCGACCTGGTCGCGCGGCGGCGGCGCGAATTCACCGAGCGCGTTGATGAGGTCGCGAACGCCGTAATTGCGCAGCGCCGAGCCGAAGAAGACGGGCGTCATATGGCCTTCGAGGAAAGAATCGCGGTCGAAGGGGCGGCAGGCCTCGATGGCAAGCTCGGTCTCGTCGATAAAGGCCTGGCGCTCATTTTCCGGCAGCCTGTCGGCGACGGCTTGCGGGCCGTTGACCGGCGTCGTCTCGACTTCGGTGTCGGAACCGCGGGCGGTGCTGTTGGCGAGATGATAAGAACCGCAGAAGGTCTTCGAACGGCCGATCGGCCAGGTGATCGGCGCCGTATCCAGCGCCAGCTTCTCTTCGACCTCGTCGAGGATCTCGAAGGGATCGCGGCTCTCGCGGTCCATCTTGTTGATGAAGGTGATGATCGGGATATCGCGCATGCGGCAGACTTCGAAGAGCTTTAGCGTGCGCGGCTCGATACCCTTGGCGGCATCGATGACCATGACGGCGGCGTCGACGGCCGTCAGCGTACGATAGGTGTCGTCGGCGAAATCCTCGTGGCCTGGTGTGTCGAGGATGTTGAAGACATTGTCGTTATATTCGAAGGTCATCACCGAGGTGACGACCGAGATGCCGCGCTCACGCTCGATCTTCATCCAGTCGGAGCGCGTCTGCATGCGGTCCTTCTTCGCCTTGACTTCGCCGGCAAGCTGGATGGCGCCGCCGAACAGCAGCAGCTTCTCAGTGAGCGTCGTCTTACCCGCGTCCGGGTGGGCGATAATAGCGAATGTGCGGCGGCGGGAGACCGCCTCGGCGAGGCTTTCGGCCATGATGTGAATCCTGTGGAATTGCCGCTTAACTAGCGATTAAAGGCCGCGATTGCAATTGACCCCGGCCGCTCACGCGCAAAGTAATGGGCCATGACCATTCATCACGATCTCAGCCCGACGCTGAACCTCATCCGCCTGGCCAATGGCGAGGGCCTCGACCTGCCCGCCTATGAAAGCAAAGGGGCGGCCGGCATGGACCTGCGCGCCGCCGTCGCCGACGGCGAACCGCTAACGCTCTCGCCCGGCAAGCGGACGCTGGTGCCGACCGGCTTCATCTTCGAAATCCCCGAAGGGTTCGAAGGACAGGTGCGGCCGCGCTCCGGCCTTGCCTTCAAACACGGCATCACCTGCCTGAATTCGCCCGGCACCGTCGACAGCGACTATCGCGGCGAGGTGAAGGTGCTCCTCGCCAATCTCGGCGAGGAAGCCTTCACCATCGAGCGCGGCATGCGCATCGCCCAGATGGTGATCGCGCCGGTGACAAGGGCGCGGATTTTGGAGATCACCGAAGCGAGCGAGACCATACGAGGCGCAGGCGGCTTCGGCTCCACCGGCGTTTGATCAACGGTTCGAATGAAGCAGCCGAACGGTTGATGAGCAGCGTTGTGGGGGCGCTTATGCTATTCAAGAAAGCGCGATGGGGCGTAGTGATGGGTCTAGCGGCAGCGCTGATTGCGACGCCGGCGCTTGCGATCGATTCAACAAAGCTTCAGTCAATTCGCTCATCTTTGTCTGTGGAAGAGATCGTGGCTTTTGCCATGGCGAAGTCGACAGCGCCGATTCTCGACATCAACAAAGCAATCGAAATGAACATCGTCCTCAACGTGAAGGGTATGGAGAGGAGCGATGTTCAATCCTTACAGATTGAGCTTTTGCGCGTCTTCTCTGCGATCGGGGCTTACGCGGAAATCGGTATCAATTTCGATGCTAGTCGATCCATCGATTACTCGCCTGCAACGCCGTATGCACCGTTCAACGATCAGAACCAGCCGCCAAACACCCAGACTCTCAACGTATTCATCGATCGTGATGCGCTTGAACTGGCAAAGTTGGGCCAAATAGCAGTCCACGACATAGACACGCTTCGAAGCAAGCCGGACACGTCGACATGCTATCATGAGAGCCGAATAGGAAACCCGGTTATCAATGTTATCGTCGACCGCGACGTCAATCCTGTAGGTTGCCTTTATGGAGTACTGCTGCAATCAATCGGACTTACCGATGCCTTTGGTCGAGCTGCCGCGACTTTCAGTCCCGGAAGGATTCCCGGCTTCAGGATCAACGCTGAAATGGCGGCAGCATATGCCGTTCGTGAATGTCGGGACGCCGTTGATAAAAAAAATCAGCTTGAGAAATGCCTGAGAGGAGTTCTCAAGGAAGGCAACTAAGGACCGTGGATTGGTCGATGCCGCCGCCTCGAGTTTTCGCACGAGACGCGTCGATGGCGAATTTCGGCTCCTACTCAGCCAATATCTACCTTTTCCGTGAAAGCGGCGGCAGACGGCGTTTGACGGGCGACGACTTGATCATCGAGGTGTTGGTCTCTGCCCGTTCGGCAACCTTGTCGAGGATGCCGTCGAGCTCGGTCATCGAGCGCACCACCAGACGGGCGATGAAACAATCCTCGCCCGTCACCTTGTCGCATTCGACGATCTCGGGAATTTCCTGAATGAGGCGCTCGACGATGTGCAGCTGTCCTGGCAGCGGCCGCACGCGGATGATCGCCTGCAGCGGATAACCGACGGCGGCCGGATCGAGATCGATTGTGAAGGCCTTGATGACGCCGCGCTCCTCCAGCCGGCGCAGACGCTCGGCGGCACTGGGCGAGGAGAGGCCCACCTGCTGTGCCAGCTCCTTCAGCGAGATGCGGGCATTGCCGGCCAGCGCTTCGAGAATGGTCTGATCGATTTCATCAAGCATCTGGACGCCGTTAGGCATCAGCGTTTCCTTTCCTTTTATTATTAGGCAACATCGGGGAAATTCATTCCTATCTTTATATAATTTCGCGTACAGCCGCAATATTATCACCTCAGCAAAAACGGAGGCGACCATGAGCGGCGATATCAAAAGAGGTTCGGTGGAAATGACGGCAGCGATGCTGATCTCGGGGACGATCGGCTGGTTCGTCGTCATGTCGGGTCAACCGGTCAGCGGCGTGGTCTTCTGGCGCTGCCTGTTCGGCGCGCTGACGCTGCTCGTCGTCTGCGGCGCCCTCGGGCTGCTGCGGCCCGGCATCATCACGCTGCGCGCCTTCGGCATCGCCGTCTTCGGCGGCGTCGCCATCGTCGTCAACTGGCTGCTGCTCTTCGCCTCCTATTCGCATGCGACGATCTCGATCGCCACGACCGTCTACAACACCCAGCCCTTCATGTTGCTGGTGCTGGGGGCGCTGTTCCTCGGCGAGAAGATCACCGCCGCCAAGCTGTTCTGGCTGACGCTCGCCTTTGCCGGCATGGCGGCCATCGTCGAAGCGAAACCTGAGGCCGGCGGGGCATCGGATGGCTACGGCCTCGGCATCCTGATGGCGCTGGGTGCGGCCTTCTTCTACGCGCTGGCAGCCCTTGCCGCGAAATGGCTGAAAGGAACGCCGCCACATCTGATCGCGCTGATCCAGGTCGCAACCGGCATGCTGATGCTGGCGCCAATGACGACGTTTTCGCAGCTTCCCGGCGATGCCGGCGGCTGGGCGATCCTGGTGACGATCGGCGTCGTCCATACCGGGCTGATGTATGTGCTGCTCTACGGTGCGATCCAGCGGCTGCCGACTCATCTGACCGGGGCGCTGTCCTTCCTCTATCCGATCGCCGCGATCCTCGTCGACCGGCTGGCCTTCGGCCACGCGCTGCAGCCGATGCAGATCGCAGGCGCTGCAATCATCCTGCTTGCCGCCGCCGGCATGAACCTCGGCTGGAGCCCAAGATGGCTGCGGCCGAGGGCGCTTCAGGGCTGAGGTATCGGCAGGCACGCGGCGGCAGGCATTCCTTCTGGTGATGCATCCATCAGCGCCGGTGGATTGATGGCACGGCCCAGCGGATATAAAACGGCGGGGAAGAGGAGCCACCCCATGAGCTTTGCCGCCTTGCTTGCCTATGCCGGAGCGTTGTTCATCGCCGCGGCCATTCCCGGCCCCGGCATCACCGCCATCGTAGCGCGTGCGCTCGGCTCGAATTTCCGCGAGACCTTCTTCATGGGCCTCGGCCTGGTGCTCGGCGATATGACCTATCTCACAGCGGTCATTCTGGGCCTAGCTTTCGTCGCGCAGACCTTCGCGGAAGTCTTCCTCATCATCAAGGTCGCCGGCGCTCTTTATCTCGGCTACATCGCCTGGAAACTGTGGACGGCAGGGCTGCTGCCGCAGGATATTGCCGCGAAAAAATCCGGCAATGTCGGCCTGTCCTTCCTCTCCGGCCTGCTGGTGACGCTGGGCAACCCGAAGACGATGCTGTTTTATGTCGCACTGGCGCCGACGCTGATCGATATCGGCAATATCACCCTGCGCGACTATGCGCTTCTGCTCGCCGTCACCTTCGTGGTGCTGATCACCGTGCTGGTGCCCTATATGCTGCTTGCCGCGCGCGCCCGCACGATGCTGAAACAGCCGCGCGCCCTGCGGGCGCTGAACCGGGTTGCAGCCGGCATCCTTGCGGGCACGGCGGCGTTCATCGCGACGCGGGCAGCCTGAAATAAACATCCGCCAAGAGGCGGTTTTCAAAGCTTATTTTCTCTCCGCCACCCCGCCCGGCGCGAACGCGCTCTGGTCTCATTCCGTCTTTGACCCTATTCTCCTCCTCGATTTCAGGGAATGAAGTCCAAAGGGAGAGAACCATGTCGCACAAACCCGGCCGCGGCCGCATCTATTCCTCGATCACCGAGACCATCGGCGACACGCCGCTGGTGCGCTTCGACAAGCTGGCGCGGGAAAAGGGTGTGGTGGCAAACCTGATCGGCAAGCTCGAATTCTTCAATCCGATCGCATCCGTCAAGGACCGCATCGGTGTGGCAATGATCGAAAGCCTGGAATCGCAAGGCAAGATCACATCAGGCAAAACGGTGCTGATCGAGCCGACCTCGGGCAATACCGGCATCGCACTCGCCTTTGCCGCCGCCGCCAAGGGATACCGGCTGATCCTCACCATGCCCGAGACCATGTCGGTCGAACGCCGCAAGATGCTGGCGCTGCTCGGCGCCGAGCTGGTGCTGACGGAAGGGTCGAAGGGCATGAAGGGCGCCATCGCCAAGGCCGAGGAGCTCGCCGCCTCCCTTCCCGACGCCATCATTCCGCAGCAGTTCGAAAACCCGGCCAATCCCGAGATCCACCGCAAGACGACGGCCGAGGAAATCTGGAACGATACCGACGGCACGGTCGATATCGTCGTCTCGGGCATCGGCACCGGCGGCACGATCACCGGCGTCGGCCAGGTGCTGAAGAGCCACAAGCCCGAGATCCAGATCATCGCCGTCGAGCCTGCCGATTCGCCGGTGCTCTCAGGCGGTAATCCCGGCCCGCACAAGATCCAGGGAATCGGCGCCGGCTTCGCGCCGAAGATCCTCGATACCGGCATCTATGACGAGGTCGTGACCGTCACCAACGACGAGGCCTTCGAACAGGCCCGCCTCATCGCAAGGCTCGAAGGCGTGCCGGTCGGCATCTCCTCCGGCGCGGCGCTGACGGCGGCGATCAAGGTCGGCAGCCGGCCGGAAAATGCCGGCAAGAATATCGTCATCATCATACCGTCTTTTGCGGAACGGTATTTGTCGACGGCGCTGTTTGAGGGGTTGGGGAGCTGAATAGCGAATAGCGAATAGGATGTAACCTGCTTTGCGGCGGGCAAGCCGATTAACTAGTCGCTATTCGCAACTCCCTATTCGCTTGCGCTCAGGCGGCCGCCGTCAACCTCTCGCCGGCGATCCGGTAGGAGATCGCCTCAGCCAGATGCAAACGGCCAACGGTCGGTTTGTCGTCGAGATCGGCCAGCGTGCGGGCGACCTTGAGGACGCGGTGGTAGCCGCGGGCGGAGAATTTCATCTTCTCGGCGGCGTCGCGCAGGAGTTGCAGGCCGCTCGCATCGGGCTCGGCGAGTTTTTCGATCATTGATGTGGAGCAGCGGGCATTGGTGCCGATATCCCTGGCGCCGGCGCGCGCGAAGCGCTCCTGCTGGAGCTCGCGGGCGCGGGCGACGCGGCGGGCGACATCGGCGCTGGCCTCGGCCGCCATCGGGCGGATCAGATCGGCGGCGGAGACGGCCGGCACATCGATGCGGATATCGATGCGGTCCATCAGCGGCCCGGAGATGCGGGCCTGGTAGTCGCTCATGCAGCGCGGGCCACGGGCGCAGGTATGGCCGGGCTCACCGGCCATGCCGCAGCGGCAGGGGTTCATCGCCGCGATCAGCTGGAATTTCGCCGGATAGGAGACGCGGTGATTGGCGCGCGCAATGACGCATTCGCCGCCTTCGAGCGGCTGGCGCAGCGCATCGAGCGCCTGCGGCGTGAACTCGGGGAACTCGTCGAGGAAGAGCACGCCGTGATGGGCGAGCGAGGCCTCGCCCGGCCGGGCGCGCAGACCGCCGCCGACAAGGGCGGCCATGGTGGCGGAATGATGCGGGGTGCGGAAGGGCCGGCGATCGGACAGCTTGCCGCCGGTGAGCTGGCCGGCGATCGAATGGACCATCGACACTTCAAGCAGTTCGGCGGGCGAAAGCGGCGGCAGGATCGACGGCAGCCGCGACGCCAGCATCGATTTGCCGGAACCGGGAGGCCCGACCATCAGGAGATTGTGGCCGCCGGCGGCCGCCACCTCGAGCGCACGTTTTGCGCTTTCCTGGCCCTTGATCTCGGCAAGATCCGGCAGGTTGGCGGCATTGGCGCGGATCGACGGCTCCGGCCGGGAGAGCACCTGCGTGCCGCGAAAATGATTGGCAAGGGCAATCAGGCTGCGCGGTGCGAGAATATCGACCTCGGCGCCGGCCCAGGCAGCCTCGGCGCCGCTTTCGGCCGGGCAGATCAGCCCCTTGCCGAGAGCATTGGCGCCGATCGCGGCCGGCAGCGCGCCAGCGATGGCGGCGATGGTGCCATCGAGATTGAGCTCGCCGACGACGACAAAATCCGACAGCGCATCGGCGGGAATGGCGCCGAGAGCGGCCATCAGCGCCAGCGCGATTGGCAGATCAAAATGCGAGCCTTCCTTCGGCAGATCGGCGGGCGCCAAGTTGACGGTCACCCGCTTGCCCGGCAGCGCCAGGCCGGAGGCGTGAAGGGCGGCCTGAACGCGCTCGCGGCTTTCAGCGACCGCCTTGTCAGGCAGGCCGACGATCTGCATGCCGACCTTGCCAGGCGCGATCATGACCTGGACCTCGACCGGCACGCCTTCGATGCCCTGGAATGCTACCGTACTGACACGCGCGACCATATGCCCACCCTTGTCCCGCAAACTCTTAGAGACCGCCCCGTGGCCGTTGAAAGCCAGCGGTTGCAATCTGGCACGGAAGCAGGACTAAAACAAGAACAATAAAAGAACGCAGGCGGATAAGCAGCAGTAATCGCGGTTGTACCCGATCGCAGCCTCAGCCGCGCTTGCGCTCGATCGCGTCCCAGAGCAGGGCCGCGATATCGGCGCCGCCGAACTTCCTGACCTCGCGGATGCCGGTCGGCGAGGTGACGTTGATCTCGGTCATGTAATCGCCGATCACGTCGATGCCGACGAGCAGGAAGCCGCGTTCCCTCAGCGCGGGGCCGATGCGGGCGCAGATTTCCTTTTCGCGCGGCGTCAGTTCGGTCGCCTCGGCGCGGCCGCCGACATGCATGTTGGAGCGGCTGTCATGCTCGGCCGGCACGCGGTTGATGGCACCGGCAAACTCGCCGTCGACAAGGATGATACGCTTGTCGCCCTTGCGCACGTCGGGCAGATATTGCTGGGCGATGAAGGGCTCGCGGAAGAGTTGGCCGAACATTTCCAGCAGCGAGGAGAGGTTGCGGTCGTCGCGGGTCGAATGGAAGACGCCGGCGCCGCCATTGCCGTAGAGCGGCTTCAAGATGATGTCGCCCATCTCGTCGCGGAAGCGGCGGATTTCGGCGGGATCCTTGGTGATCAGCGTCTTCGGCATCAGATCGGCGAATTCGGTGACGAAGATCTTCTCCGGTGAATTGCGCACCCAGGCCGGATCGTTGACGACGAGCGTCTTCGGATGGATGCGCTCGAGGAGATGCGTCGAGGTGATATAGGCCATGTCGAAGGGCGGATCCTGGCGCAGCAGCACCACGTCCATGGTCGAGAGATCGACGCGCTCGGGCGCGCCGAGTTCGAAGTGATCGCCCTTGACGTCACGCAGCAGCATCGGCTCGACGCTGGCAAAGAGCTTGCCGTCGCGGAAGCTCAGGCGCTCGGGGGTATAATGGAAGAGCCTGTAGCCGCGCGCCTGCGCCTCCAGGCTCATGGCGAAGGTGGAGTCCCCCGCGATATTGATGCCGGCGACATGATCCATCTGGACCGCTACATTGGTGATCTTGGCCATTTCCGTCCCTCGCTGAATGCCGGACAGATGTAGGTCGGCCCGGCATCAAACGCAACGGTCATCGAAGGCTTGCGGCAGTCGCCATTTTCAGGCGGCGATGCCCTGGCTGCCGCCGTTGCGCAGCATGTTGCGCAGACGGTAGGCGATTGCCAAAGGCTTCGGGAAAGGCTTGCGCAGGAAGGCGACCTTGCGGACGTAACTGTCGACCCGCCAGCTCGCCCAGGTTCCACCTGCGAAAAAGGCGACGTCGCCGGCGCACAGGGTCCGTTCCGTGCCGTCCTCGGCGGTGATATGGACCTCGCCTTCGAGGATCATCACGGTCTCGTCCCAGCCGAAATACCAGCGGAATTCGCCCGCCGTGCAGTCCCAGATCGCCGTCAGCGACGCCTCGTCATGGCCGCGCGAATGTTCGGCGGTGCGGGCATCCGGATTGCCGCTGATGATCCAGTCGGGATTGATCGGCGTCGATTTCAGCGGCAGGTGGTCGCTCGCATGCGCGACGAAGGACTTCCCGGCCGGCTTCAGCGCGATATAAGGCACCGAGCGCGCAGCCATGCCGACCGCACTTGCAAGCATCATCTTCCAGGCCACGCAACAACCCCCAATTCTTAATCCCTACCGCGATGGTGGGTAGCAGAGAGAGGTAAGGAGCTCGTTCAACCCGGGACTAAAATTTTAACAATCCGGAAACTCGGCCGGGCAAAGCGCTCAGAAGGCGTCGGGAAAGTGCCGCGGCAACCGGCCGGGCATGACCGCGACGATATCGTAGCGCTGGGAAAGGCGGGCGTGATCGGCCTGGCGGGCGAGCCAGAGATCGCTTGCCGCCCGGATCCGCTTCTGCGCGGCGAGAGAGACGGCGTCGATGGCCGCAGCCTCGCCATACCGGGCCTTGACCTCGACGAAGACGGCGAGATCGCCCTTGCGGGCGACGATATCGATCTCGCCGAGCCGGGTGCGGTGGCGCAGCGCCAGGATGCGGTATCCCTTCAGCATCAGGAAGACGGCGGCGACATATTCCGACATGCGGCCACGGCGCAGCGCTTTCCTTTTGATGGCAGTGGGGTCTTTATCGCCCATTGCCGCCCTTCAGCTCCAGCAGGCGCTGATAGAGCGCCTTGCGCGGCAGGCCGGTGAGACGGGCGGCCTCGGTCGCAGCCTTTGCCGTCGGCATCGACGTCGACAGGTCGGCAAGCACGGCCTCGACATCGGCCTCGGACGTTTCCGCCGGCTGCGGCGGACCGACGACGAGGACGATCTCGCCCCTGACGTTTTCCACCTGCTGGTAATGGGCGGCGAGTTCGGCCAGCGTGCCGCGGCGGAATTCTTCATAGGTCTTGGTCAATTCACGGCAGACGCAAGCCGGCCGCTCCGGGCCGAGCACATCGGCGGCAGCAAGAAGCGTCGCGCCGATGCGATGGGGCGATTCAAAAAAGATCAGCGTCGCTGGAGTTGCGGCCAATTCACCGAGACGATCGCGGCGGGCCTTGTCCTTGGGCGGCAGAAAACCGGCGAAGAGGAAGGCGTCGTTCGGCAGGCCGGAACCAACAAGGGCGGCGAGCGGCGCCGAGGCGCCTGGAATGGGAATGACGCGGTAACCGGCGGCAATCGCCTGCCGGGCCAGCCGGTAGCCGGGATCGGAGACGAGCGGCGTGCCGGCATCGGACACCAGCGCTACCGAGCGGCCGGCTTCCAGCGCCTGGATGAGCCGCGGGCCGGCTTCGTCAGCATTGTGCTCGTGGTAAGCGAAGGGGCGGTTCTGGATGCCGTAGCGGTCGAGCAGAACGCGGGTGACGCGCGTATCCTCACATGCCAGCACGTCGGCGCCGGCCAGCGTTTCCAATGCGCGCAGCGTGATGTCGCCGAGATTGCCGATGGGAGTGGCAACCAGATAGAGCGCCGGCTCCAGCGGCCGCGCCGGCACCGCCATGTTGTGCAGGCGGAAGCTTCGCCTCGTGGCGTCCTCGGCTGTGGTTTGCTCGTTCATGCCCTTTGCCTTCGTGCCGCCGGCGCCTTGCCGGTTCATCGGCCTTTATGGGCGAGTGCTGCGGCTTCGGCAAGGGTTGGGATTTCTGTGAGGATTGCTCCGGAAAACCTGAAATGCGAGGGCTCGGCCGTCCATGCCTCTTGCCATCCAATGCTGAAGTCTGCCATTTTGCCCGTCCACTCCCCCGACCTAAATCGGGAAAGCATTCTTCGGGCCTTCGATGCGCCCGGGCAGTCACGGTCGAAAGCGGTAGCATCCCATGCGTATTACTATTGAGCGGTCAAACCTTCTGAAATCGCTGAACCACGTCCACCGTGTGGTCGAACGTCGCAACACGATCCCGATCCTGTCCAACGTACTGCTCAAGGCCGACGGCCAGAACCTCGACATGAAGGCGACCGACCTCGACCTCGAAATCACCGAGGCGACGCCGGCAAGCGTCGAACAAGCAGGCGCCACCACCGTTCCCGCCCATCTTCTCTACGACATCGTGCGCAAGCTTTCCGACGGCTCGGAAGTGCTGCTGGCGACCAGCACCGATGGCGGCTCGATGACCGTCCAGTCCGGCCGCTCGAAATTCTCGCTGCAGTGCCTGCCGGAATCCGATTTCCCGGATCTGACCGCCGGCACCTTCACGCATTCCTTCAAGCTGAAGGCGACCGATCTCAAGATGCTGATCGACCGCACCCAGTTCGCGATCTCGACGGAAGAGACACGTTATTATCTGAATGGCATCTTCTTCCACACGATCGAGAGCAATGGTGAGCTGAAGCTCAGGGCGGTCGCGACCGACGGCCACCGGCTGGCCCGCGCCGATGTCGACGCGCCGTCGGGCTCCGAGGGCATGCCCGGCATCATCATTCCGCGCAAGACGGTCGGCGAACTGCAGAAGCTGGTCGACAATCCGGAAGCAATCGTCACCGTCGAGGTTTCCGACGCCAAGATCCGCATGACGATCGGCTCGATCGTTCTGACCTCGAAACTGATCGACGGCACATTCCCGGATTACCAGCGCGTCATCCCCACCGGCAACGACAAGGAAATGCGCGTCGATTGCACGACCTTCGCCCAGGCCGTCGACCGCGTCTCGACGATCTCCTCCGAGCGCGGGCGCGCCGTGAAGCTGGCGCTGTCCGAAGGTCAGCTGATGCTGACCGTCAACAATCCGGATTCCGGCAGCGCCACGGAAGAAGTCGCCGTCGGCTACGACACGGATGCGATGGAAATCGGCTTCAACGCCAAATATCTGCTCGACATCACCGCGCAGCTTTCCGGCGAGGAAGCGATCTTCCTGCTGGCGGATGCCGGCTCGCCGACGCTGATCCGCGACACTGCCGGTGACGACGCGCTCTACGTCTTGATGCCGATGCGCGTCTGACGGGAACGAAGGCGTCCGCTTCCGGTTTTCCTCCTGTCAAACAGGAGGATTGCAGAATGAAAAAAACCGGAGCGGTGCGCATCGGCATTTCAGGCTGGACCTATGCGCCCTGGCGCGGGCAATTCTATCCGGAGGGACTGCCGCAGAAGCAGGAGCTTTCCTACGCCGCCCGTCACTTCCGCTCGATCGAGATCAACGGCACTTTCTATGGGCTGCAGAGGCCCGAAATCTTCGGCCGCTGGCGGGATGAAACGCCTGACGATTTCGTCTTTGCGGTCAAGGGGCCGCGCTTCCTCACCCATGTGCGGCGATTGAGGGAGATCGAGGCGCCGCTTGCCAATTTCTTCGCCTCCGGCCTGCTCAGGCTCGGCCCCAAGCTCGGGCCGATCCTCTGGCAGTTTCCGGCCAATATGGTCTTCGATCCTGATCGCTTCGAATATTTCCTGTCGTTGCTGCCGCATGATCACGATGCGGCGATAACGCTTGCCAAGCGGCATGACGAGCGCCTCAAACAGGCCTGGCTCAAAAGCGACGGACACCAGCCGATCCGCCATGCGTTCGAAATCCGCAACGACAGCTTCCGCTCAGTCGAGTTCATCGAGATGCTCCGGCGACACAAGGCGGCGCTCGTCTGCGCCGATACGGTGAAATGGCCGCTGCTGATGGATATCACCGCCGACTTCATCTATTGCCGCCTGCATGGATCCGAAAAGCTCTATGTCAGCGGCTATGAAGACGAAGCGCTCGATCTATGGGCCGAGCGCATCCGCGCCTGGGCACAGGGCGGAGAACCGGAGAATGCGACGCGGATAGTTGTGCCGCTGCCGGCGCGCGCCAAGGGCCGCGACGTCTATCTTTATTTCGACAACACCGATAAGAAACTGCGCGCCCCTGTCGACGCTGGCCATTTGAGCGAAAGACTTGCCGACCTCATGCCTCATACCCAGCGAAAGGCCGCATGAGCTGTTGATGCCGATATCCTCGTTGCGAAAATCCTTGTCCCGGGAGCGACAAGCAGCATATGTAAGACAGTCGATCAACGTGCGGATGGGTGGAGAATGCGCTTACGGGTCAAGGTGAAGGAACACCTCGGGAAGAGATTTGATGAGGAAATCCGTTTCTTCCGGGGCATGATGCAGGGGCCGAAGACGGTAGGCTCGATCGTGCCGACCTCTTCGATTACCGCCAAGCGCATGGCCAGCGTCATCGATATGCATTCGGGGCTGCCGGTGCTGGAACTCGGCCCGGGCACGGGCGCCATCACCAAGGCCATCCTCGGCCGCGGCGTGAAACCGGAAAATCTCATCGCAATCGAATATTCGACGGATTTCCACCAGCATCTGCTGCGGACCTATCCCGGCGTGCACTTCATCAACGGCGATGCTTTCGATCTGCAGACCACGCTCGGCGACTACGGCGACCGGACGTTCGATTGCGTCATTTCCTGCATTCCGCTGCTGAATTTCCCGATGGCGATGCGCGTCTCGCTGCTCGAAAGCCTGCTCGACCGCCTGCCCGCCGGCCGACCGGTGGTGCAGATTTCCTATGGCGCGATCTCGCCGATCGCCGCCAATCCCGACCGCTATCACATTCAGCATTTCGACTTCGTCATGCGCAACATCCCGCCGGCGCAGCTCTGGATCTACCGGCGCGGTTGAGATGTTCGGCCTTTATATCACCCATCCGCAGGTCAAGATCGATGCGAATGTTCCGGTGCCGAAATGGGGCCTTTCCGAGGTCGGCGCCGCCCGCGCCCGCAAAGCTGCCGAGAGCGATTGGGCCAGCCGGCTGACCCGCATCGTCTCCAGCGACGAGACGAAGGCGATCGAAACGGCCGAAAGCCTGGCGGCCGCTTCCGGCATCAGCGTCGAGATCGTCCATGGCATGCACGAGAACGACCGCTCGGCCACCGGCTTCCTGCCGCCGCCGCAGTTCGAAGAGGCGGCAAACTGGTTCTTTGCCAATCCGGAACAAAGCTTCAAAGGTTGGGAGCGCGCCGTCGACGCGCAGGCCCGCATCGTCGCGGCGGTCAAGGCCGTTCTCGCCACACATGATGCGGCCGCACCGATCGCCTTCGTCGGCCATGGCGGCGTCGGCACGCTGCTGAAATGCCATCTGGCGGGACGGCCGATCGCCCGCGACCGCGACCAGCCGGCCGGCGGCGGCAATCTCTATGCTTTCAGCCTTGCGGATCTCGGCCTGACATGCGACTGGACGTCCATCGAAAACTGGCGGGGTGACTTCACATGGATGCACGCGAGCGGTTGATCGTCGGCCTGGATGTCCCAACGATCGGCGAGGCAGAAGGACTGGTTTCCACGCTCGGCGACGACATTCTCTTCTATAAGATCGGTTATCAGCTGGTCTTTGCCGGCGGCCTCGAATTCGCCCGCGACCTTGCCGCAAGCGGCAAGAAGATCTTTCTCGACATGAAACTGCTCGACATCGACAACACGGTCGCGTCAGGCGTCGAGAATATCGCCAAGATGGGCATGTCGATGCTGACGCTGCATGCCTATCCGAAGGCGATGCGGGCGGCGGTGGAGGCGGCGGCCGGCTCCGGTCTCTGCCTGCTCGGCGTCACCGTGCTGACCTCGATGGATGCCGAGGACCTTGCCGAGGCCGGCTACAGCCAGGACCCGCACAGCCTGGTGCTCAGTCGCGCCGGACAGGCGCGCGTCGCCGGCATGGGCGGCATCGTCTGCTCGGCGGCGGAGGCAGCCGAGGTGCGGGAGGTCGTCGGTCCCGACATGGCGATCGTCACGCCCGGCATTCGCCCGACCGGCAGCGACAAGGGCGACCAGAAGCGGGTGATGACGCCGTTCGATGCGCTGAAAGCGGGATCAACCCATCTCGTCGTCGGCCGGCCGATCGTCAAGGCGCCCGATCCGAAAGAGGCGGCCCGCGCCGTCCTCAACGAGATGGTGAGCGCGCTCTGGCCGGCAAACCGCTGAATTCAAAAGCACAAGGGAGAAGATCATGGCCAAGGCATATTGGATCGCCCGCGTCGACGTTCTTGACGCCGAGCGCTACAAGGATTACGTGGCGGCGGCCAAACCGGCCTTCGAAAAATACGGCGCGAATTTCCTGGCGCGCGGCGGCGCCATCACCGAGCTCGAGGGCAAGGCGCGCGCCCGCAACGTCGTGATCGAATTCCCTTCGATGCAGCATGCGGTGGATTGCTACAATTCGCCGGAGTACCAGATCGCCGCCAAGATCCGCCAGGAAGTGGCGGATGCGGAAATGGTCGTCGTCGAAGGCGTCTAAGCTGCGCGCACCGCCAAAAACTGACGGCGCGATAGGCCTTCCCGTCGCCTCGGGATTGGGCTAATACGGTGCCGACAAAGCATCCCCAAGCCTTTCGAGGAACCTGCCATGACCCTTGCCAACCTGCCGCCGCTCGTCACCGTGTTCGGAGGGTCCGGTTTCGTGGGCAGGCACGTGGTGCGGGCGCTCGCCAAGCGCGGCTATCGCATCCGGGTCGCCGTGCGCCGACCTGATCTCGCCGGCTTCCTGCAGCCGCTCGGCAATGTCGGCCAGATTTCCTTCGTGCAGGCGAACCTGCGCTATCGCAACTCGATCGACCGTGCCGTCGAGGGCGCCAGCCACGTCATCAACTGCGTCGGCATTCTGCATCAGACCGGCCGCAACACTTTCGACGCGGTACAGGAATTCGGCGGACGCGCGGTTGCAGAAGCGGCGCGCAATGCCGGCGCGACTCTCACCCATATTTCGGCGATCGGCGCCGACGCCAATTCCGATTCGGATTATGGCCGCACCAAAGGCCGCGCGGAAGCGGCCATTCTCTCCATCAAGTCCGATGCGGTGATCTTCCGTCCGTCGATCGTCTTCGGACCGGAGGACAGCTTCTTCAACAAGTTTGCCGACATGGCGCGCATGTCGCCTGTCCTGCCGCTGGTCGGCGGCGGCAGGACGAAATTCCAGCCTGTTTATGTCGAGGACGTCGCCGAGGCGGTCGCCCGCGCCGTCGACGGCAAGGTTGCCGGCGGCAAGATCTATGAGCTCGGCGGACCCGAGGTGCTGAGCTTCCGCGAATGTCTCGAGATGATGCTGAAGGTGACGAGCCGCAAGAACCCGCTGGTGTCCCTGCCCTTCGGCCTGGCTTCGCTGATCGGCAGCATCGCCTCGCTGATCCCCTTTGTGACACCGCCGATCACGCCGGACCAGGTGCGCCTGCTCAAGCGCGACAACGTCGTATCCCCAGAGGCCGAGGCGGAAGGCCGCACATTGAAGGGACTCGGCATTACGCCCACCATGCCGGCATCGGTGCTCGGCTCCTATCTCGTGCAGTACCGTCCGCACGGCCAGTATACCGGCTCCGGCAAGGCCGCCTGACCATCTTTCCCGAGGAACGATAACGCCGTCCGCCGATCCCGCGGGCGGCGTTTTGCTTTGCCGCAGCACCTTAACAGTTGCGGCGTCCTTTGCGCGTCCTGAACGGCGCGCGGCGCCACGATGCCGGCGCAAGCTCGGCCTGTTTTCCTGCCGGCTGTATCGAGCAGCGTTGCATAAAAGGCGCAGCGGAAATTTTGTGGAATTAACGCCAAATTTAGCAGGAACGTTTATTGCTATTTGTCATTCCACTGACTACCAAACCCCGCGTCTTCCAACGGACTCAACGTCTGCGAAGGCGTGCGGCAATCACTGTGAAAGGCATTTATCGATGGGCAAGTCAATCGCGCTCCTTTTTGCGTGTGCGGCGCTGATTATCATGGCAGGCTCCTTCGTTGCGCCCGGTTCGGTCGCGGCGGTCAAGGGCGACTGCTCGCCGGCCTACGGCGTCGATCCTTGCTCGACGGCTTCGATCAGCCACTGACGAAAAGGCCGGCACCTTGCGCCGGCATCCACGAAGACAAGCCGTCGGGAACGCCGAACCAGGCGTTCCGCAATGAAGGCTCGATATTGCCTGCTTCAAAGCGGCGACGAGCGTCCTTCCTCAAGATAGATCTGAAAACTCGACGTTTGCCGGCGAGCGGGTCCTTGTGCGCAAACTTCCGACAGGGCAATGCATTCGCGCCGGGAGTTGCGCGAATGCAGTTGCAGCTGCCTCAGGCGATCATGCCGGTCGCGGCCATGCCGAGCAGCAGGACGCCGAGAATGATGCGGTAGATGGCAAAGAGCGTGAAGCGGTTGCTCCTTATATAGGCGAGCAGCCATTTGACGGCGATGAAAGCGACGATCGTGGAGACCACGAACGCGATGGCGAGCGCCGTCCAGTCTTCACCTGCCGCGCCGCCATCCTTGAAGGTCTTCAGCAACTCATAGCCGCTTGCGGCATACATCGTAGGGATGCCGACGAGAAAGGCAAATTCGGTCGCCGCGGCGCGATTGCCGGTGCCGGCCAGCAGGGCGACGAAAATCGTGGCGCCGGAGCGTGACGTCCCCGGAAAGACGCCGGCAACGATCTGGGCGATGCCGACCAGAATAGAGACAAGCCAGGTGATCTGCTTATGCGGCGGCCGGCGCGCGGCGGCCCATTCGGCAAAGATCATCCAGATGCCGCCGATGATGAGCGCCCAGGCGATCGGCGTCGCGGTCTCGGGAAGTTCAAAGCCGAGCTTCTTGACGGCGAGGCCGAGGATTGCGGTGATGAGAAATGCGACGATCAGTTTGGAGGCATAGTCCCGATTCTCGGGCTCGCGCCAGCCAAGCACCAGATCCAGCAGGCGGCGCCAGTAGATGATCGTGACGGCAAGGATGGCGCCCGCCTGAATGACGATGTTGAACATGTCCGACCGGTGGCCGAGCCATTGCTCCGCAATGATGAGATGGCCGGTGCTGGAGATCGGCAGAAACTCGGTGATCCCCTCGATGACACCGAGAATGGCGGCATTGATATAGTCCATAAATTGTCTCCGGTTTAAAGGTCGTTCGGACCGAGCACTTCCTGCGGGAAATGCTCGGAGCTGCGTCTGAGCCGATCAAGCAGCCGTTATCCTCGTGCGCAAGACGTGTGTTTTGTCCCTTGTCAGATGGCGTGAAAGCCGATTCGCTTGTGTTGGCCGGGCCAAACTCCTATAGCTTCAACCAATGAGTCATGACTAAGGCGCTATAAACGAGCTGCCACACAGTCCTGTAACAGCAATCATAAAGCCCGAGTATCGATGCCCACGCTTTATCATCATCCCATGTCCTCCGCATCTCGCTTCGTCCGGCTGATCCTGGCGGAATACGGCTATCAGGCGGATCTGATCGAAGAGCAGACATGGGAGAAGCGCCGCGATTTCCTGGCGCTCAATCCGGCCGGTACGCTGCCGGTCTATGTCGACGACAGCATGCGTGCGCTCTGTGGCGCGAGCGTCATTTCCGAATATCTGGACGAGACGCACGGGGTCTTGAAGCGCGACCGGCGGCTGCTCGCCGAGGATCCGTTCCAGCGGGCGGAAATCCGCCGGCTGAGCGAATGGTTCATGCAGAAAATGGAAAACGACGTGACGAAGCCGCTCGCCCGCGAGCGTGTCTACAAGTTGCAGATGACCGCCGATCAGGGCGGCGGAGCGCCGGATTCGAAGATTTTGCGCACGGCCCGCGCGAATATCCGCCAGCATATGCGTTATCTCACCTGGCTTGCCGGCTCGCGTCAGTGGCTGGCGGGCGAGCGGATGAGCTATGCCGACCTTGCCGCCGCCGCCTCGATCTCGATCCTCGATTATCTCGGCGAGATCGAGTGGGCCGAGGCTCCGGTCGTCAAGGAATGGTACCAGCGGCTGAAATCGCGCCCCTCCTTCCGGCCGATGCTGACCGAGCGGGTGCGCGGCCTGACCCCGGTTTCGCATTATGCCGATCTGGATTTCTGACGAGGGCGCCTCATGCCCGACAATGATGACAAAGAGCGCCGCCGCCGCGACAATTTGACCGAGTTCGTCCGGGCGGAATCTGCCGCCAAGGGCTTCGATCTCTGCCGCATCACCCGCCCTGACGCGATCCCCGAAGCCAAACAGCGTCTCGGTGAGTTCATCGATGCCGGACGCCACGGGACGATGGAGTGGATGGCGGAGACGCGCGAGCGGCGCGGCGATCCGCTGACGCTCTGGAGCGAGGTCCGGTCCGTCGTCGTCTTCGGCCTCAATTATGCTCCGGAGGAGGACCCGCGCGACGTCCTCGGCAAGCCGGACAGGGCGGCAATCTCCGTCTACGCCCGCAATCGCGATTATCACGACATCATCAAGGGCCGGCTGAAGGAGATCGCCACACGCTTTGCCGCACGCGCCGGCGCCGATGTGAAGGTGTTCGTCGACACCGCGCCAGTGATGGAAAAGCCGTTGGCGGCGGCGGCCGGTATCGGCTGGCAGGGCAAACACACCAATCTCGTCAGCCGCACACGAGGCTCCTGGCTGTTTCTCGGCTCGATGTTCACCACCGCCGATCTTGCCGTCGACGCGCCGGAGATCGATCATTGCGGCTCCTGCCGCGCCTGTCTCGATATCTGTCCGACCGCCGCCTTCCCGGCGCCCTACCAGATCGACGCGCGGCGCTGCATCTCCTATCTCACCATCGAACACAAGGGACCAATCGACCCCGACCTGCGGGTGCTGATCGGCAACCGCATCTATGGCTGCGACGACTGTCTCGCCGCCTGTCCCTGGAACAAGTTCGCAAGCTCCGCCTCCGAAATGAAGTTGCAGGCGCGCGAAGAGCTGAAGGAGCCGTCGATCGCCTTTCTGCTGACGCTGGACGATGCCGCCTTCCGCGCCTTCTTCAGTGGTTCGCCGGTCAAACGGATCGGTCGCGACCGTTTCATCCGCAACGTGCTGATCGCTGCCGGCAATTCCGGCGAGACGGCGCTCATTGCGCAATGTCGTGCGCTCGCCGGCGATTCCGCCCCGGCGGTCCGCGGCATGGCTGTCTGGGCGCTTTCCCGGCTGATGGAGGCTGGCGAATTCTCCGCCTTTGCCGCACAAAGGACCGACGAGAGCGACGAAAATGTGCTGAACGAATGGCGGCTGGCGGGAGTGGGCTGATGCATGTGATGATCTTTGGCTGCGGTTATTCCGGCACGGCAATCGCCAAGGCCTTCGCCGGCGACGGCGTGCGGGTGTCCGGAACGACCCGTTCCGCAGAGAAGATGGAAGCGCTCCGCCGCGCCGGCATCGAGGCATTCCTGTTCGATGGCGAGACGATGGAAGAGGAACTCGTCCGGGCTTTGGCCGATGTCACCCATGTCGTGCAGTCGATCGCGCCTGGAAAGGCCGATCCGTTGCTGGGACTGCTCAATAAAAACGGCGCGAGCCTGCTGCCGAGGCTCGAATGGATCGGCTATCTCTCCACCGTCGGCGTCTATGGCGATCACCAGGGCGCCTGGGTAAGCGAAGACACGCCGTGCCTGCCGGTTTCCGGGCGGTCGAAGGAGCGGCTTGAGGCCGAAGAGGGCTGGCTGGCAATGGGCCGCGAGCGTGGCGTGCCGGCGGCGGTGCTGCGTCTTTCCGGCATCTATGGGCCGGGGCGCAACGCCTTCTGCAATCTCGAAAAGGGCACGGCGCGGCGGCTGATCAAGAAGGACCAGGTCTTCAACCGCATCCGCGTCGAGGATATCGGCGCGGCGGCGCGCTTCCTGTCGGAGCGCGGCCTCGGCGGCATCTATAATATCACCGACGACCGACCGGGGCCGCCGCAGGACGTGATCGTCGAGGCGGCACGGCTGATGGGCGTCGAACCGCCTCCGGAACAGGCCTTCGAAACCGCCGAGCTGACGCCGATGGCGCGTTCTTTCTACGGCGAGAACAAGCGGGTTTCCAACGCAAAACTGAAGTCGGCCGGTTTCGAATTCTCATTCCCGAACTATCCGATGTCGCTTGCACAATTGTGGCTGGACAGGCGCTGGCGCGGTTAGATCCGGTCGGCCAGAGTTATCACCCAAAATGAGTAGGAAATTCCTACTTTCGGCACTCTTACGAACAATTCTCGCCGCATCTTATGGTTAATAGCCTTTGAATTTGCTCAAATGTGGCAGCAAATATGGCGAAGGCGGGAAAAAAATTTCGTGATTTCCGTGAGGACCGCGCAGTTTAACGCTTCGTCGGAAAATTCATTTGAATTTTAGCTGATTCCATTAGGTTTTTTCTACGTCCGACCGCATGGGGCAAATTCCGAAATTTTATCAATAGCATCACACATATTACAGAATGCAACATTCCGTGATCGTGAGCGGCACTTTTTTGCCATTTTTCGACGGATTTAAGCCCCGCCGCCTGCAAAGGCGTGTGTTCAATAGTTGAGGGATACTCCGTTTTGAAGAAAATCAGCCGTTCTATTATCGCTGCGGCAACTATTGCGGCCTGCTCTTCCCTGCTTCCGGCGGAAGGTTTTGCTGCAAATGGCTGCGGCGGTGCTTCATGGTACGCTCTTCACTCCAAAACTGCTTCCGGAGAACGTATGAACCCCGCCGTCTTGACTGCCGCGCATCGTTCGCTCGCATTCGGCACCAAGGTCAAGGTCACCAACCGCAACAATGGCCGCACCGTCGTCGTTCGCATCAATGATCGCGGTCCGTTCATCCGCGGCCGTGTGCTCGATCTGTCGCGCGCCGCCGCACAGAATATCGGCATGGTGAGCTCCGGCACGGCGAAGGTCTGCTACCAGGTGATCAGCTAAGCCCGGAGCTTGCAACCGCCTGCGCCGTCAGCGGCGCTTGCTCTTGCCGCCAATCGCGGTTACCACGCGGTTGAAACCTGTAAACCATCCGCCCGGCACTGTGTGCGGATCGTTCACACGGCACGGCAACAGGAGATATGTGAATGCGTCTGGGCGGCCGCCTCGAAGGGGCGATTTCTGTGCTCGCGGACATTGATGCCCGCAAGCGACCCGTCGCCGACGCACTCAAGGACTGGGGCCTTGCCCATCGCTTCGCCGGTTCCGGCGATCGTGCGGCAATCGGCAACATCGTCTACGACGCCTTGCGCATGCGGCTTTCGCATGCCTGGCTGATGAATGACGACAGCGCTGCGGCTATTGCCCACGCCGTCATGTTCCGTCAATGGGGCTTCACCCCAGACAGTCTTGCCGCCGAACTCGCCGACGACAAGTTCGCGCCGGCGCCGCTTTCACCCGAGGCCGCAGCCGCCTTTGCAAGCCGCTCGCTCGAGGACGCGCCGCCGCATATCCGCGGCGATATTCCCGAATGGGTGCAATCCTCCTTCGAACAGGCTTTCGGCGCCGGCTGGCTCGCCGAAGCACAGGCGCTTGCCGCCCGCCCGACGCTTGATCTGCGCGCCAACATCCTGAAGGCTTCGCGCGACAAGGCGGTCAAGGCGCTCGAAAGAGCCGGCGCGCATGCCGCGAAGATCGCCCGCTACGGCATCCGGATTGCCGCCGGCGAAGGCGCCTCGCGTCTTCCCAACGTGACAGCCGAGCTTTCGTTCCAGAAAGGCTGGTTCGAAGTTCAGGACGAAGGTTCGCAGATCGTCGCCGATCTGGTGCTCGCGCGCGAGGGCGAACAGATCCTCGATTATTGCGCCGGCGGCGGCGGCAAGACGCTCGCCATGGCCGCCGCCATGCAGAACAAGGGTCAGGTGCACGCCTATGACGCCGACCGCAAACGGCTGGCGCCGATCATTGAGCGGCTGAAGCGGGCAGGCACGCGCAATGTCCAGGTGCATGACGACGCCAGGGGGCTGTCGGGTCTTGCCGGGCGCTGCGACAAGGTGCTGGTCGACGCGCCCTGCACCGGCACCGGCACATGGCGCCGCCGCCCCGACACGAAATGGCGGCTGACGGCGAAGAACCTCGACGAACGCACCGCCCAGCAGCAGGACGCGCTGGCGCAGGCGAGCGGCTTCGTCAAACCGGGCGGCGAACTGATCTATGTCACCTGCTCGGTGCTGCCGCAGGAAAATGAGGAACAGGTGCGCCGCTTTACGGCCGGGAACCCTGATTTTGAGATCGTCGGCGCCCTGCCCGCCTGGGACGGCCTGTTCGGAAAGCAGGCGCCGCGTCCGCACTCTTCCGATGGCCTGACCGTGACGCTGACGCCCGCCTCCACCGACACGGACGGCTTCTTCTTCTGCCGCATGCAGCGGAAGGGCTGACGCCCCCCCGCTGCATGCGCAGACTGGGGCCCGTCATTTCGACGTGAAGTGCTGATCTTCAGCCAAATGCACCTGAAAGACCGGGGTGCGCCGGCCCGCGCCATTCTTAAAATCATTCCAAACTAGAGCGTTTGACACCAGTTTACTTTTGCGCGAAGAGACGGAGCCCGATTAGACGGAAGATCCGTCACAGGAGAGGATTATGAAGCTCAATACATTCCGCGCAGCCGTGCTGGCGATTGCCCCCGCCGCCCTGCTCGCCCTTCCCGCGCAGGCCGAGACCGATGCTGGCGCCGTGGTGAAACATTATGCCGAGGTGGCGCATGCCAAATATGAGGACTCGCTGACGACGGCCAAGGCGCTCGACGCCGCCATCGACGCCTTCCTGAAGGCGCCGACCGACGAGACGCTGAAGGCCGCCAGGGATGCCTGGATCAAGGCGCGCGTACCCTATCAGCAGACCGAAGTCTATCGCTTCGGCAATCCTGTTGTCGACGATTGGGAAGGCAAGGTCAACGCATGGCCTCTCGACGAGGGCCTGATCGACTATGTCGACGCCTCCTACGGCACCGAGAGCGACGAAAACTCGCTCTATGTGGCCAACGTCATCGCCAACAAGACGATCAAGATCGACGGCAAGGATGTTGACGCCTCGAAGCTGACGCCGGAATTCCTCTCCGGCACGCTCGCCGAAGCCGCCGGCATCGAAGCCAATGTCGCGACCGGCTACCACGCCATCGAATTCCTGCTCTGGGGCCAGGATCTGAACGGCACCGGACCGGGCGCCGGCAACCGCCCGGCCACCGATTACGACCTCAAGAACTGCACGCACGGCAATTGCGACCGGCGCGCCGAATATCTGAAGTCCGCCTCCACCCTGCTCGTTTCCGACCTCAAGGAAATGACCGATGACTGGAAGCCGGACGGGGTGGCGACGAAGACCGTCGAAGCAGATCCGAAGGCCGGCCTCGTCGCCATCCTGACCGGCATGGGTTCGCTTTCCTATGGCGAACTTGCTGGCGAGCGCATGAAGCTCGGCCTGCTGCTGCACGATCCGGAGGAAGAGCATGATTGCTTCTCCGACAATACCTACAATTCGCATCTCAACGACGCGATCGGCATCGCCGCCGCCTATACCGGCAACTATACCCGCGTCGACGGCACCAAGCTCAGCGGCCCGTCGCTGCAAGACCTCGTCGCCGCCAAGGACAAGGCGCTCGATGCCGAGATGGAAGGCAAGCTCAACAAGACGCTCGATGCGATGAATGCCATGGCAAAGCGCGGCGAGACGGTCGAGAAGTACGACCAGATGATCGCCGAGGGCAACAAGGAAGGCAACGCGGTCGTCCAGGCCGCCATCGACGGTCTGATCGACCAGACGAAATCGATCCAGCGCGTTGTTGCCGCACTCGATCTCGGCGCGGTTCAGCTTGAAGGTTCCGACAGCTTGGATAATCCTAACGCCGTCTTCAAATAAGCAAAAGGCGGGCCGCTCTCAGTGGAGCGGCCCGGACTCTGAAATGCCGTCTATTACCTCCCTCATTCCTGTGTCCTCAGGGCTCCGCCCGACGGATGTCACAGGAATCCAGCCACGGCGTGTCGGCGCCGTGAATGACTCGGTCAGGGGAGAGTCTTCCGCGCCCAAAGACTTGGGCGCACTGGATTCCTGTGACATCCCTCGCGTTAAACCCGAGGAAGAGAATGAGGGAGTAGAGCGGGAAACAGGCGCCAGCATCGTCGAGCTTGGCGCTCGGAAAGGTCGCCTCTTCTCGAAACTCCGCCTCTCCCTCCGCATCGCCACCTTCGCCGCCCTTGCGGGAGCGCCCCTCGCTTTCGCCTCCGGCTTCGACCTGCCGGCGAAACGCACCGACCTTTCCGAGGCCGATCTCGCACGCGTCGCCGACATCACGCAGCCGACCCAGGATTTTTCCAAGGCCGAACAATATGAAGCGATGCAGGCAGGGGCTACGACCTCGATCGACCCTGTCACCGAAGACAGCTTCTCGCATATTTCGGCCAATATCCCCTTCGAGGAAGAGCAGAATTTCAGGCTTGGCAACGCGCTCTTCCGCAAGCTCTGGGTTTCCGCTCCCTCTTCGACGCAGGCCTCCGATGGCCTCGGACCGCTCTTCAACGCCCGCTCCTGCATGAGCTGTCATGTCAATGATGGCCGCGGCAAACCGCCGGAGGGGGGGCCGAGCGCCGTCTCGATGGTCCTGCGGCTTTCCCGTGCCGTCGCAACACCGGTGGAAAAGAAGGCGATAGCACGGGCGGATGTCGTCAATTTCCCCGACCCGGCCTATGGCCATCAGTTGCAGGATCTTGCCGTTCCGGGCCTTGCTGCCGAAGGTCGGATGACGATCAGCTATCACGACGAAAAAGTGACGCTCGGTGATGGTGAGACCGTGTCGCTGCGCCGGCCTGCTTACGGGGTGAAGAACCTTGCCTACGGACCGCTCGATCCCGCAACGACGATCTCGGCGCGTGTCGCTCCTGCGATGATCGGGCTCGGGCTGATCGAGGCCATTCCCGAGGCTGACATCCTTGCCCACGCCGACCCGGACGATACCGACGGCGACGGCATTTCGGGCAAGGCGGCGATCGTTCGCGACCACCGCAGCGGCAAGATCACGCTCGGCCGGTTCGGCTGGAAAGCGCAGAACGCTACAGTTCGCGACCAGAGCGCCGATGCTTTCGCCAACGATGTCGGCATCTCGACGCCCGATCAGCCGGACGCGCAGGGCGATTGCACCAAGGCGGAAGAGAAATGCCTTGAGATGCCGACCGGGGTGCAGAAACGGCTGGGTGCAGAAGAAGCCCCGGGTCCCGTTCTTGACCTCGTGACTTTCTATTCGGAAAATCTCGCCGTGCCGGCGCGGCGCAAGGCGAGCTTTCCCGACACGCTGCGGGGAAAGCGGATTTTTTACGAAACCGGCTGCATTTCCTGCCATGTGCCGAAATTCGTCACCGCCCGGAATACGCCCGACGAGGCGCAATCCTTCCAGCTGATCTGGCCCTATTCCGATTTTCTTCTGCACGACATGGGCGACGGCCTTGCTGATGGGCAACAGGTCGGGCTTGCAAGTGGACGTGAATGGCGCACGCCGCCGCTATGGGGTATAGGACTGACCCGGACTGTCAGCGGACACAGCTTTTTCCTGCATGACGGCCGTGCGCGAAACGTCACCGAGGCGATTCTCTGGCATGGCGGCGAAGCTGAAAAGGCCCGCAACGCTTTCTCCTCCCTGTCTAAAGACGACCGGGCGGCCCTGATTACGTTCCTGGAGTCACTTTGATGCGCCTTTGGCACCCCTTGCTCTGCCTCACTCTGATCGGCCTCGCCACATCGGGGGCCGCCCAGACCGCCGCGCCTCCGGCAGGGTTGAACGAGGATGCCGTTCCCGCCGTCTTGCAGCGCGCCGTCGACGAGGTGATCCGCCCCGGCTATCGCAACATGCAGCAATCGGCCGCCCGGCTGACGACGGCGATGAAGGATCTCTGCGACGGCGGCACGCAGCAAACGCTCGACAAAGCGAAATCGGCCTTCGACGACACGATCCGCTACTGGTCGATCATCGAGATCGTCCAGACCGGGCCCGTTATCCAGGACAATCTCTTCGAGCACATCCTGTTCTATCCCGACCGCAAGGGTGTCGGCTTGAGGCAGGTGCAGGCGCTGATCGCCAAGGCCGATCCGAAGGACGCGACCGTCGATGCGATCGCCGGCAAGAGTGTGGCGCTGCAGGGCCTGACAGCGCTGGAATATGTGCTCTACGGCAACGGCTCGGAGGACCTCGTCAAGCAGAAGGGCGGCTTCCGCTGCCTTTACGGCGCAGCGGTCGCCGGCAATATCCAGCGTGAGGCCGGCGAAGTCGTCGCTGCCTGGGAAAAACCCGATGGCGTGCAGGCGAGCTGGAAACATCCGGGCCCGCAGAGCAATGATTTCATGGACAACAAGGAAGCCGTGACCGCACTGCTCGGCATTCTCGTCCACGGTGCGGAGAATGTCCGCGATCAGCGGCTGGAGCAGTTCTACAAGGGCAAGGACACCGCGCCGCGCCCGCGCATGGCCATCTACTGGCGTTCGAAGAACACCTGGAAAGCGATGGCTGCCAATCTGGAAGGCCTGCGCACGCTCTGGCAGAAGGCCGGCATGGCCGAGCTTCTGCCGGCAGACAAGCGGTCGGTTGCCGCCTTGATCGACGCGGATTTCAAATCGCTGCTCGACAGCGTGCCGAAGCTCAATCCGGACATCGACGTCGCCGTGAGCGATGCCGAGAAGGCCAAGCTCGATGCGCTGCTTGCCGACAGCCGCCAGCTGATTACCAGTATAAGCGACGAATATGGCTCGGCCATCGGCCTGTCGGCCGGCTTTTCCTTTTCGGACGGAGACTGAAGCGATGATACGAAGCACCACGATCGATCGACGCAGCTTCGTCAAGGCGGCAGGGATCGGCTTCCTTGCGGCCTTGACGCCAAGGTCGCTGATGGCGTTGGAGCGCTCGGACGCCGTCTATGCCTCGGGCATTCGCGCCGCCGACGGCTCCTTTGCCATCGCGACGGTGACGGAACGCGGCGAGATCATCGATCAGGTGGCGCTTCCCGCCCGGGCTCACGGCATGGCCTTCAGCGCCGCCACCGGCAAGACCGTCGCCTTTGCGCGCCGGCCCGGCACCTATGCGATGATCTTCGATCCGCGGAATAAGGGTCAGCCGATCGTCATCAGCTCCCGGGACGACCGGCATTTCTACGGCCACGGCGTCTTCTCGCCCGACGGCCGCATTCTCTACGCCAGCGAGAACGATTTCGACGCCAACCGCGGCATGATCGGAATCTACGATGCGACCGACCGCTTCACCCGCATCGGCGAATTCGAGACCTACGGCATCGGCCCGCACGACATGACCGTTTCCGATGACGGACGCCTGCTCATCGTTGCCAATGGCGGCATCGAGACGCATCCGGATTTCGGCCGCACCAAGCTCAATCTCGGGGCGATGCAGCCATCGCTTGTGCTGATCGATGCGGCGACGGGCGCGTTGATCGAAAAACATGTGCTGCCGGCCGAATGGTCGCAGCTGTCGACCCGCCACGTCGACCTCGACGGCGACGGCCGCATCTGGTTCGCCTGCCAGTATGAAGGCCACCGCAAGGACCTGCCGCCGCTTGTCGGTCATTTCGCCAAGGGCGAAGATCTTTCCTTCGTCGAGCTGCCGGAAGAGACGACGCGCAGGCTTGCCAACTACGTCGGCGCGATCGCCGTCAATCGCAGCGAAGGCCTCGTCGGCATCACCTCCCCGAAAGGCGGCGCCTCGGTGACGATCGACGCGAAAACCGGCAAGGTGCTGGCCGAGACGGTCATTGCGGATGCCGCGGGCATCGCGCCGGCAAGAGAGGGCTTTGCCGTCTCCTCCTATGATGGCGACTTCCTGTCGACCCGCAGCGCCGTCGCCTGGGATCAGCACATCGTTCGGATCTCTCAGCCGACGCGCGCATAGGCCTTCTGCTCGGTACTGATCGCCGACGCCGCGGCCCTTGCCGCTTCATGCAGCCATTCGGTCCCGCGCACCCGCAGATCGTCCAGGATCGCCACCGCCGCCGTCGGATCGTCGGAATGGCAGTTGGCGATCTCAAAGCCCATCAGCTCGAGCATCGTCGGCGCAAGCAGGATTTCCGGGTGCTTGTCGATCTCGATCTTGCGGCTGTTCGGCGAGAGCCGGCGCAGGAGGATATGCCCGGAGACGGTATAGTGAGGATCGGCCGAGCGCATACGCCCTCCGGCAATCTTGTCCGCATGGATCGTCCCGTGCTGCGGCCCGTGGCAAAGCGACCAGGCCGACTGCACCAGCGCCTTCGCCTCGCGCAGAACCGGCCCGCCCTGCCATTCGCAATAGGCGACGAAACGTGGCCGACCGAGACTGCCGGTGCCGGCGCGATGCGGCTTGGCCACGAAGCGACCTGAGCCGGATGGCAATGCACCGGTAAGCGCCTTGATATAGGCGGGAGGCGCCGGTTTCTCGCCGGGACGCAGGGTCTCGTATTTCTCCCAAAATTCCCGGCGTTCGGCATTCGGCAGCACCAATGCCTTGCGGAGCCATTTGTAGTCGCGCTCGAGGATGACGGGCAGCGGATTCTCAAGGCCCCTGCGATAGCCGGTGAGGATCAGTTCGCCGACCATGCGGACGGACGGGCCGTTGTCGCCGCGCGCCAGGATGGCGCTTGCCGCCAGACGAACGAGGTCGAGCGCATAAGGCATGACCGCCGCGTCGTCGAAATCATTGACGCCCCAGACAAGCCGGCCCTCGACGTCGCGCCAGGTGCCGAAATTTTCCAGATGCATATCGCCGACTGCCAGCACTTCAGGCGCACCTGCGAGGTCCGAGCAGATATCGAGGATGGTTTCGCACCAGCGCCAATAGGTGGCGCGCAGGAAGACGAACGCGTTGCTGCGCATCTTCTTGTGCTTCTCCCGCAGATCCTTCTTGACGAGATCGTTGCCGAGTTCGCCAGCCAGCCAGTTCTCGAAATTCCGCACCGATTGCGATATCGTCGTCATGCCGCTGATGCACCATCATTTCGAGTTCGACGCGAGAATACGCGCTCCGCGCGAGGCTGCAATCGCCATTGCACGGTTTCGGTGGTGCTGATGAAGCAGGCTTGTGGAGCGACGGCACGGCGAAAGGTTGCCCCAGCGACACGGTTTCCGGTTTCCGGCGGCATCGGCACGGATTTCGGCAAGGTCCAGCTTGTCGAATCCGGCCCGTCATGCCACTTTCCCGGCTTCGAGAGGGGCAGCCATGAGCGAGACTGACAGGGGCGATTTCCGCGCGCGAATCCGCCGCAATTTTGCGCGCCAGGCGGCGATGCAGACGATCGGCGCGGAGCTGACGCGCGTCGAGCACGGCGTCGTCGAGATCGAGCTTCCCTTCGACGTCAAACTGACACAGCAGCACGGCATCCTGCATGCGGGCATCATTTCGGCGGCGCTGGATTCGGCCTGCGGCTTTGCGGCCTACAGCCTCATCGATCCCGAGGCCTCGATCCTGACGATCGAGTTCAAAGTCAACCTGATGTCGCCGGGGCGTGGCGAGCGCTTCCTGTTTCGCGGCGAAATCACCAAACCCGGCTCCACCATTATCGTCGCCGACGGACGAGGCTACGCGATCAGCGACGGGCCGGCGAAACTCATCGCCTCCATGACCGGAACGATGATGGTCATCCGCGGCAGAGAAGGAATCACAGGATGAAGTTCGAGCTGAAGTCGGTCGCAGGAAAATCCATGCTTTTCGTCATGGCGGCGGAGGCCGAATACGGCTCCTTCCTGCGTTCGCGCATCGAACCCTTGATGACCGGCGTCGGCCCGGTCGAGGCGGCGGTCGCGCTGACCAAGACCCTGGCACGGCTGGATGCGGCCGACGACCTGCCGGATCTCGTGGTTTCGCTTGGCTCGGCCGGTTCGGCGAAACTGGAGCAGACCGAAGTCTATCAGGTGAGCTCGGTCTCCTATCGCGACATGGACGCTTCGCCGCTCGGTTTCGAAAAGGGTAGGACGCCGTTTCTCGACCTGCCCGCGGCGCTCGAGCTGCCGCTGCGCATCCCCGGCATTCCCGAAGCAAGCCTTTCCACCGGCGGCAACGTCATCTCGGGCGCCGCCTATAGCGACATCGACGCCGACATGGTCGACATGGAGACTTATGCAGTGCTGCGCGCCTGCCAGGGCTACAAGCTGCCGCTGATCGGCCTGCGCGGCATTTCCGACGGTGCGGTCGAACTGCAGCATATCTCCGGCTGGACAGAATATCTGCATATCGTCGATCGCAAGCTCTCCTACGGCGTCGACAGCCTGTTCACGGCGCTGGAGGACGGGGTTTTCTGGTTTTAGAGTTCAGCGCCGCGCGTCTTCTCCGACGCGCGGGGACAATCGGAACAATAAAAACTCGACGCCGCCGATTTCCCGGATTGCCAGGCGAAGCGCTTTTCTTTAAAGCCTCGCCATGACCCAGACAGCACATCCCGACTCCGTTCTCATCGTCGATTTCGGCAGCCAGGTGACCCAGCTCATCGCACGGCGCGTGCGCGAGGCCGGCGTCTATTGCGAGATCGTTCCCTTTCAATCCGCCGAAGAGGGCTTCAAGCGCCTGCAGCCGAAGGCGGTGATTCTGTCCGGCAGTCCGGCTTCGACGGTCGACGAAGGGTCGCCGCGAGCACCCCAGATCATCTTCGACAGCGGCCTGCCGCTCTTCGGCATCTGCTACGGTCAGCAGACGATGTGCATGCAGCTCGGCGGCAAGGTCGAAAGCGGCCATCACCGCGAATTCGGCCGCGCCTTCCTCGACGTCGACAAGGACTGCCAGCTGTTCGAAGGCCTCTGGTCCTCCGGTTCGCGCCATCAGGTGTGGATGAGCCATGGCGACCGCGTCACGGCGCTGCCGGATGGTTTCGAGGTGGTCGCCACCTCTTCCAATGCGCCCTTCGCCTTCATCGCCGACGAGAAGCGCAAATATTACGGCGTGCAGTTCCATCCGGAGGTCGTCCATACGCCCGACGGCGCCAAGCTGATCGGCAACTTCATTCACAATGTCGCGGGCATCAAGGGTGACTGGTCGATGTCGGCCTATCGCCAGAAGGCGGTCGAAGAGATCCGCAAGCAGGTGGGCGACAAGCGCGTCATCTGCGCGCTTTCGGGCGGCGTCGACAGCTCCGTCGCGGCGCTGCTGATCCATGAGGCCGTCGGCGACCAGCTGACCTGCATCCTCGTCGACCACGGCCTGATGCGCAAGGACGAGGCGGCCAATGTCGTCGCCATGTTCCGCGAGCATTACAATCTGCACCTCCTGCATGTCGATGCGTCGGACCGTTTCATCGGCGAGCTCGAAGGCGTCAGCGATCCGGAGACCAAGCGTAAGATCATCGGCCGGCTCTTCATCGAGACCTTCGAGGAAGAGGCGAAGAAGCTCGGCGGCGCCGATTTCCTCGGCCAGGGCACGCTCTATCCCGACGTCATCGAGAGCGTTTCCTTCACCGGCGGCCCGTCGGTGACGATCAAGTCGCATCACAATGTCGGCGGCTTGCCGGAGCGCATGAAGATGCAGCTCGTCGAGCCGCTGCGCGAACTCTTCAAGGATGAGGTGCGCGCGCTCGGCCGCGAGCTCGGCCTGCCCGACAGCTTCATCGGCCGCCATCCCTTCCCCGGTCCGGGCCTTGCGATCCGTTGCCCCGGCGGCATCACCCGCGAGAAGCTGGAGATCCTGCGCGAAGCCGATGCGATCTATCTCGACGAAATCCGCAAGGCCGGGCTCTACGACGCCATCTGGCAGGCCTTCGCCGTGCTGCTGCCCGTCCAGACCGTCGGCGTCATGGGCGACGGACGCACCTACGAATTCGTCTGCGCATTGCGCGCGGTCACGTCAGTCGACGGCATGACGGCGGATTTCTACCACTACGACATGGAATTCCTCGGCCGCGCCGCCACCCGCATCATCAACGAGGTGCGCGGCATCAACCGCGTGGTCTACGACGTCACATCGAAGCCGCCCGGCACGATCGAATGGGAATGAGGGCAGAAGCCGCCCTCCGAGACCGCTATTTCAGCGGCAGAAACAGCTCCGCCACCGCCTCATGCTCCGGCACCTCCGGGAAGAAGCTTAGCCGCTGGCAATAGATCGGGAAATCGCGTGCTTGCTCGCCGCTCGCCGGAAGCCAGTCGCGATAAAGGTAGAGTGCCGGCCTCCAGATTATCGGTATTGCCGAGGACGCGCAGCACCGCGCAGCGCCCGCCGGGGATCTCGCCGGCTTTGATCCCTTCGCCCGCCTCGATCGGCCGGCTGGTCCCCACGCAGAGGTCGACGCTATAATCGGCAGGCTCAGCAGGGCGCCGTTCTGAACGCCAGACGTTGAAGGTCGGACTTGTCCTGGGGTGCAGACCGGCGGCCTTGCGCCAGGCGATGAACCGCTGGATGGTGGCGGCGAGCATCGCCGGGTCACCCCGATGCTGCATGATCGCCACCGGCGTGGGCGGCACATTGCGGATCGTCATGTCGTTGGGGGTAAAAGTCTTCTGCATCAGCTTGCTCCTGGCGTTGTCGAGAGGTCCGAAGGCCGCAAGCCACGGCTCCCAGTCGGGAGACTTCCGGAACGACGAAGGCGATTGACCGAACCTTTGCCGAAAGGCGCGGGCGAAAGCATCCGGTGCGGTGTAGCCGGCCTTCATCGTATAGCCAAAAACCAATTGCAAATTAAAATCAGTTGATCTAGCCTATTTCCTATCGGTGCGCAGCCGAACGCACGTGGATGCTCCGTTCAAAAAGGGAAGTTGGCATGGCCAAGCTCGTATTCGGGATGAACCAGTCGCTGGACGGCTACGTCGACCACACGGCCTTCGGGCCAAGCCCCATCCTCTTCCGCCACTTCGTCGAGCAGGCTCGGAGGCAGGCGGGCAGCGTCTACGGCCGTCGGACGTATGAGGTCATGCGTTATTGGGATGAGGATCATCCCGAGTGGAATGCAGAGGAACAGGCCTTTGCAGCGGCGTGGCGGAAGCAGCCGAAATGGGTGGTCTCGCGGTCATTGACGTCGGTCGGCCCCAACGCCAGCCTTGTCGGGGATGATCTCGAGGGCGCGATGCGCGCTCTAAAGGCCGAGCGTGACGGAGAGATCGAAGTTGCCGGGCCGGACCTGGCGCAAAGCCTTACCGGACTCGGCCTGATTGATGAGTATCACATCTACCTGCATCCCGTCGTGCTTGGCCACGGCAAACCATATTTCGCCGGGCCCCGACCGCCGCTTCGTCTTGTGAGCCATAATCTGATCGACGAGAATGTGATCAAGCTCACCTATGTTCCTGCCTAATGAGGAGCCGCAAGTGACGTTGCCGGCGAAGACGGAAGGCACGCATAGGCCGGCCGAGGTTCAGTCACCACGGCCGGCCTTGATTGTGTAAGGACGTTGCGGATCCAGAGCCAGCTTCAGCGGCCGTAAGTCACCTCGATCGAGGCCTTGTCGAGCGTGTTGGCCCTGACATAGAAGCCGACCATGGCGCCCGGCGCCGTCTCCGGAAGCGGAAGCTTGTCCACCTTGAGCGCGTAGACGGTGAACTGGTAGCGGTGCGGCTTATCGCCGGTCGGCGGGCATGCGCCGCCATATCCGGAAGTGCCAAAATCGGTGTGACCTTCCACGGCGCCTGCGGGAAGCTTCTTGCCACCACTTGCGCCGGTGGCAATCTTCGAAATATCTGCGGGGATATTGAACACCGACCAATGCCACCAGCCGGAGCCTGTGGGCGCATCCGGATCGTATGCCATGACGGCGAAGCTCTTGGTACCCTCGGGCGCGCCCGACCAGGCCAGTTCCGGCGAAATGTTTCCGCCCGAGCAGCCGAAGCCGTTGAAGACCTGCGCGTCGGCCATGGCCTTGCCGGCGGCTAGATCCTTCGAGGTGAGCTTCATTTCGGCGTGGGCGGCCGTGGCGCCGAAGACGGAGGCGGCCATAAGTGCTGCTGTGATCAAACGCATTGTTGTTCTCCTTGGTTGACGATGCCGGGAAACTATCGTCACCGCTCCAGCGCATCTGCCCCGCTCTGCTCAATTTCTGCCCCGATCCGCTCAAAGTGCTCGGGGCCGCTGCGTACATGACGCGGGCTGACGCCAAACCGCTCCTTGAAGCGTGCGGAAAATTGCGAAGGCGAATCGTAACCGACCTCCAGCGCAACCTGCGCCATCGGCAATGTCGTCGTCTGGATAAGCGCCAGAGCGCGGTTCATCCGGGTATCGCTCAAGACCTCGCTGAAGGCGGTATTCTCGGCGGAGAGCCTCCGCCTCAGCGTCGCCTCACTCATGTTGAACAAGCCCGCAGCATTCGCCAGCGTCCAGGCGCCGGCCGGATCAGCTTCGATCATCTGCCGCAGCCGGTCCTCAAGTCGAGGGCTTTCGCATCGGCCGAGCACCGCCCCGCAGAGCGCGAACCAGGTGACGAGTTCCATCAGACGGGCCTTGGCGATGGCGCCCGGAAGCCGCGCCAGATTGCCCGGCTGACTGCAATATTCGAACAAGGCAGCAGCTTCCTCCGGCAGCCTCGAGGTGCTGGCCGGAAGAGGCCGTGATGGCACGGCGACCGATCCCATCCTATCATAAGCGTCCTCGAAAAGCTGTCGCGGAATTGGAAGCGCCAGGGTCTGGTATTTCTGCGGCGCCTTCGGAATGTTCTCCATCGTCAACGGCCGGTGGTCGGGCAAGAGGCCGTAATCGCCGGCCTCAAGGCGCAAAGGCTTGTCATCCGACATGACGATCTTCGTTCCAGACTGGACCTGGATCAGCAGCGGGCTGGTCGTGACGAGGCGATGGAAGCAGGCTCGCCCACCCTGGCGGATCAATGCCCTGGTCGGAATGGGAAAGACGTCGTCGAGCATATTTTCTCCGCCAGCGGATGTTCAGAACGGCGACCGGAGGGGCCAGCATGACGTCGCCCGCTCGGCCATCGACTAGGTGCTCGGGAATACCAAAACCACATGCCGGCAGCAACCATGCCAGCGGCACGGCACTTGATTAGGCCTAATTACCGGCCGACCGGCGCACATAGTCGACCAGCGCGCGCAGTTTCACTGGCTGCCTCTGGCGCCTGGGATAATAGAGATAGAAGCCCGGAAATGGCGGGCAGAACTCCACCAGCAGCGGCACGAGTTCGCCGCGATCGATATAGGGCTCGAAAGTTTCCACCATGCCGAAGGTGATTCCGGCCCCAGCGCAGGCGATGCGGATCATCATTCCCATGTCATTGGTCGTGACCACGGGATCGACGGCGACGTCGAAGTCGCGGTCGTTCTCCGTGAACTCCCAGCGATAGGGCGCGGTATCCGGGCGCGGCCGCCATCCGATGCAGGCGTGGTTCTCCAGGTCGCGGGGATGGCGAGGCGAACCGTGACGCTCGAGATAGCTTGGCGATGCGGCGGCGCATTGTCTCTGTGGAGACGAAACCGAAATCGCGATCATATCCTGCTCGATCACCTCGCCCAGTCTCACACCAGCGTCGAAGCCGGCTTCGACGATGTCGAATTCGTCATCGGTGATGGTGATATCGAGCTTGATGCCCGGGCAGGCCTGCATAAAGCCGGCGAGCAAAGTCCCGGATAGGAAGCGCTCGGCGATGGAGGAAACGGTGATCCGCAGCAGGCCGCTCGGGCGCGCCTGCATGTCGCGCACCGTCTGCATCGCATCCCTGACCTGGCGCATCGAGGGACGAACCACCTCAAGGAAGACTTCGCCGGCCTCGGTCAGGCTGACGCTGCGCGTCGTGCGCTGAACCAGGGGCGCACCAAGCCGGTCCTCAAGACGCTGCAAGGCCTGGCTGACGGCGGAGCGGGTCACGCCCAGACGCTCGCCGGCGAGCCGGAAATTCCGGGCCTCCGCTACGGCGAGAAAGACTGAAATGCCTTCGAGATCATCGGCCATTGGTTAGCAATGTTAACCAAGCCATCCGGCATTGGCAACTTAATCGCGCGGCTCGCCAAGATTATCTTCCTGTCGAGGTCAAGGCATGGCCTAGCCCCAAGCGCTCCCCGCTCGAAAGGAGGCGCGATGCGAAAGTTTTACAGCAGCCCAGTTCTGCATCTCTTCACCGCCATCATTCTGACCGGCACCGCGACGCCGGCGTGGTCGGCCGACGCTCCGAACGTGCGAAAAACCAAGTTCCAACAGCCAAGCGAGAACACCATGCAGCAGCATCCCTATGTCGGAATGTGGGTCACCGACGACGGCCGCGTCCGACACGGACTCCTGCCCGACAATCGTTACGACGAGGCCCGCGGAAGCCGGGAGAGCGCCTATCGCGGACGCTACGAAGTCACCGGAACGCACATTGAATACTGGGACGATACGGGCTTCACCGCCGACGGCGATTTCGTCGACGACAATACGCTCCATCACGGCGGCATGGTGCTTCGCCGCAAATGACCGCTCGCGCACAGGAAAGGGCCGCATAGGACGGCCGGAAAGGATGACGACCATGTCTTCCACCACACCCATCTGGTTCATCACCGGCGCATCATCCGGCCTCGGCCGGGCACTCGCCGAAGCGGTCCTGGCGCGCGGGTGGCGCGCTGCCGTTACGGCGCGCAGACCCGATACGCTCAGCGATCTCACAGCAGCGCATGGGAAGCGGGCGCTGGCCCTCGCCCTCGACCTAACCGACGGCCGCTCCATCGCCGCTGCGGTCCACGCCGCCGAGGCGCATTTCGGCGCCATCGATGTTCTCGCCAATAATGCCGGCTACGGCTATCTCTCGGCGATCGAAGAGGGCGAGGATGCCGAGATCCGCGCCCAATTCGAGACCAATGTCTTCGGGTTGATCGCCGTGACCAAACAGGTTCTGCCCCGCATGCGCTCACGCCGGCAGGGGCATATCTTCAACGTCTCGTCGCTCGGCGGGCTCGTCGCCTTCGCCGCGACCGGCTACTACCACGCCACGAAATTCGCGGTCGAAGCCCTGTCGGAATCGCTGGCCCATGAGGTCGGGCCGCTTGGCATTCGTGTGACGATCCTGGAGCCCGCCGGCTTCCGCACGGATTGGGCCGGCCGGTCGATGGTCGAATCCAGCACGATCATCGAAGACTATGCCGAGACCGCGGGCAAGCGGCGCCAGGCCACCCGCTCAATCTCCGGCAAGCAGCCGGGCGATCCCGCGCGCGCGGCAAGCGCAATCATATCGGCCTTCGAGGCGGGCGAACCGCCGCTGCGTCTGCTGCTCGGGGCAGCTTCCCTGAAGATCGCCCGCGATCGGCTCGACACGCTGCGCGCCAATTTCGATGCGTGGGCGAAGACGACTCTCAGCGCCGATTTTCCGAGTTGACCATCACGAAAATCCTCAATCTGCTCATGGAGTTTGAAATGTCTGATATCGAAGGAAAAGTCATTGCCATCACCGGAGCCAGCAGCGGCATTGGAGAGGCCACGGCAAAAGTGCTGGCCGCCGCCGGCGCGCGAGTCGTGATCGGCGCGCGCCGCAGCGACCGCCTGGAGGCGCTCGCCGGCGAAATCGAAGCCGGGGGTGGAACGGTGCGTCTGCGCAAGCTCGACGTCACCGACCGTGTCCAGGTGGAAGCCTTTGCAGGCTTCGCCAAGGCCGAATTCGGCCGGCTCGATGTCATCATCAACAATGCCGGCGTCATGCCGCTGTCGCCGCTCGACGCGCTCAAGGTCGACGAGTGGGACCGGATGGTCGACGTCAACATCAAGGGTGTCCTCTACGGCATAGCGGCAGCGCTTCCGATCATGAAGGCACAGGGATCGGGGCAGATCATCAACCTGTCTTCGATCGGCGGCCACAGCGTCTCGCCGACCGCGGCCGTCTATTGCGCAACGAAATTTGCCGTGCGGGCGATTTCGGACGGGCTACGGCAGGAGACCGACCGTATCCGCGTGACCGTCATCTCGCCCGGCACGACGACATCCGAGCTTGCCGACACGATCACCGACACGACGGCGCGGGACGCCATGAAGGCTTTCAGGGCGATCACCATCAGCCCGAAAGCCGTCGCCAATGCGATCCTCTATGCCATCAGCCAGCCTGACGACGTCGATGTCAGCGAAATCATCATCCGCCCGACGGCCAGCCCGCATTGAGCAGCCACGTCCCGTGGAATTGTCCGGCCGCTCAAAAGCCCAGCGACTGCTGGGCAGGCGGCGGCGGGCCGAGGCTGACGCCTTCGAGCTCCAGCATGCGGGCCTTCGATGACGAGCCGCCGGGCGCCGAGAAGCCGCCGATCTTGCCGCCGGCGGCAAGCACCCGGTGGCAGGGGATAATCAGGGCGACCGGGTTCTTGGCCATCGCCTGGCCGACGTCGCGAGCCGCTTCCGGCCCGGCGCCGAGTTCCCTGGCCAGCGCGCCGTAAGTGGTCGTGCTGCCCCAGCCAACACGCCTTGCCGCCGCATAGATATCCCGGAAGAAGTCATTCTGGTCGGCAAGATCGAGTTCGACGCCCGAGAAATCGGTTTCCTCGCCTTGGAAATAGCGCCTCACGGCCGCTACCGTCTCCACCACCTCAGGCGTCGGGGCGCCGGGTTGGGCATCCGGCAGGCGGCGCAGCAGCAGCCGTTCCGTCGCCTCCGCGGTTTTCGTCGGTAATTGGAAACGGGCGATGCCGGCGTCGCTCCAGGCGATGCCGCAGAAGCCGCCAGCGGTTTCGAAGATGAGATAGTGATGCATCGTCTCGGCCATGACACAGCCTCCGCATTTACGATCTCCCAAAGGATCCTATGGCGAGACCCCGGTTTCAACCCGTTTCTTGCGAAAATCGTTCTTTTTTTGTTCCTATCGGCTTGGAAGCCGATGAAGCAGGCGCCTTTTGATGTTCGTCCGTGATCTCGACGGCAAGGCAAGATCAACATAGCGGCAACCTGCTTTTCTTCGGGATTGCCCCCGGTTGAGACAAGGGTGCCGGTGAGGCTTGCGCTCGCCGGATTTCCGCGCATAAAGCTGGTCGGCTGGTGAACGCGGAGCAAGGACAGCATGGAAGGTTCGGAGATCATCATCCCAGGCGATACGCCGGGAACGGAGTGGCGGCTGCCGGTGCTGCGTTTTGCGGGCCGTAATCCGAAGGCTCCGAAGGCCTATATCCAGTCGGCGCTTCACGCCGGTGAGCTGCCGGGAACGGCGCTCCTGCATTTCCTTTGCGAGCGCCTGCGGCGGGCGGAAAGCGAAGGCGCGGTCGCCGGCGACATCACCATCGTGCCGCAGGCCAACCCGATCGGCGCGGCGCAATCGCATTTCGGCGACTTGCAGGGCCGCTTCGATCTCGGCTCGCGTACCAATTTCAATCGGGATTTTCCGCTGATCAGCGTCGCCGATCGGCCGATGCTGACGGAAGACCTGAATGATTATCCGGCTACGGACCAGCTGAAGCGGCGACTTCTGGATATGGCGCTCGGCGCCGATCTCGTCCTCGATCTGCACTGCGACGATGAATCGCTGCAATATGCCTATATCGATGAGGCCTTCTGGCCGGAGGCGGCCGATCTTGCCGCCGCGCTCGACATGGAGGCGGTGCTGCTTTCGGATGGCGAAAGCTCGGCCTTCGAGGAGGCCGTCGGTTTTGCATGGAAATATGCGGTTCCCGGTGAACGACAATCCCGGCTGCCGGGCAAGCTTTCGGTCACGGTCGAGCTGCGCGGCAAGCGCGACGTCGATCCGCTGCTGGCGAAGCGGGATGCGGACGGGCTCTGGCGTTTTCTCGCGGCACGGGGGATCGTGAGCGACGACAGAATGGCGCCGGCCATGTTTGCCGGTCCCGCCGTGCCGCTCGACAATGTCGAGATCATTCGCGCTCCCGAAGGCGGCGCCGTGCTCTTCCATCGCACGATCGGCGACAGGGTTGCAGAGGGCGAGCTTCTGGCGACGATCGTCACCCGGCCCGGTCGGCCTGACGGCAGCATCGATCTGCATGCACCGCAGGATGGGCTGGTCCTGACCCGAACCTCGGATCGGCTGGTGCGCCGGCGCGGCGACCTGATGAAGATCGTCTGCGCCAGGCCGAGCAAGGCCGCACGCAAGGCCGGCACGCTGGAGAGTTGAACAAACGGTGCCCGGGATAAATGCCGGGCGGCATTTGCGCCGTCTCTCGCGCATGTTATCCCGCTGCCATCACAGGGAGAACGATCGGGCATGGCCGTCACCATCTATGGGATCAAGAATTGCGACACGATGAAGAAAGCCCGCAGCTGGCTGGAAGAACACGGCGTCGCCTATGAGTTTCACGATTACAAGGCGTTCAGCATCGACCGCCCCCATCTCGAAGCCTGGATCGACCAGGCCGGCCTTGATGCGGTGCTCAACCGCGCCGGCACCACCTTTCGCAAACTGCCCGATGCCGAGCGCGAGAATCTGAGCCGGGAAAAGGCGATCGCGCTGATGCTCGACCAGCCGTCGATGATCAAGCGGCCGGTGCTGGAGACCGAAGGCAAGCTGGTGATCGGCTTCAAGCCGGAGAATTACGCGGATATATTCGGGCGCTGAGCAATGTCCAAGACCACGCGCGCGACACAGGTTCTTTCCCAGGCAGGCGTCGCCTTCACCATCCACATCTATGTTTATGACCCGGGCGCGGAGCGCGTCGGGCTGCAGGCGGCGGAAGCCCTTGCTGAGGCGCCGCAGCGGGTGCTGAAGACGCTAATGGCCGAGGTGGACGGCAAGCCGGTCTGCGTCGTGGTGCCTTCGGATCGCGAGGTCAGCATGAAGAAGCTCGCCAGCGCCTTTCGCGGCAAGTCGGCCAATATGATGAAGCCGGCCGATGCCGAGCGGCTGACCGGCTACCATGTCGGCGGCATCAGTCCCTTCGGCCAGAGGAAGGCCGTGCCGACGGCGATCGAGGAAACCGCTCTCGCCGAACCGCTGGTCTATATCAATGGCGGACAGCGCGGGCTGCAGGTGCGGCTTGATCCGAAAGATGCGCTGAGAGCGTTGAAAGCGGTCGGTGCATCATTGATCGCCTGATTAGAGGAAACGCGCGAGTAGACCGGAAATCGCCTTCGCCTCGTCTTCGGCAAGCTTGCTGCCGACATGGGCCTCGATCGCTGCCGCATAGACAGCCCACATCCGTGTGCGAAGCGTTCGGCCGGCATCGGTAATCACAACCCAGCGCCCACGGCCGTCCTCGGCGAAGACCTCGCGCCGGACCAGGCCCTCTCTTTCCAGCCGGTCGATCAGCCGGGAAAGATTATACTGCGCCAGCAAGGTTCGCTCCTCGATCTCGTAGGGCCGCAGCTTGCCGTCTTTCGAGCGCGCCAATTCCCACAGCACGTCATACCAGGCAAGCGGCGGCATGCCGGCCGTTTTCAGATCGGCTTCGATCGCGGCGAGCAGCCGTTCGCCGGCGCGCATGATGCTGATCCAGGCGGAGGTGGCGGCTTCGCTCAGCTTCGTTGTCTTTTCCATCATAGATGCAAATACATTTATCTTGCATAAGGCCGCAAGCGCTATTATATGCAAATGCATCTATTAAAACGAGGAGACGTTCATGAGCAGGCTTACCCTCATCAGCCACCATCTCTGCCCCTATGTGCAACGCGCCGCCATCGTACTTCGCGAAAAGGGTGTTCCCTTCGAGCGCATCAACATCGACCTTGCCAACAAGCCGGACTGGTTCCTGCAGATCTCGCCGCTCGGCAAGGTGCCGCTGCTGAGGATCGAGGACGAAGAAGGCGGCGAGGCCGTCCTCTTCGAAAGCAGCGTCATCTGCGAATATCTGGAGGAGACGCAGCCGGGGCCCGCCCTGCATCCTGCCGATCCGCTTGCCCGCGCCCGCCATCGCGGCTGGATGGAATTCGGCTCATCCGTGCTTTCCGATCTCTGGGGCTATGAAACCGCCACGGACGCGGAACAGCTGGAGGCCAAGCGCAAGATGCTGATCGCCAAGTTCACGACGCTCGAAGGAGCACTCGCGGACGGACCTTATTTTTCCGGCAGCAGCTTCAGCCTCGTCGATGCCGTTTTCGCGCCGATCTTTCGGTATTTCGATGTTTTCGACAGGCTGGGAGATAGCGGCATCTTCGCGGGGCTTGAACGGGTGACGCGCTGGCGGAGCGCGCTCGGCGAACGGCGAAGCGTGAAAGACGCCGTCGGCGAAGATTATCCGCAGCGGCTGATGGAATTCCTCGACAAGCACAAGTCGATCCTGCTCGGCCTGCCTGCCGCGGCTTGACGCTTGCGCTGAAACCGGTCGGGCATCGCGCCGGCCGGTTTCGAATCGGCAGCGGCGCGCTTCATTTTCGCCGCAAACGGGTCTAAGTCTTTCAGCCTCTTGGAGCGGTTCAGCTTTCACGGAAGCGCAGAACCGCTCTACTCTTTTGTTTACGCAATTCCCGGCAAAAGCGCTTTGCGCTTTGCCTGAGAAAACCGCATCGCACTTTTCCTGGAATTGCTCTAGCGTCGATGACAGAAGGCAGGTTGAATCATGACTTTCATGCCCCAGAGCCAGAACACCGTTGATCCCGTCAAGCTCGAGAAGCTCGCGGAAGTCGCCGTCAAGGTCGGTTTGCAGCTGCAGAAGGGCCAGGACCTGGTGATCACCGCGCCTGTCGTGGCGCTGCCGCTTGTCCGCCTCATCACCAAACACGCTTATCAGGCCGGCGCCGGGCTGGTGAGCGCCTTCTACTCCGACGAGGAAACGACGCTGGCGCGCTTCCAATATGGCAGTGACGAGAGCTTCGACCGCGCCTCCGACTGGCTCTACGAGGGCATGGCCAAGGCCTATGCCAACGGGGCGGCCCGCCTGGCCGTCGCCGGCGACAACCCGATGCTGCTTTCCGAACAGGATGCCGGCAAGGTCGGCCGCGCCAATCGCGCCACCTCCACCGCCTATAAGCCGGCGCTGGAAAAGATCTCGAATTTCGACATCAACTGGAACATCGTCTCCTATCCCAACCCCTCCTGGGCCAAGGTGGTCTTCCCCGACGACCCGGAGCCGATCGCGATCGCCAAGCTCGCCAAGGCGATCTTTGCTGCCTCGCGTGTCGATGTCAGCGACCCCGTCGCCGCCTGGGCGGAGCACAATGCCAATCTCGCCAAGCGCTCAGCCTGGCTGAACGGCGAGCGTTTTGCTTCGCTGCATTTCCGGGGGCCGGGCACCGATCTGACGGTCGGCCTCGCCGACGGACATGAATGGCACGGCGGCGCCTCCACCGCGAAGAACGGCATTACCTGCAATCCGAATATTCCGACCGAAGAGGTGTTCACCACGCCGCATGCATTGCGGGTCGAAGGTCATGTCTCGAGCACCAAACCGCTGTCGCATCAGGGCACGCTGATCGACAATATCCAGGTGCGCTTCGAAGGCGGGCGGATCGTCGAAGCCAAGGCGTCACGCGGCGAAGAGGTCTTGAACAAGGTGCTCGATACCGATGAGGGCGCGCGCCGGCTCGGCGAAGTGGCGCTCGTGCCGCATTCCTCGCCAATCTCGGCGAGCGGCATCCTGTTCTACAACACGCTGTTCGACGAAAACGCCTCGTGCCACATCGCGCTCGGCCAGTGCTACTCCAAGTGCTTCCTCAACGGCGCGACCCTCAGCCAGGAGCAGATCAAGGCGCAGGGCGGCAATTCCAGCCTGATCCACATCGACTGGATGATCGGCTCCAACAAGGTCGATATCGACGGCATCACACCGGACGGCTCGCGGGTCCCGGTGATGCGGCAGGGCGAATGGGCCTGAGCGGCATCACCTTGCGCTGACTGAGCCAGACGCCGGCAAGCACCAGGGCGAAACCGGCGATCTGCACCGGCGTCAGGCTCTGGCCGAGCGCCAGCCAGCCGAGCAGGGTCGCGACCACAGGGCTCAGAAAGCCGAGCGAGGAAATCGCCGAGGGCTCGACGCGCGACAGGCCGCGGAACCAGAGCAGATAGGTGAAAGCCGCACCCACCAGACCGAGATAGGCAATGCCGGCAATGTTTGCGATGTTCGGCGACGGCAGCGCCGGTTCCAGGAAGAGCGCAAAGGGTACCAAGAGAATACCGCCTGCCGACAGTTGCCAGGCGGTGAAGGTGAGGTTCGACACCGGCGGCGCCCAGCGCCGTGACAGCACGGTGCCGAACGCCATCGAAACCGCGCCGGCGATACCGGCGGCGACACCCACGGGATCGAGGCTCGCCTTCGGCGTCAGCACCAGCAGCGCGACCCCGGCCATGCCGGCAAGACCCGCCAGCACGGCAAGTGGCCGGACCGGCTTGCCGAGGAAAAGCCGCGACAGGGCGATGACGATCAGCGGCTGCACGGCACCGACGGTCGCGGCAACGCCGCCGGGCAGCCGGTAGGCGGAGACGAACAGCATCGCCCAGAAGAACGAGAAGTTCAGCGCCCCGAGAAGGAAGGCGCGGCCCCACCAGACGCCCGTCGGCAGCTTCCGAACAAACAGTAGCAGAAGCAGGCCCGCCGGCAGGGCGCGCAGCAGAGCGACCGTCAACGGATAGCCCTGGGGCAGGAAGGATGTGGTGACGAAATAGGTGCTGCCCCAGATAGCGGGGGCGACAGCGGTCGTCAGCACATCCGCCAAGTATCGAGAATTTGTCTTCATCTCAAGAATCTCTACATCAAGATAAATTCGAACATAACGCAATTTATCTTGACGTCAAGATATGCAGTGGTATCCATCCCACATGGGTGAAGCGAAGCAAGATCACGTCGACCGGATTCTGGCGCAATGGCGGCGCGAGCGGCCGGATCTCGACGTCGAGCCGATGGGCATCCTCGGGCGCCTGAAACGCCTCGGCACCCATCTCGGCCGCGAAGTCGAAGCCATGCTCATGAAGCACGGGCTTTCCACCTCGGCCTTCGACGTGCTGGCCACACTTCGCCGCTCCGGCGCACCTCATCGGCTTTCGCCGGGCGAGCTCCTGGAAATGACCATGGTCAGCTCCGGCACGATGACGAACCGGATCGACCAGCTGGAGAAGGCGGGCCTGGTCGAGCGCATCGTCAATCCGCAGGATCGGCGCAGCGTGCTGATCGCGCTGACCGAAAAGGGGCTTGCGACCGTCGAAGAGGCGGTCGGCGCGCATGTCGCCAACCAGCAGCGGCTGACGCGCAACCTGACGGCCGAGGACAAGGCCGAGTTTGACCGACTGCTGAAGAAATTCCTCGCGGATTTCGAATAATAAGAGCCTTTCCAGGTCAGATTGAAGCATTCTGTTGGCTCAAACGGAGTCGGATGGTCGACCGGCCGGCGCGCGTCGTAGCCAAGCTCTACGGCCAAGCCGGCCGGTCGATCAGCCGGCCCGTTTCAGCCCTCCGGCAGAATGCTTCAATCTGATCAGGAAAGGCTCTTTAGATGGCGGCGAGCGCCTTGCTGACACGCTCCAGATGCGCCCTGCGCCTGGATTCCGTGGCGCGGTCCATATCGTGGAGGCTCAGCATGCGGAAGATAAGCTTCCTCGAACAGAAGTTGGCGATACCGCGCTTCAGCAGGCGGCGAACGGGATCGCCCATATAGAGATGCACCAGCCACCAGGGCGAGCCCGTCGTCGTCAGCGCATAGAGCAGCCTGATATTGGTGAGCTCAGGCACGATCCGGCCGCCAGCGGCGTCATGCGTGAAGGCCACACCTGGCGCGAAGACGCGATCGAAGAAGCCTTTCAGGATGGCTGGGAAATTGAACCACCACTGCGGAAAGACGAGGACGAGACCATCGGCCGCCTTCAGCCGGGCAACGATATCGGCCACATCAGAGGTGTCGTAGGGCATATCGAAGTAAGCACGGCGCTCGGCCTCGGAGAGTCGTGGATCGAAATCCTCGGCATAGAGATCGAGCAGATCGACGGCATGACCGGAAGCTTCCAGCGCTTGGCGAGCCGTGTGCGCCACCGCGGCAGCAAAACTGTCCGACAAGGGATGGGCGAGCACCAGCAGGATCCGCATCGTTAGAACAGGCTTCCCTGCTTCGTCGGTTCCGCCGGTTTTGTGCTGCGCTTCTTGGCGCCGCCAGGCGAGATGCTGCCTTCCGTGGTCATTGCGCCGACACGGCCGTCGGCAAATTCGATGGCGATGCCCATGCCGGCGGAAAGTGCGGCCGCCTGCGAGACCGGCCTGTTGTCCTCGTCGCGAATGACGGCGTAGCCGCGCTTCAGCACGTTCTTGTAGGAGAGCGACTGCAGCACGCGGTCCTGCGCGGAGAGCTCGGCGCGGCCGCGCGTCAGCTGGTGGCGGATCGCCGTATCGGCATGGCGCGAAAGGTTGCCGAGCCGCTCGCGACTGCGGTCTGTCTCGGTCTTCAGCCGGGCCGGCAGCGAGGCGAGGATGGCCTCGGCGCGGTCAATGCGGGACTTCGAGCGATCGACCAGGCGCTCGACGGTGCGCTCGGCCCGCGCCATGCGCTCGCTCAGAAGCTGGCGTCGCTCGGCGATGCGATTGGAGAGCACATCCGGGCGGAGATGCGAGGCGATGCGCTCGAAGCCGCGACGCTTGTTGATGGTGTTGAGTTCCAGCCCGCGGCCGAGGCCGGCCGCCGTCTCGTCGAAGCGGCGGCGCGGCAAGGCGAGAAGCTGATCAAGCGAGGGCAATGCCCGCATCAGACTACGGACGGACTGGCGGCGCTGATCCATCTGCCGGTTCATGCAACCCTGCAGGCGGGCGGCAAGTGCGGCCGCCTGCGCTTCGAGCTCCGCCTTGACGGGCACAGCCATCTCCGCCGCCCCGGTCGGCGTCGGAGCGCGCACATCGGCGGCATAGTCGATCAGCGTCCAGTCGGTCTCATGGCCGACGGCCGAGATCAGCGGTATGCGGCTTTCGGCAGCAGCGCGCACGACGATCTCGTCATTGAAACTCCAGAGATCTTCCAGGCTGCCGCCGCCGCGCGCGACGATCAGCACATCCGGACGCGGAATGGCGCCGGCGGGGTCCAGCGCGTTGAAGCCGCGGATGGCGTTCGCCACCTCCTCGCCGGATCCCTCCCCCTGCACCTTCACCGGCCAGACGAGGACTTGCACGGGAAACCGGTCGGAGATGCGGTGAAGGATATCGCGGATGACGGCGCCGGTCGGCGAGGTGACGACGCCGATCACATGCGGCATGAAGGGCAGCCGCTTCTTCCGGGCCGCATCGAACAAGCCTTCGCCGCCGAGCCTGCGCTTGCGCTCCTCGATCAGCGCCATCAGCGCGCCGGCGCCTGCCGGCTCCAGTGTCTCGATGACGATCTGATATTTCGATGAGCCGGGAAAAGTGGTGACCTTGCCGGTGGCGATCACCTCCATGCCTTCCTCAGGACGGAACTTCAGCCGCGAGAAAGTGCCTTTCCAGATAACGGCGTCGATACGGGCGCGATCGTCCTTCAGTGCGAAATAAGCGTGGCCGGAGGAGTGCGGACCCCGATAGCCGGATATTTCGCCGCGCACGCGAACCTGATCGAAGGCGGTTTCGACGGTGCGCTTGATCGAGCCGGAAAGCTCCGAAACCGAATATTCGGCAAGGTTGGTCGGCGAATCGCTGTCGAAGAGGTTGCTCATCCCTCCTTTCTATTTCCATTGGCGGGAAACGGGAAGGTCGCGACAGCCGGAGAGACCGTTTTCCCGACTGCTGAAACCGGTGGCGAGGCAGAGTCGTCGCCGTTGCATCAAGATTCACGCTCCGGGCATTGCGTGCATGCGGTCGTTGCAGCGATAAGAATGACAAGAAAAACGGGAAAATTCGCTCCGTCGGGGAACGCATAGATAAAACGCGCGTTTTCTCTGAAAGGGATTGCTAACCACCGCAATACAAAGGATTTTCAGCCGAGAGAGCCGGTAAATCTTTGTTAGTTGACGCTTCCTATTCTTCCCCTCGTTCTCTCTGGGAAGGTGCTGAAATGATTATTCTCACAGCAGCAGCATTGGGCATCAGCGCCGGGTTAATGCGCTCGGCCGCCGGTATCGCATTGGTCGCCGCGCTGATCGGAATGAGCTTCACGCTGGCGGCGATAACCTCGCCGGGGCCGGTGTCACTTCTGGCGCTTGTTTATGCCATTCTCGGCTATAATGGCGGCCTTATCCTCTTCGTGCTCGGGCTTTATGCCAGCGACCGTCTGCGGGCCGTCCGCACGTCTCACTGACGTCAGCGCAACATAAAGGCTGTCGGCGTCAATTCGCCGTCGGCCGGTAGCGGAAGAACTGGACGCCCGTACCCGGCACCTGCGCCAGCCGCTCCAGATAGGGCGGAATATTCCCCTTGCCGAGTTCGGCATAGAGCCCATCTGGCTTCAATTTGGCGAGTTCGCGCGTCTGCAGGTCCTTCTGGCAGAAAGCAAGCGCCGTCACACCGGCTTCCTTCAGGAAGGCTTCCGCCTCCTGCGGTGTTGCCAGGCCGATATGCATTTCCGTCAGCATGCCGCCCTGATCGCGATGATAGGGGGCAGAGAGAACCCGGTTCTGCGTGAAGCGGAGGATCGGCACACCCATTTCCGATGGCGCGGAGACCAGGCCGGGCGGGAGTTCGGCAAGCGGTGCCAGCGCCTCTTTCGATGTGCAGGAAAGCGCTTTTGTCGGCTCCGCCGCCTTCTTCTGCGCATCGTTCTCCATCTGCAGCGAGACAAGCCCGCCACCGACGGCCCAGACCGCCGGAACGCTTGCAAGCACGCTCATCACATAGACGAAGGCAGCGGCGACATTCTCGCTGTCGCTGTTGGAGATGCGCCTGACATCAATGATCAGCAGGGCGAGCGGCAGGATCGAAAGCAGGTTCGAGAAGGAAGAGCCGCGCACCTGGACCAGCGCGATTGCCCAACTCGTGGCGATCAGGAAGAGCAGGATCAGGTGGATCTGCACGCGGTCGCGCTGAATGAGGCGAAAGATGCAGACGGCAATGGCGAAGAGGCCTGCCGCATAGAAGGCGCCGACCGCGGTGGGATCGGTGCGCGCCAGCGCCAGGAGCGATTGGGCTTCCGAAATATGCCGCAGCCAGAGCTCGACCAGCATCGGATCGAGATTGCCCAACGGATCGCTCAGGCATTGCGGCGCGATGACGATCGCCGCACCAAAAACGCCGACGCCGATAAAGGCGAGCGCGGTAAAGCGCAAGGGCCGACGCAAGCCGCTGGCAAAAACGGCCAAAAACAGCAGCAGGCCGCCACCAATCGCCGCCAGACTGTAATAGCCGAGCGAGAGATTGTCGCAGGTGACCATCGAATAGAGCCGGGGCGGTACCGTTGCGAAGAAAAGAATGTTGATCGTAATCGTCAGCGACAGCCCGAAGGCCCGGGCGGCGACGGCGAAATTCTCCCCTTCCCATGCCCAGAGCAGGGCGACCGTGAGGCAGACGCCGGCGACGAACGGGGTGGTCTCGGCCCCGATGGCGATGGCGACAGCCGCCGCAACGCCGGCGACTGAGTAGCTCCAACCGCGACGCTGGGGGTCCACGAGCATCGCCACCATCGTCGCGACCAGCGCCAGTTGCGCATTGTGATGATCGATGGCGCCCGGGGCGAAGCGGTTTCCGGTGTAGATCGCCGGAGCGGTGAGACCGAGGGCGATATGCATGCCCGCGACGCCGCCGATCCGGCGGCCGGCGACGCCCATGGCCAGCATGGCAGGAAAGATGAGCGATACGGGCCAGACGGCGAGCGCCAGCGCCTCGGCGGTTTCATGCGGCGCAAACAGGCCGAAGAACCAGATCAGCGAAGCGATCGGCAGATCGATCAGCCTCGACCAGTGCATCAGCGTACCGCCGGCAAGGCCGAGACGATATTGCGTCAGATCGAACCAGCCCTGGCCGGCAAGAAAATCGCGAACCTCGACGAGACGCATGCCGTCGTCGTTGTCGGGACCGACATAATCGGTGGAGCCGGAGAATTTGGTAACAAGGATAACGGCGGCGAGGATGACACTATAGGCAATGACAGCCGGCCACAGACGCGTCAGCAGCCCCCCGAGCCGGCTCCGGCGGGCGGCGGTCACGGCGGATGCATCAGCGATCGGCTGCACGGCGTTCATCGTGGTTAGCGCTTCGTTTCCAGATGCCCGAACCTTAGCGGGCACCGATCAAGAAAGTGTAAAGCCGTCTGAGACCGCAGCCGATTTTGCCTGCGTCATAGGGTCTTATTAACGCTGCGTGATTTAGGCTGGTGGCGGCTTTTCAGTGTAACGAGTAGAGTCATGGCCCGAACGCTTACCCATCACCCGGACATTGCCGTCCTGCTTCCCTGCTATAATGAAGCTGCGACGATCGGCGCTGTGGTGCGGGGCTTCCGGGCGACGCTGCCGGATGCCGCGATCCACGTCTACGACAATAATTCCACCGACGGCACCGCGCTGCAGGCGATGCTGGCCGGAGCGCATGTCGTGCGCGAACGGCGCCAGGGCAAGGGGCACGTCGTGCGCCGCATGTTCGCCGACATCGAGGCCGACATCTATATCATCGCCGACGGCGACGGAACCTATGCGCCTGGCGACGCCGAGGAGCTCGTGCGAACGCTTCTAACCGAGCGCGCCGACATGGTCGTGGGAACCCGGCGCGGCGTGCATGCCGATGCCGGCCGTCAGGGCCATGCGCTTGGCAACCGGCTTTTCAACCTGCTCTACCGAACGATCTTCGGCCCCGACTTCACCGATATCTTTTCCGGCTACCGCGCTTTCTCACGTCGCTTCGTCAAAAGCTTCCCGGCGGTATCCGGCGGCTTCGAGATCGAAACGGAGATGTCGGTGCATGCCTCCCGGCTGAAGCTTCCGGTCAGCGAGCTGGAACTCGACTATGGCCGGCGCCCGGAAGGCTCGCATTCCAAGCTTTCGACGTTCCGCGACGGCGGAAAAATCCTCTGGATGTTCGCGATGCTGATGAAGGAAACCCGGCCCTTCGCCTTCTTCAGCGCGATCAGCGCCGCCTTCATGCTGACGAGCCTCGGCTTCATGACGCCGGTGCTGGCGGAATATTTCGACACGGGCCTCGTCAGCCGCATGCCGACCTGGGTGCTGTCGATGGCGCTGATGATGATCTCCTTCATGCTTTTTACCGCCGGCGTCATCCTGGATTCCGTGGCCCGCGCCCGGGCCGAGCAGCTTCGTATCCATTATATGAGCCTGGAGACCCCGAGTGCGGTCAAGGCACCGCTCGCCGACGCCAAACCGGCATCGCGCGATCGTCCCGGCAAGGCGGATGCGGCATGAGAAAGCTCGTCCGCTTCGCGATCGGCGGCGGCATCGGCTTCCTTGTCGATGCCGGCATGCTGGCGGCGCTGCTCCATCTGACGCCACTCGGACCGTTTCTGGCCCGGCTCGTCGCCATCGCGACGGCAATGGCGACCACATGGGCTTTCAACCGCAGCTTCACCTTCGATCGTTCCGGCCGGTCGCTTGCCGCCGAGGGTTTCCGCTACGGCTCGGTCGGCGTGACGGCGGCACTGGTCAATTACGGGCTATACTCTGCGCTGCTGCTTTCGCTGCCGGCGCTGCAACCGCTGGCGGCCATGGTGATCGCCAGCGTCGCCTCGATGGTCTTCAGCTTCTTCGGCTATTCGCGCTTCGTCTTCCGCGCGGAATGAGCGGAATGATCAGACTGCCTCCCAGCCGTCCTTCTCGCTGGCGCGGTAGATGGCATCGATCACCTTCTGGTTCAGCTTCGAGTTTTCGAGCGTGACGATCTCTTCCTTGCCGTTCTTGACCGCGCGAGCGAAGGCCTCGACCTCGCGCCTGTATTGGCGGCTGTCCTGATAGCGGAAGATGCGCGATTCATTGTGGCTGCGATCGGCGAGTTCGATCTCTTCCGGTCCCCAGCGATTGGCGTTGAAGGGCGATTTGACCTCGATGTAACCTTCGGTGCCGTGGAAGACCATGACCTGACGGTTGGCCATCTGTGTCGAGACATAGAAGCTCAGCTCGAAATCGCCGAAATCGGCCTTGACGCTGGAGTAGATATCGGTGCCGAAATCCGGATCGCGCTCGGTGATCGCCTGGACTGAGAGCGGCTCCTTGCCGGTGGAAAAACGCGTGCTCATGACGGGATAGACGCCGATATCGGGAAGGCCGCCGCCGCCGAGTTCCGGAACGTTACGCATGTTGGCGGGGTCTCGGTTGAAATAGGTGAAGGCGCCCTGCACATGTCGCAGCGAACCGATCGCACCCTCGGCTATCAGTGAGCGCACCTTCTGCCAGACCGGGGAATAGGTGACCATATAGGCTTCGGTGACCACCACGCGGTTGCGGTCGCGGGCAGCGATTACCGCGTCGATATCGTCGGCCTTCAGGGCCAGGGGTTTTTCGCAGAGCACATGTTTGCCGGCATCGGCTGATTTGATCGACCATTCGATATGCTGCGACGTCGGCAGCGGGATATAGACCGCGTCGATGACGTCGGAAGCCAGCATTTCCTCATAGGAGCCGAAGGCATGCGGCACGGAGAAGCGATCGGCCATCTCCCTTGCGCGCGTGAGATCACGGCTGGCAACCGCCGTGACGACGCAATTTTCCGCGTCCTGGATGGCGGGAACGACATTGTCGCGACCGATCTTCGCCGTTGAAATGATACCGAAACGCAGCATGTGCGAGCCTCCCAAAACCAATGTCGGCGAACCATATTCAGGCCTCCGCCGCGACGCAATGGCGCGACATGAAATTGCGGAAGCCGGGTTTGCCTGGCGCCGGGATCGCGCTAGCTTGGCCAGACGGCGTTCTGCCGTATCCGCGATTCAATACAGCCTTTTATATTCACCCATTTTGGAGAGCGTCATGAACATGCGCCGGCTTGGAAAAACAGGTCCTTCGATCTCGCCGATCGTCTTCGGCGGCAATGTTTTCGGCTGGACGGCCGACGAGAAAACATCTTTCGCCATTCTCGACGCCTTCTTCGACGCGGGGCTGAACACGATCGACACGGCGGATGTCTATTCCACATGGGTTCCCGGCAACAAGGGTGGCGATTCCGAGGAGATCATCGGGCGCTGGCTAAAGCAATCGCGGATCTCCCGCGACAAGGCCGTCATCATTACCAAGGTCGGCTCGGACATGGGGCAGGGAAAGACCCTCAAGGAGGCATACATCCTGAAGGCGGTCGAGGGTTCGCTGCGCCGATTGCAGACGGACTATATCGATCTCTATCTCTCGCACTGGCCGGATGCCGATACGCCACACGAGGAAACGCTTGGCGCCTTCGCCAAGCTGAAGCAACAGGGCAAGATCGGCGCCATCGGCTGCTCGAACTATGATGCGGATCTGCTCCAGGCGTCGTTCGACGCAGCCGAGAAGGCTGGCCTGCCGCGATACGACGTGCTGCAGCCGGAATATAATCTTTACGAGCGCGCGAGCTTCGAGGGGCAATTGGCCGAACTGTGCATCCGTCAGAATATCGGCGTCATCACCTATTTCAGCCTCGCAGCCGGTTTCCTGACCGGCAAATACCGCAGCAAGGCCGATACGCAAGGCCGCGCCCGCGAAGGCCGGGTTTCGCAATATTTCGACGCCAAGGGCCTGCGCATCCTCGCCGCGCTTGATCAGGTCTCGGCCGAGACCGGCGCCAAACCCGCGGAAATCTCGCTCGCCTGGCTTTTGCGCAAGAAAGGCGTCACGGCGCCGATTGCCAGTGCGACCAGCCTGTCGCAGCTTGAAAGCCTGGTGAAATCAGCAACACTCTCCCTTTCCAACGACGCAATGGCGCTGCTCGACGAAGCCGGTGCCTGAACAGGAATGCCATGACCGTAATCATTCGCGATGCCCGCCCGGAAGACGAAGCCCGTTGGCGTGAACTCTGGGCAGCTTATCTGGCCTTTTACGAGGTGAGCGTTGACGCTGACATCACCGACCAGACGTGGCGGCGAATCTTCGATCCGGCCTCGGCGATCGGCATGCGCGTCGCCGAGGCCCACGGCAGGATCATGGGCTTCGCTCTTTTCCTGACGCATGAGGGCACCTGGATCCGCGGCAGGGACTGCTATCTCGAAGACCTCTTCGTCGATCCCGATGCGCGCGGCAAGGGTGTCGGCCGGGCGCTGCTGGACGATCTCGTCGCGCTCTGCAAGGCCGAGGGCTGGTCGCGGCTCTATTGGCATACGAGCGAAGGAAACAAGACTGCCCGTGCGCTCTACGACAGCTACGTCGAGAGTGACGGCCACATTCGCTACCGCATCAGTTTCTGAGGGCGGGAAATCCCTCATACCATTCCGAATGGTCGCCTTCCCAGTTCCCCATGCCCGGCTTGGTCAGGATGCCGCGCGGCCTGACGTAGCTCTGGATCACCCGCTTCGGCCGTTCGTGCCATTGGATATTGAAGGCCGAAAGCTTTGGGAAGAAGCAGAGCGAGGCGTAGGGCAGATGGTCGTGGATCCACCAGGCGAGCCGCTGCCAATCGCTTTCATCGCGATAGCGGTCGATCATCCAGGGCACGGCAATGCAGACGGCGGCGCCCATGCAGCCGTCGATATCCCTGATATCCCAGATGTGATGCGCAGCCGTTGCGGCATTGGTGGAACAGTTCAGATTGTTCGCGTTGCCGAAGCGGTTGACCTCAGGCGAGCGGTAGCCGGAGCGGATGTGAAGACGCCCGAACGTCGCTTCCAGCGGCTCCAGCAGTTCCTCGCAAAGTCTTTTGCCGGCTTCGATCGCCAGGTCGGGATCCTCGGGGATATTGGGAATCCGGTAGAAATCCGCGATTTCCGAATGCAGGAAATCGCGGAAGAAGAAGTTTTGCGACAGCCGCACGCGGCCGAGATCCTCCAGACCTTTCATCGAACCCGGCTTTCGCATGATCTTTTCGTCCTCCACTTCAGCGGCCGAATGATTGCCCGGCGCGGTTTTCCAGTCCACCCGAAATCGATCGGGAACAAATTGCGCGATCTTTGCTTCTTAGTGTGTCGCCGCATTCGCGGCCTTTCCCAAAACAAGGATCGAGAAAATGGCCAAGGAAAAGACGTTGGAAGACCTCTTCTACGACACGCTCAAGGACATCTATTTTGCCGAGCGGCAGATATTGCGCGCCCTGCCGAAGATGGCGCGCGCCGCCCAGTCCTCCGAACTGAAGGCCGGTTTCCAGAAGCATCTCGAGGAAACGGAAGCCCAGGTCGAGCGGCTGCAGCAGGTTTTTGAAAAGATCGGCAAGCGCGCCCAGGGCAAGACCTGCGAGGCGATCCAGGGCATTATCGCCGAGGGAGAAGAGATCATGGAAGAATTCAAGGGCACACCGGCGCTGGATGCGGGGCTGATCTCGGCTGCCCAGGCGGTCGAGCACTATGAAATCGCCCGTTACGGCACGCTGAAGACATGGGCCGCGACGCTCGGCCAGAAGGATGTCGTCGCCCTGCTCGACCAGACGCTGCAGGAGGAAACGGCCACCGACAAGATCCTTACCAAGCTCGCCACGACTGCGGCAAACCAGAAGGCAAAAGCCGCCTGACGAAACGAGGCAAACGAGCGGCGGCCCTCATCGGCCGCCCGCATCCCTCACCGCATACCTGAAGAAATCGATGAAGGCGCGCAGCGCCGGCCGCATTTGCCGTCGGCTCGGATAATAGACAAACCACCCGGGATAGGGCGCGCACCAATCCTCCAGCACCCGCACCAGCCTGCCGGCCGTCAGTTCGGTATGCACCCGCATGTCGAAGAGATAGGCAAGGCCGGCGCCGTTCAGCGCCGCGAGCAGGGCCAGCCGGTCCTCGCTGACAACAAGCGGCCCATCGACCGCGACGATCAGTTCCTGCCCATCCTTTTCGAATTCCCAACGATAGATGGAGCCGTTGGTGAAGCGTCGCTTGATGCAACGATGATGGACGAGATCGCGCGGGTGCTCCGGCTTCGGATAGCGCTCGAAATATTCCGGCGAGGCCGCGATCACCGTCGTCAGATTGGGTGAGATCCTGACTGCGATCATATCGGCCTCCAGGCTCTCCTCCAGCCGGATGCCCGCGTCGAAACCCTCCTTGACGATATCGGTGAAGCCGTCCTCATTGGCGATCTCCAGCGTGATATCGGGATAGGTGTTGAGAAAATCGCCAAGGCGCGGGGCGAGCAGGATATCGGAGGCAAAGCGCGGCGCAGTGATGCGCAGGTTTCCGGCCGGTTTGCCGCGCGTATCGTTGACCGCCTCCAACGCGACGCCGATCTCCTCGAGCGCCGGACGCAACCTTTCGAGAAGCAGCCGGCCCTCCTCTGTCGGCGCGACACTGCGGGTCGTACGTGCCAGAAGCCTGACGCCGAGACTGTCCTCCAGGCTCGAAATGGCGTGGCTGACCGCCGACGGCGCGACGAGCAGTTCCTTGGCCGCGGCCCGGAAGCTGCGATGCTCCGCGACGGCGGCGAGAACGGCGAGTTGAGAGAGTTGCCTTCTGTTCATTGATCGAAATTATAGAACAGGCTGTTAGAAACTGCATGCATTTTTTGATTGATACGGCGCCGATATAGTCTGCCCCTGCCGCAATGATCTCCCAAGCGGTTCGGCGCCAGCTCAGAAAAGGAGCGCATCATGAAAACCAGAAAACTCGGAAACGATCTGTCGGTCTCGGCCGTCGGCCTCGGCTGCATGGGCATGAGCTTTGCCTATGGCGCCAGCGACGAAGCGGAATCAGTGAGGACACTGCACCGCGCCGTCGATCTCGGCGTCACCTTCTTCGACACCGCCGAGGTCTATGGCCCCTTCACCAACGAGGTTCTTCTCGGAAGAGCGCTGAAGCCCTTCCGTGACCGCGTGGTGATCGCCACCAAATTCGGCTTCAGGATCGATACCAGCCAGGCCGGCGCTGCCGCCATCGCCGGCGTCGACAGCCGTCCCGAACATGTGCGTGCGGTCGCCGAAGCCTCACTCAAGCGTCTGGGCATTGAGACGATCGATCTGCTCTACCAGCACCGGGTCGACCCCAACGTGCCGATCGAGGAGACGGTCGGCGCCATGGCCGAGCTTGTGAAGGAAGGGAAAGTTCGCGCCCTCGGCCTCTCGGAAGCCGGCAGCGCCACGATCCGGCGCGCGCATGGGGTCCATCCGATCGCAGCGCTTCAGAGCGAATATTCGCTGTGGACGCGCGATCCCGAAGAGGATGTGCTTGCCACCTGCCGCGAACTCGGCATCGGCTTCGTGCCCTACAGCCCGCTCGGGCGCGGTTTCCTGACAGGAGCGATCCGCAAGGCCGACGACCTTGTCGCCGACGATTTCCGCCGGCAGGTGCCGCGTTTCCAGGCGGAGAATTTCGACGCCAATGCCGCGCTTGTCGCAACGCTCGAAAAGCTAGCCGCCGCCAAAGGCGTGACCGCGGCGCAGCTGGCACTGGCCTGGGTGCTGAACCAGGGCGACGACATCGTGCCGATCCCCGGCGCGCGCAAGCTTCACCACCTCGAACAAAATGTCGCCGCTGCCGATATCACGCTCAGCGCGGAGGAGCTTGATCAGCTCGGCGAAGCGATCCCAGCGGCACAGGTCGCCGGCAAGCGCTATTCGGATGCCTCGCTTGCCATGACGAACATTTGAAAACGGACAAGCCCGGCCGGTCGCATAGGTCGGGCTTGCCTTCGCGGCCGGCGAAACTATCTAACGTCATCTTGGAGAACGGGATGGAAACATGTCGGACAGGCAGGCAGTCGAACAGACGGTTCATCTCTATGTCGAAGGCATGGCCTTCGCCAATGCGGCAGCCTTGAAGAAGGCCTTTCACCCGAAAAGCTCGATCATCGGCTATTACCAGAATGCCGTCGAATGGCTGACGCGGGACGAATTCATCGCCGCGATCCTGGCGGAGGAGCCCGCCGCGCCCGGCACGCAGCCTTTCATGGACATCCAGAACGTCGATGTCGAGGGTGACGCGGCAAGCGTCAAGGTCACCGACGATTTCGCCGGAATGCGCTTTACCGACTATCTCTCGCTGCTGAAGATCGAAGGACGCTGGGTGATCGTCAGCAAGCTCTACCATCTTCATACGTGAAAAGACCGGCCGCTTACGCGACCGGTCTCTTCAGTTTTCGGAAGATGAAGCTCAACTTCTGAGCACACCGCCGGTGAATTTCGTCACGCTCGCCACGATCTTCTGCGTCAGCGCCTCGAAATCCTCATCCGTCAGCGTGCGCTCGACCGGCTGGATCTGAACCTCGATCGCCACCGACTTCTTGCCCTCGCCGACCGATGCGCCCTCGAAGATGTCGAAGACATTAACGCCGGTGATGAGCTTGCGGTCGGCGCCGGTCGCAGCCTTGACGATCGCGCCTGATTCCACCGTCTTGTCGACGACGAAGGCGAAGTCGCGCTTGACGGCCTGGAACGGCGACAGATCGAGCGCCGGCTTGGTGCGGGTCGCCTTCTTCTTCGGCTCCGCCATAGCATCGAGATAGACTTCGAAGCCGCAGAGAGCGCCGGAGACATCAAGGGCTTCCAGCGTCAACGGATGGAATTCGCCGAAATAGCCGAGCACGATCTTTGGCCCCATCTTGATCGTGCCGGAGCGGCCAGGATGAAACCATTCGGGCCCGCCCTGCTCGATCTGGATGTTGCTCGTCGGCAGGCCGCAGGCTTCGATGACGGCGAGCGCATCGGCCTTGGCGTCGAAGGCGTCGACCGGCTTGCCGCCGCCCTTGGCTGCATTCGACCACATGCGGCCGGCGCCGGCGAGCGAGGCCGTGCCGCGGCGGATGCCGCCGGCGACGCGGCGCTGGCCTTCCGGCCGGTCGTTTTCATAGGTGCCCGAGACCTCGAAGATGGCGACGTCGGCATAACCCTTGTCGGCATTGCGCTGAGCTGCGGTCAGCAGACCCGGCAGCAACGACGGGCGCATGTCCGACATTTCGACAGCGATCGGATTGGCAAGCTTGAGGGCTGGCGAACCGCCGCCGAACAGCTTCGCATGTTCCTCCGCAATGAAGGACCAGGTGACGGCTTCGAGCATGCCGCGCGCGGCCAGCGCCCGCTTGGCCGCACGGGTGCGGATCTGCAGAGTCGTCAGAATCTTTCCGTTGACGGCGGCATGGCTTTCGAGCGGCGCCGGCTTGATATTGTCGACGCCATGGATGCGCATGACCTCCTCGACGAGATCCGCCTTGCCGTCAACATCCGGGCGCCAGGAGGGAACGGCGACGGAGACGCGCTCGCCGGAACCGGAGACCGTGAAGCCGAGACGCGTCAGGATCGTGTTGCTTTCCTCATTCGAGACGTCGAGGCCGGTCAGGCGCTTGACCTCCGAATAGGGGAAATCGACGACCTTCGGTTCGTGGCCGTGATAGCCGACAATCTCGGCCCTGGCGGCGGTGCCGCCGCAGAGTTCCAGCACCAGTTCCGTCGTGCGTTCGAGACCGGGAACCATGTATTCCGGATCGACGCCGCGTTCGAAGCGATAGCGGGCATCGGTGATGATGCCGAGACTGCGGCCGGATTTGGCGATGTTCATCGGATCCCACAGAGCGGATTCGATCAGGACGTCGACGGTGTTGTCGTCGCAGCCGGAACGTTCGCCGCCCATGATGCCGCCGATCGATTCGATGCCTTCTTCATCTGATATGACGACATTGTTCGGGCCGAGCTTGTATTCGCGCTGGTCGAGCGCCAGCACAGTCTCACCTTCCCTTGCCCGGCGGACAGTGAGATTGCCCTTTATCTTGGCGGCATCGAAGACGTGGATCGGGCGGCCCTGATCGAAGGTCATGTAATTGGTGATATCAACGAGCGCATTGATCGGGCGCAGGCCAATGGCGGTGAGCCGCTGCTGCATCCAGCGCGGGCTCGGGCCGTTCGTGACGCCGCGCACGAGACGCAGCGCAAAGCCTGGGCAGAGCCTGGGATCATCGAGATCGAGCGTCAGCTTCACCGGCGTTTCGCCTTCGATAGCGAAGGACGGCGCAGACCGCGTCTTCAGCGTGCCGAGACCGGAGGCGGCGAGATCACGGGCGATGCCGTGGATCGAGGTGCAGTCCGGCCGGTTCGGCGTCAGGTTGATCTCGATGACGGGATCGTCGAGATGGGCATAGGAAGCATAACTCTGGCCGACCGGCGCATCCTCCGGCAGATCGATGATGCCGTCATGATTGTCGGAAATCTCAAGCTCCTTTTCGGAGCACATCATGCCGCGGCTTTCGACGCCGCGGATATTGCCGACGGCCAGCGTCACCTCGATGCCGGGAACATAGGTTCCAGGTGCGGCAAAGGCGCCGACCAGGCCGGCGCGTGCATTCGGGGCACCGCACACGACCTGCACCGGCGCGCCGGATCCGGTATCCACCATCAACACCTTCAGGCGATCGGCCTGGGGATGTTTTTCCGCCGACAGGACCTTGGCGATGACGAAGGGCTTGAACGCCGCCTTGTCATCGACATCCTCGACTTCCAACCCGATCTCGGTGAGGCGGGCGCAGATTTCATCCAGCGTGGCATCCGTTTCGAGATGCTCTTTCAGCCAGGAGAGCGTGAATTTCATCGTCCCAAATCTCCGTTCAAGCGCTCAGACCGCCGAACAGCGTCGGCATGTCGAGCGGGCGGAAGCCGTAATGCGTCATCCAGCGGACGTCGGCATTGAAGAAGTCGCGCAGGTCGGGCATGCCGTATTTCAGCATGGCGATGCGATCGAGGCCCATGCCCCAGGCAAAACCCTGATATTCGTCCGGATCGAGCCCGCCATAGCGCAACACGTTCGGGTGGACCATGCCGCAGCCGAGGATCTCCATCCAGTCGGTGCCTTCGCCGAACTTGACGATCGGACCGGAGCGGTCGCACTGAATATCGACCTCGAAGGAGGGCTCGGTGAAGGGGAAGAAGGACGGGCGGAAACGCATCGTCACGCTGTCGACCTCAAAGAAGGTCTTGCAGAATTCTTCCAGCACCCAGCGCATGTTGGCGACATTGGCCTTCTTGTCGACGACCAGGCCCTCGACCTGATGGAACATCGGCGAATGTGTGGCGTCAGAGTCCTGGCGATAGGTCTTGCCGGGAATGATGATGCGGATCGGCGGTTTTTGCGTCTCCATAGTGCGCACCTGCACCGGCGAGGTATGGGTGCGCAGCACTTTGCGCTCACCATTCTCATCCGGATTGAAGAAGAAAGTGTCATGCATCTCGCGGGCCGGATGGCCTTCGGGGAAGTTCAGCGCCGTGAAATTGTAGTAGTCGGTTTCGATATCGGGACCTTCGGCGATCGAGAAGCCCATGTCGGCGAAGATCGCGGTGATCTCGTCGACGATCTGGCTGATCGGGTGGATGCGGCCGCGCTCGGCGGGCGAGGAGCGCACCGGCAGGCTGATATCGACCGTCTCGGCCTTCAGCCGCGCATTGACAGCCGCAACCTTCAGCACTGACTTGCGTTCGGCAATGGCGTCCGTCACCGCATTCTTCAGGGCGTTGATCGCAGCCCCCCGGGTCTGGCGTTCCTCCGGCGTCATGGCGCCGAGCGTCTTCAGCAGTTCGGAGACGGAGCCCTTCTTGCCAAGCGCGGACACGCGCACGGCTTCAAGCGCGGGCTCATCACCAGCGGCGGAAATTTCGGCAAGCAAGGTAGATTTAAGCTGGTCGATATCTGACATCGTCTTCTTTCCGTCCAGATCAGGCGGCGTTCGAAAGGCAGGCTGGAGAGGCCGGCGCAAGGAATATAAAGAAAGAAAAACCCGCGCCAGCCCAAACCAGCGCGGGTTTCCCAAAATTCAAAAAGCGTCAAGCTTGGGAAGCGCTGGTTACCGAACCGCGCCTTCAAACTCGTTAGCCGTGCCGGTTTCCTTGAGATATTCAAGGGCCTTCTTAGCGGCAGCAACCAGGGCGCCGAATGCTTCCGGCTCGTGGATCGCCATGTCGGACAGAACCTTGCGGTCGACTTCGATGCCAGCCTTGTTCAGGCCGTCGATGAAGCGGCCATAGGTCAGGCCGAATTCACGGACGGCAGCGTTGATGCGCTGGATCCAGAGGGCGCGGAAGTTGCGCTTGTTGACCTTGCGGTCGCGGTAGGCGTACTGCTTGGCGCGATCGACGGCAGCCTTGGCGGTACGGATGGTGTTCTTGCGGCGGCCGTAAAAGCCCTTCGCGGCCTTCAGAACCTTCTTATGCTTGGCGTGGGCTGCGACGCCTCTTTTTACACGTGCCATATCATGATCTCCTTAATCTAACGCGTTACCGGAATAGTCTCAGAGACCGTTCGGCAGATAGTTCTTCACGACCTTGCGGCCATCGGGTTCTGCGAGAACCATCGTGCCGCGTGCATCGCGAATGAACTTGTTCGTGCGCTTGATCATGCCATGGCGCTTGCCAGCGGCAGCCGCCTTGACCTTGCCGGATGCGGTGATCTTGAACCGCTTCTTGGCAGCGGACTTCGTCTTCATCTTGGGCATTTTGCTACTCCTTCTGTCCTCCCTGCGCGCTTCATCAAAAAGCCCTCCTTGCGAAGTCCGGTTCTCCGGTCGTCGCAACAAGGTGCGGGAGCGTTTGTTGTTGATCTGCGGCATCGGCGACGAACCGTTCCGCAAGCATTCGAAACTGCCACGGCATGCCCTGCCGGTCAGTTCGGACGCGCGCTTATAACCGCAGCGTCACGAAAGTGCAACGGGGCCCCGGAGGAATCTTCGGCTACGCATGTCGCCCGGAAGTGTGCGGCGGTTCCGGGATAACGACATGCATAAAACAAAGGCTGAAGACAGGGTAGCCAAACGCACAAAAGCCGCCCTTGCGGACGGCCTTGGGCAAGAAGTGACTGGCGCTTACTTCGGCGCCAGCACCATCATCATCTGACGGCCTTCGAGCTTGGGCTCGGCCTCGACCTTGGCAATCTCGGTCGTATCCGCCTTGACCTGCTGCAGAAGCTTCATGCCGAGTTCCTGGTGGGCCATTTCACGGCCGCGGAATTTCAGCGTCACCTTGACCTTGTCGCCTTCGTCGAAGAAGCGGCCCATCGCCTTCATCTTCACCTCATAATCATGAGTGTCGATGTTCGGGCGCATCTTGATTTCTTTGACTTCGACGATCTTCTGCTTCTTGCGCGCTTCGGCAGCCTTCTTCTGGTTGGCATATTTCAGCTTGCCCAGATCGAGGATCTTGCACACCGGCGGTTCGGCATTCGGGGAAATTTCGACAAGATCGAGGCCGGCTTCTTCCGCCATTCTCAAGGCCTGGTCGGTGGGCACGACGCCCATATTCTGTCCGTCAGCCGCGATCAGCTGAACTTTGGGAATGCGGATTTCACGATTCGAGCGCGGTCCGTCCTTCACGGGCGCATCGGTCTTAAAAGGTCTGCGAATGGTCGTATTCTCCTCGCGTTGTTTCGGAACGTTGCAGCCGCGCACGCTCAATCTTGGGTGCACAAACGTATCTCGTTATCGCTGCAACGGAGTCAATATCATCCTTTAGCGGAAAAATCACCAGCTGTCAGCCTGCCAAGAATCTGTTTTATAGGCCGAAACAACAGGAGGTTTCGCCGATGTCCGATCAGATCAGCAATGCCCAACCGCAGTTCCTGACCGTCGGCGAAGGCGAGGCGGCACGGGAGATCGCCATGCTCCTGCGTCCGGCGCAGGCCGGCAATGCTGCCCCATCGCTGGTTTGGCTATCCGGCTACCGTTCCGACATGAGCGGCACCAAGGCGGCGGAGATCGATGGGCTGGCGGCCGAACTCGGTGCGGCCTGCATCCGCCTCGACTATTCAGGCCATGGGCTTTCCGGCGGCAGCTTTCGCGACGGCACGATCTCGCGCTGGCTGGAGGAAGCGCTTGCCGTCATCCGCCATGTTGCGCCCGAGCGCTTCATTCTCGTCGGTTCCTCGATGGGAGGCTGGATCGCGCTCCGGCTGGCGCAGGAACTCGCCCGACAGGGTGGTCCGAAGCTCGCCGGCATGGTGCTGATCGCGCCGGCGCCCGATTTCACCTCCGAACTGATCGAGCCGAACCTTAAGGCCAAGGAACGCAAGTCGCTGGCGGAGCGCGGCTATTTCGAAGAGCGCTCCCAATACAGCCCGGAACCGAACATCTATACGCAGGCGCTGATCGAGGACGGGCGCAAAAACCGGGTGCTCGACGGCATGATCGAGACGGGCTGCCCGGTCCATATCCTGCAGGGCATGAAAGATCCGGACGTGCCGCATGCGCACGCGATGAAGCTTCTGGAGCACCTTCCCGCCGACGACGTGGTGCTGACCTTCATCCGCGATGGCGACCACCGCCTTTCCCGCCCGGGCGATATCGCCCTTCTCCTCAGCGCCGTCAAAGGCATCATTCGTTCATCAACAAATATGCAGATGCCCATTCGAACAGCACCGCCCGAGAAATTCCCCTAACGCAAGCCGCCAACCCGTTGCATTTTAACCATGTTGGCGCGTTGCAACGCTCTCCCAAGAAGTAACGATTGACTCTTCTCCGCCCTCTCCATTAACAATTTGTTAATAATTAAGGGGCGATCAAGGAAAGAGCGGGCGTGCGGATCAAGGGTGTCTTTGTGGCCATGATGGCCGTGTTTGCGATGGCGACTGCCGCCATCCCAGCTCCAAGCAGAAATGCTTCCATGGTAACAGGCAATGCCACTTCGCAGCCGATCGGCCATTACGATTTCTGTCAGATCCACAGCAGTGAATGCGGCGCGAACCGCAATGCGGGCCCGATCGAGATGACGCCGGCGAAGTGGTCGCTCGTCCGTTCGCTCAACACCACGGTCAACAGCACGATCAAGCCGATGACCGACAAGGAAATCTACGGCAAGGACGAGGTCTGGGCCTATCCGACGACCGCCGGCGACTGCGAAGATTTCGCGCTGCTGAAGCGCCGCATGCTGATCCAGCGCGGCTTTTCGGCCGCCGACCTGCTGATGACCGTCGTGCGCAAGCCTGACGGTGAAGGCCATGCTGTCTTGACGCTGCGCACCGCCGAGGGCGATTTCGTGCTCGATAATCTCGCTGCCGACGTGAAGCCCTGGTTCGCGACGGCCTATACTTTCGTCAAGCGCCAGTCGAGCTACAATGCTGGCCGCTGGGTCACCATCGAGAACGGCCGCGACCTTCTGGTCGGCGCTCTTCGATAGGGATCTCAAGGGGATGCGGGGGAAAAGGCCGGCGAAAGCCGGCCTTTTGCTTTTTGGAGATTGGAGACGCGTCGTCGTTAGCTTTCGCAGTCCTCTTCCTTCGAGGTCCGTGCTGTGCACCTCATTGAGCGTTGATCGTGCGTGCCGCCGGAGATGAGGTGTTGATATGCCGCACCGTCTCCCGGCCCTTCGCTTTGGCTCAGGGCGTTCGTCGCTGCAATCGATTCACTGGATCGATTGCTCGGCTTCGCCGACCGCTCCTCACCCATTCCCGATCAGGATGCCGGCGCCGAGGACCAGGCCGCCGCCGAGCACCACCTGGAAGGCGGCGCGCAGGAAGGGGGTTTCCATGTAGCGGTTCTGGATGAAGGCGATTGCCCAGAGTTCGAAGAAGACGATGATGGCGGCGGTGATCGTCGCCGTCCAGAAATGCGGGATCAGATAGGGCAGCGCGTGGCCGAGGCCGCCGAGCGCCGTCATGATGCCACAGGCAAGGCCACGTTTGATCGGCGAGCCCCGGCCGGAGATCTTGCCGTCGTCATGGGCGGCCTCGGTGAAGCCCATCGAGATGCCGGCGCCGACGGAGGCGGAAAGACCGACGAGGAAGGTCTGCCATGTGTCCTGGGTTGCGAAGGCGGCGGCAAAGATCGGCGCCAGCGTCGAGACAGAGCCGTCCATCAAGCCGGCAAGGCCCGGCTGCACATAGGTCAGCACGAATTGCCGGTGCGCGGTCTCGTCCTCGTCGTGCCTGATATCCTCAGGCGTATGTTTGTCGCCAAGCATGCGGGCGATGTCTTCGTGCCCTTGTTCGGCGAGTGCGAGGTCGCCGAGAAGCTCACGCGTCGAGGCGTCGGTGGTGCGCTTTGCCGCCTCGACATAAAAACGATAGGCCTGCTCCTCCATCGCCTCAGTCTCCTGCCGCATCGCATCGAGTGACAGGTTGGCTCTCAGCCAGTCCGGCTTGCGCTCGTAAAAGCCCTGCACATGCTCGCGCCGGATCAGCGGGATACGCTCGCCGAAACGCTGGCGGTGGATTTCGAACAGCGATTTGCGGTGCGCGTCCTCGACCTCGGCCATATCCTCGAAGACCTTGGCCGAAGCCGGAAACTCAGGGCGCAGCCTATCGGCATAGGCCAGATAGATGCGGGCGTCGTCTTCCTCGGAGGCAATCGCAAGGGCGAGAATCTCCTGCTCGGAGAGGGACTCGAAGGATCGTTTCGGCGATCTGAAAAAACGCGCCAGCATAAATCTCTCCAATAATTTAGAATAATTCTAAATCTAAGCAAGGAAGCGATGGCGGTCAAGTGGCCGGGGCGGACCGGCTGACAGATTGCCGCAATCCGCACGAGCGGCTTTGGTTCGCTGGGGTAAAGGCCTATATGGAGGCTGCCGCATCATGCGGCGCCGGGGTTTATGATGAACAATGACATTCAGGGCCGCCCTGCCCATGTCGCGGCGATCCGCGAAAAGGCGGAGGCCGAGATGCGGGCGATGGGGGTCGACGAGGCCTTTATCGGCAGGCTGGTCGAGACTTTCTACGGGCGCGTGCTGGAGCATCCCGATCTCGGCCCGGTATTCGATGCGCGGCTTTCCGGCCGCTGGCCGGAGCATCTGGAGAAGATGAAGAGCTTCTGGTCGGCCGTCGCCTTCCGCAGCGGCGCCTATGGCGGCAAGCCGGTGCAGGCGCATACCACCGTTCAGAACCTGACGCCCGATCTTTTTCCGAAGTGGCTGTCGCTATTTGCCGCAACACTTGACGATGTCGCCCCTTCGCCGGAAGCCAAGGACTGGTTCATGGCGACCGCAGAGCGGATCGCCAAAAGCCTGACGCTGTCGCTGTTCTACAATCCCGCTCTCGACGACCCGGCGAAAAAGGCAGGCTGATCACTGCCGTGCGGAAAAGGTCGCGCCGGCGCTTGCGGCCACGACCAGGGCAGTTCCGGCCATCTGCAGCAGCGTCATCGGCTGCGCCAGAATGACGAAACCCGCGAGTGCCGCAATGGCCGGCTCGAGGCTCATGAGAATGCCGAAGGACGCTGTCGGCATGCGCCGCAGGGCGATCAGTTCCAGAGTGTAGGGCAGCAGCGGCACAAGGATGGCAAGGCCCGCCATTTCAACCAGGCCGTAAGCATCGAGCTTCGGCACGGCGCCGGCGAAGCCAAAGGGTGTGGCGACAAGAGCGGCGACCATCAGCGACATGGACAGTCCTTCCAGCCCCTTGAAGCTCGCGCCGATCTTTTTTGTCAGGACGATATAGATCGCCCACCCGGTTCCCGCGCCGAGCGCAAAAAGAATGCCCCCGGTATCGCCGACCCAGCCTTTACCGTCATGGGCGAGGGCCAGAACGCCAAGTGCTGCAATGAGCGGCCAGACGAGACGCCGGCTGAGGCCATAGCCGATGGTCGCAACGGACAGCGGACCGAGAAAATCTATCGCTACGGCGAGACCGAGCGGAATGCGCTCGATCGCCGCGAAGAAGCTCATGGTCATCAGCGCTGTCGTCGCGCCGAGAACCAGTGCGCTCGTCCATTGCGCCCTGTTGTAGCTGACGATGCGCGGCCGCACGACAAGGGCGAGAATGATGGCCGCAAAAGCCAGGCGCAGCCAGCTGGCGCCGGCCGGCCCATAGGTTGAGATGGCCGAGGATGAGAGTGCGGCGCCGAATTGGATCGACGACATGGACAGGAGGCACATCAGCCCACCGGTCGCTACCCCGCCAAATGCTGTTGACGCCTCTGCGGTCAGCGTGCCCGCGCCAGCATTTGCTCTTTCTTCCATGCTCGCCCCCGATTGTGCGCTCTTCTTACGAAGACGGCCTGCGAGCGACAAATTCAAACTTCTGATCCGGCCAGCAAAAGGCCTTATGCGATATCAAAGACGGCGGGCCAGGATGACGTCTTCGGCATCCTCCAAACTCATGTCGAACACTTTCCTGCCGATATCGAAGCTGAAGCCGTTACGGGCGAAGGCCGAAAGCTCTTTGGCCTTTCGCTTTTCGTCAAGCTGGACGCGGCGGAAGGGACCGAAGGCGCGTTTGCGGGCAAATATCGCCGCGGCGTAGAGATCGTCAGCCTCCGCAAGGGCGGCCTCGACCTTATCGCCAGCAACACCCTTGGCCGCAAGTTTCCGGGCGATGGCGCGCTTCGATTTGCCGCCGCACAGCTGGGAGCGCGTGCTGATCTCGGCATAGGCGCGATCATCGAGCGCCTTGTTGTCATAAGCGAACCTGACGGCAAAATCGGCAAGGGCCTTGAGTTGCGCCGCGCCGATATCCTCGAACTTCTCCTTCGCCTTACGGGTGATGGCGTCAAACAGCTGTTTTTCCGTCATCATCCGCCGCTCCAGCCTGTAGATGGCGGAATTGCGCGCCCAGCTCAGCATGCGCGGCGTCGGTATATCGGATGGAATGGTGTCGTCGGTCATATCAAGCGATCAGGCTTCCAGGCCCTTGAGGACATTGGCGACGTTGAGGCCGATTTCCGGCACGCCGTAACCGCCCTCCATGCAGATGACGACGGGCAGGCCGGCGGCGGAGATCATCTCCCCCATGCGAATGAAATCTTCCGATTTCAGCTGGAAGAAGGAAATCGGGTCTCGCTCGAAGGTATCGACGCCGAGCGCCACAACGATCGCCTCGGCACCGAAGGCCTTGATGCGGGCGAGCGCATCGGCAAGGGCCGAAGACCAGACCTGCCAGGGCGTGTGGGGCGGCATCGGATAATTGTGGTTGCTACCCGTGCCCTCTCCTTCGCCCTCTTCGTCGGCATGGCCGAGGAAATAGGGAAAGGCAAACATGGGGTCGCCATGCAGCGAAGCGGTGAAGACATCACCTCTGTGATAGAAGAGGTCCTGCGTGCCGTTGCCGTGATGGAAATCGACATCGAGCACGGCGACCTTCTTCGCACCGTGATCGATGAGCCGCTGGGCCGCGACGCCCGCATTGTTGATGAAACAATAGCCGCCGAAGAGATCGATGCCGGCATGATGGCCAGGCGGCCGGCAAAGCGCAAAGGCGAAACGGTTGCCGGCATTCAGCCAATCCGCGCCGGTGATGGCGCAACGCATCGAGGCGATCGCCGCTTCATAGGAGCCCTTGGTGATGGAGGTGTCGGCGGCATTGGCGTAATGGCCGATCGCGCCGACGATATTGTCGGGCACGCGCTGGCTGGTGCGGCGGACCGGGAAGGAATTGGCGATCGCCTCGCCCTCGAAGCCGGCCGCCACCCAGCGATCCCAGACGGTGGCGAGAAAATCGAGATAGGCGGGATCATGCACCTTTCGGGCCGTTTCCAGCCCATGCGCATCCGGCGCTGCGACATCGGCAAAACCCGCTTCCTTGACCGCCGCCAGGATCCACTCGGCCCGAAACGGCGCCTCGAAGGGCGTCACCAGCTGGCCGGCATAGAGCTCGGTCCTGGCATCGCGCAGCTTGTGCTCTTCGGAATAGATGACGCGCATTTCGGATCCGTCCTTGATTGGAATTCGAGATTTACATGGGTCGGCCGCGACGAAAAAGCCGGCGCGGCGCCCTTGATCGCCAAAGTAAATGACTTCACCCTTCGCGAGGTTTTGAGTCCGAAGGAAACTGCCGCATGAAAGTGCTGATGGTCGATGTCGACGGCGTGCTCATCCATGGCCGTCCGACCAACGGGCTGCCCCACTTCACCTATCTCGAGCGCGATCTCGGCCTGCGACCCGATCTGCTGCAGCAGGAGTTTTTCCAGGTTCACTGGGGAGACATCATTATCGGCCGCGAAGCACTGGAGCCAAGGCTCGCCGACGTGCTCGCAAAGATCGCGCCCCATCTCAGCGCCGCGGCGCTGATCGATTACTGGTTCGAAAACGATTCCCGGCTCGACCGCAATCTGCTGGAGGATCTCGCCGCTCTCAGGCGAAGCGGCGTCACTCTCTTCCTGGCGACCAACCAAGAGCACAGGCGGGCGCGTTACCTGATGGAACAGCTGGACCTTGGCGCCCATTTCGACGACATCGTCTATTCGGCAGCACTCGGACACAGCAAGCCTTCGCCCGACTTCTTCCGGATGGCGACCGAACGTGCCGGGGTCCTGGCCGCGGAGATCGCATTCATTGACGATATGGCGGCGAATGTCGAAACGGCGCGGCAGTTCGGTTGGAACGCGGCACAATGGACGGCGGGGGCGACCTTGGCCGGCGCGCTTCCCATATTCGCAAGGTGGGCATGAGCGGCGCGGGCGCAATCAGGCGAGCCGCTTGTAGAACAAGGTGGTGTCGCAGAAGCCGCCTTCCGGCCACAGAGCATAATCGGGGATGACGCCGACGCGCTGCCAGCCCAGGCGCGGATAGATCGCCTCGGCATCGCTGCCGGTTGCCGTATCGAGCACGAGCAGGGTCTTGCCGCGGGCGGCCGCCTCGCGTTCGGCGGCTTCCATCAGCAGCCGGGCAAGGCCGCGCCCGCGGGCGGAACGATGCACCAGGAGCTTCTTCAGATCGCCGCGATGCGGCTGGTTCGGCATCAGCGCGGCGCCCACCTGCACCGTGCCGACGATCCGGCCATCGAGTTCGGCGACAACAAGCAGGCTGCCGCCGCCGGCAACCGAATCGGCAACGTCCAGCCAATAGCGCTCGGCATCTTCAGGTCCATAGGGCTGCATGAAGCCGACGGAGGCGCCGCCCGTGACGCAATCGGCCAGCACTTCCGAGAGGGCCGGAATGGAAGCGCGGGCCTCCTCGGCGGAAAGGATGCGAATGTCAGACATGTACTTCTCCTGAAATGAAGGTCGTCATCGGCCGCCGCGATCGAGCACGACGCAATAGCGCGCCGGCGCATGACCCGGGTTATGAAAGGAATGGCCCTCGCCGACGGGCATGAAAAGGCAATCGCCTGGACGCAGCCGGTAGACCGCCTCACCCGCCGTCATCTCCAACTCGCCGTCGAAGAGCCAGACATGTTGCGTCATGTCATGGGATGCCGCATGCGGTGGGAAGCTGACGCGAGCGCCGGGTGGAAATTCGACTTCGACGATATCGACGGCAGAGCCGGTGCCGGGCGCCGATACCGCGCGCCTGAGATAACCGGTCTCCGGATCACGCCAGACCTGCTGCTCCTGCCGGCGTGCCAGCGGCGAGGCCTGCTGCCCCTCCTCTGCAAAGAAGGCTGACAGCGACAGGCCGAGCGCGGCACAGACCCTTGCCAGCAGCGAGGCGGTCGGGCTCGCCTCCGCCCGCTCGATGCGCGAGATCATCGCGCGGCTGACGCCCGACGCCTCGGCAAGCTCATCCAGCGTCAGGCCCTTTTGCAGCCGCAATGTGCGAATGCGGATACCGATCGCCTGTTCGAGTTCCCGTTCCATCGCCGATCCATTATTCTACTATATGAGAAATACATTATCTCATGATGGAATCAAGCCTCCGTCGATGCTTCATCTCGCTTGCCTTCACCGCCGCGCCGCCGATATATGGCAGCGGCGCTTGCAGAGCGGAGGACCTCATGGACGGCAGCATGCATAACACCGAAATCACGGGAAGCTTCACGGCCGCCGCCTGGGAGCGGATCAAGCCTCTTATGGCCGAGATCGAGCAACTGCCGCTCCTGGAACGGCTTTCGGACGGCACGCTGCCCCCGGAGGTTTTCCGTCACTATATCCTGCAGGACGCAATCTATCTGAAGCATTATGCCCGGTGCCTCGCCATCGTCGCGGCAAAGGCGCCCGACAATGCACAGGTGCTGCGCTTCCTCGGTTCGGCGCAGAAGGCCATCACCGTCGAGCAGGGCCTGCATGCGGGCTTCCTCTCGCAATTCGGCATTTCGAGCGCGGACGTGACGGCCGCCGAGCCCTCGCCTTCCTGCTTCGCCTATACGAATTTCCTTCTGGCGACCGCCTATCACAGCTCCTATGCCGTTGCGCTTTCGGCCATCCTGCCCTGCTTCTGGATCTACATGCATGTCGGCGAAGGCATCAAAGGCAGGCCGGCAATCGATGGCAATGTCTTCCAGGCCTGGATCAACACCTATGGCGATCCGCAATTTGCAGCCGGCGCCCGCGAGGTGATCGCGCTGACCGATATCGCCGCACGCGCCGCATCGGAGACGGAACGTGCCGCGATGATGGACGTTTTCGTGCGCGCCTCGCAATATGAATGGATGTTCTGGGATTCGGCCTGGCGGCTGGAGACCTGGCCGATCTGACACGCTGGCCGCGGACCCGCAAAATAGCGTAAATTCGGGGATAATTACCGCTTTGCGGCAGGGGGCGGCGCTGCTATATGGCGCGCATGAGCACCAATTCGACCACTCCGCTGTCCCATATCCGCAACTTCTCGATCGTGGCCCATATCGACCACGGCAAATCGACGCTGGCCGACCGCCTGATCCAGACGACGGGCGGACTTGCCGAGCGCGAAATGTCCGAGCAGGTGCTCGACAATATGGAGATCGAGCGTGAGCGCGGCATCACCATCAAGGCCCAGACCGTGCGCCTGCACTACCAGGCAAACAACGGCGAGAAATACATTCTCAACCTGATCGACACGCCCGGCCACGTCGACTTTGCCTATGAAGTCTCGCGGTCGCTGTCAGCATGCGAAGGCTCGCTGCTCGTCGTCGACGCCAGCCAAGGCGTCGAAGCGCAGACGCTCGCCAACGTCTACCAGGCGATCGACAACAACCACGAACTCGTCACCGTCCTCAACAAGATCGACCTGCCGGCCGCCGAACCCGACCGCATCAAGGAACAGATCGAGGAAGTGATCGGTATCGACGCTTCCGAGGCCGTGCTGATCTCGGCCAAGACCGGCCTCGGCATTCCCGACGTGCTGGAAGCGATCGTCCATAAGCTGCCGGCGCCGAAGAGCCCGGGCGGCGAGAAGGCGCCGCTGAAGGCGCTGCTCGTCGACAGCTGGTACGACACCTATCTCGGCGTCATGGTTCTCGTGCGCGTCATCGACGGCGTGCTGACCAAGGGCCAGACGATCCGCATGATGGGCACCGATGCGAAATATCAGGTGGAGCGCGTCGGCGTGCTGACGCCGAAGATGGTCAATGTCGACAGCCTCGGCCCCGGCGAGATCGGCTTCATCACCGCCTCGATCAAGGAAGTGGCCGATACGCGTGTCGGCGATACGATTACCGAAGACAAGCGCCCGACCGCGGAAGCCCTGCCGGGCTTCAAGCCGGCGCAGCCGGTCGTCTTCTGCGGCCTTTTTCCGGTCGATGCCGCCGATTTCGAAGACCTGCGCGCCGCCATGGGCAAGCTTCGCCTCAACGACGCCTCCTTCTCCTTCGAGATGGAATCGTCGGCAGCCCTCGGCTTCGGCTTCCGCTGCGGCTTCCTCGGCCTGCTGCATCTCGAAATCATCCAGGAGCGCCTGGAGCGTGAGTTCGACCTCGACCTCATCGCCACCGCGCCTTCCGTAGTCTATCAGCTGACGATGACCGACGGCAGCGAGCGCGAACTGCACAATCCGGCCGATATGCCCGATGTCGTCAAGATTGCCGAAATCCGCGAGCCCTGGATCAAGGCGACGATCATGACGCCGGACGATTATCTCGGCGGCATCCTGAAGCTCTGCCAGGACCGCCGCGGCATCCAGACCGAGCTGACCTATGTCGGCACCCGGGCGATGGTGACCTACGAACTGCCGCTCAACGAGGTGGTCTTCGACTTCTACGACCGGCTGAAATCGATCTCCAAGGGCTACGCATCCTTCGACTATCACCTCGAAGGCTACCGCGCAGGCAACCTCGTGAAGATGTCGATCCTTGTCAATGGCGAGCCGGTCGATGCGCTCTCGATGCTCGTGCATCGCATGGCAGCCGAAAAGCGCGGCCGCGACATGTGCGAGCGGCTGAAGGAGCTGATCCCGAAGCACATGTTCAAGATCCCGATCCAGGCGGCGATCGGCGGCAACGTCATTGCCCGCGAGACCATCTCGGCCCTGCGCAAGGATGTGACGGCCAAGTGCTACGGCGGCGACGCCACCCGCAAGCGCAAGCTGCTCGACAAGCAGAAGGAAGGCAAGAAGCGCATGCGCCAGTTCGGCAAGGTGGAGATTCCGCAGGAAGCCTTCATCGCCGCGCTCAAGATGGGCGATGAATAACGCTTCTCAATGACGTCTTATGCGCATATGATTTGCGCATAAGACGAGGAGATCGTTATGGGTCATCAGGCGAGAAAAGCAGCGAATCTTTCACTTGATGAAGGCCTCGTTTCCCAGGCCCGCGAGCTCAAGATCAACATATCCAGGGCGGCGGAAGAAGGTATCGCGAAAGCGATAAAGGCGGAACGCGAGCGGCTGTGGCGGATCGAGAACGCCGAGGCGATCCGGCTCGAAAACGAATATGTCGAAAAACACGGCCTGCCGCTCGCCAAGTACCGTCAGTTTTAGAGCGGTTCAGTTTTTCATTGAAGCGCAGTCTTGTATTACGCAATTCCTGACGGAAAACCCGCTTCACACTTTTCCTGGAATTGCTCCATGGCACGCTTTCACGTCTATCGCCTGAAAAGTGGGAATGTCCTTGCCGTCGACCTTCAAGCCAATCTGCTTGACGATCTGCCTTCAAGAGTCATGGTTCCTTTGCATCCAGTCCAGGAATTGACTTGGACGATCTCGCGACTGAACCCACGCTTTCTCATTGAGAATGAACCATACGTGATGGCCACCCAGCGCATGGCGTCTGTCCCGACATCGGAAATTGGAGAAGCCGTCACAGATCTATCGGGCAAAAGCGATGCCATCATCGGCGCCATGGACTTTCTCTTCCAAGGCTTCTGAGCCTTATCCCCTGCTCATATACTCCTTCACCAACCCCTCATAGGCGTCCATCTCGGGTAGCGCTTCGTAACTATACACCGCTCCTGTCTCGGCAAACGACAGCTTCTCGCTCGTCCATGTCTCGATGAAGGGCGTGAACCAGCTCGGGTCGTCGAGCATGGTGACGCGCAGATTGACGAACCAGTCCATGCCTTCCGGCCGGGTGAACATCCAGCTCATGCAATGCGGGCAGAAATAATGCTTGGTGGCGCCGTGCAGCCCGCCGATAACAGGCGCGCCCTTGGTAACCTCGAAGCCCTCGCTGGGGATGGCAGCACTCAGCGAGTAGGCGCTCGCCGTCATCTTCTGGCAGCCCGTGCAATGGCAGGCCATGGTGAGCAGCGGCGGAGCGCTGATCTTCAAGCGCACCCGGCCGCAACGGCAGCCGCCTTCCATGGGCAAATTCGGTGATGTCATGATATCTCTCCCCTTCCGTCCCCTGATCTAGCGGAGGCGGCGTCATTGTCGAGAGTCCTAGACGCGTATCTCAAACGCGGTTTATCGGACGCGCGGGATTGCCAACCACCGTCGCGCCCGTCGGCACATCCTTCGTCACCACGGCACCAGCACCGACGATCGAGCCATCGCCAATCGTCACGCCACCGAGAATGATGGCGCCGCCGCCGATCCAGACGTCGCTGCCGATTGCGACCGGCCGGGCGATCTCGATCCCCGCGCCGCGAAGCGCAGGGTCATTGTGATGCTCGGCGCAATAGATCTGCACGCCGGGGCCGAACATGGTGCGATCGCCGATCGTCACGCTGCCGGAATCGAGGATGGTGCAGCCGGCATTGACATAGACGCGCTCGCCGAGAACGATATTGATGCCATAGGAGCAGTGAAACGGCGCTTCGATAAAGATATCGGAGGCGGCCCGTGCAAAAAGCGCGCTGAGGGCGGGGGCAGCGGGGCCGCGCTCGTCCGGCGGCAGCGTATTGTGGGCGTGGACGGCGAGCCGCGCCTGCCGGCGCAGGTGATCGAGCTCATCGTCAAGGCAGCAATACCACTCACCCGCCGCCATCTTCTCGCGTTCGCTTAGTGTCATCGCATTGCCCTTCAAGCCGGGACCTGCGACAGGATCTCGACCTTTTGCTGTTCGATCTGCCCGACCCAGGCACGGGCGATGGCAAGGCCAGCGGCATCGGCGTCACCAGCATGCCGCGCAGTCAGCTCGGCATAGCTTTCCAGCCAGCCGGGCGCGATGCGTTCTATCGTGTCAGGGAATTCCGCCTTCCACTGCTCGACAACCATTCTATCGGCCTCGAAATGAAATTGGGTGCCGTAGACGGCGCGGCCGATGCGGAAGGCCTGATTTTCGGCGACAGCGCTTGTCGCGAGACGAACGGCGCCTGCAGGCAGGGAAAAGGTGTCGGCATGCCACTCGAAGATGGTGAATTCGCCGCCAAGCGCCGAGAGCAGCGGATCGGCCCGGCCTTCATCGGTGACGCCGATACTGTGCCAGCCGAATTCGCGGGCGGTTCCGAGATGGTTGTCGGCGCCATAGGCGCGCGCAAGAATCTGGCTGCCGAGGCAGATGCCGAGCACGGCCTTGCCGGCATCGCCGAAACGGCGCGCGAGCCGGGCGAGCTCCGGCAGATAGGGATGCGTCTCGTCATCCAGCGCGCTTTGCTCGCCGCCGAGAACGACGAGCGCGTCATGACCGGATATGTCTTTCGGCAGGATGCCATCCCGCCAGACCCGGAACCACTCGATCTCAGCACCCGCCTCGTCGAGCGCCGTGGCAAGCGCGCCGAGGCCGGTGTTGCGCATATTTTCGACGACTGCGACTCGCATAGGTTCTCCCCGGTGGTCGGCAGGAAGAGACCATGCCGAAGAACGGCGCGCAAGATGCTTGCGCATGTGCGATTGCGTCCGCACGCCGCAAGGGCTTAAATCACGCCAAACGAAAGGAAAACGCCATGACCGAAAAAGCCCGCGTCTCGATCCTCTACTGCACCCAGTGCAACTGGCTGCTGCGCGCCGCCTGGATGGCGCAGGAGCTGTTGAGCACCTTTTCCGACAGTCTCGGCGAGGTGGCGCTGATCCCGGGCACCGGCGGCAATTTCGAAATCCGCATCAATGGGGATCTCCTCTGGGAGCGTAAGCGCGACGGCGGCTTTCCCGGGCCGAAGGAGCTCAAGCAACGCGTCCGCGACATCATCGAGCCCGGCCGCGATCTCGGCCATGTCGACCGCGTGTCGCACGAAAGCTGATCAAGCTCGCTCAGCGATAGGGCGAGCGGCAGACCCTGTAGACGCCTTCATAGGTGAGGAAGTGATCCGTCCGCGGATTATAAGAACGGTATTCATTGGTGCACCAGGCGATGTGCTTATTCACCTGCTTCGGCTGCACACGGGGCACCGGCGGCGGATCATAGGTGAGCTGCGGCCGCCCCGCCGCGCCCGGCAGGTAATAGGTCGGCCCCGCGCCCCTCGGACGGTAATTTGGCTGAACATACGCGGGGCGATGCCATTGCTGCGGCCCGAAGCCGAAGCAGCCACGAAAATCGCAGAGCGTCGATCCCGTGTTGACCGAGCCGAGGCCAGGCCTACCCACATTCAGCGAATCGGCGGCTGCCGTTGCGGGCGACAGAACGGCCAAGAGGCTGGCGAGCAGAAGCGTGCGAGGAGCGGGCATGACGCATTTCCTTTCGATATTCTCTTTATATAGGGCGCGCCGGCGACAGCGCTATGCCGGCCCGGCCCGCACTCCTCCCGATGCGAGACGCAGTTTTTTGCCAACTGTCAGGAAAACTTCAAAAACCCAGTTGACAGTCATGAGCCGCCCCCTTACATCGCTCTCCGTCGCCCAGATGGCGGAATTGGTAGACGCGCAGGTTTCAGGTACCTGTGCCGCGAGGCGTGGAGGTTCGAGTCCTCTTCTGGGCACCATTTCCTTTTGATCGTTGCCAAGATCAAATATCAAATCTTTCCAAAATTACGCGTTTGGCTCTGTTGACAGAGGCCATCCACGTGCTTGTCTGGATACCGGTTCGAGGAGCGGTGCAGGTTGAAGCCCTGTCACGCCGCCATATGGGGGGTCGTCTTCCCGCTATCCGATATGACCGACAAAGCCGTAATGCCGGCTTCCCTGGCGGCGCGAAGAAGCAATTCCCTCAATTCCTCCAAGCCGGCCTCCCCGGCGATGGCATCGTCGCAAGCCTTTACGGCCGCGACATATTCCTCTCCATCGTCGAACGGCCAATCTATTATCAGAACTTCGGCTGCGTCTCGGAGCGTCTTGACGACCCTTCGCCGGCCGCCAAGAAAGAGGACAAGAGGCGCAAAATTCGCCGATGCGTTCCATTGCATGACACTTTCTCCCCAAAGGTTAGAATATTAGTAATGATGCAAGAAGCGTGCCGGGGAGCGGAGGCACGTTCGTTGCCCGATCGAGCAGCGGTTCGTGAATGATCTCGGCAAGAGATGAAATCTTTCGGGGCTCGGGGACAAACCGGCCGAGTTGCATGTCTTCTCCGAGAAAGGCGATTGGCCTTACCGCACCGGCTGGTAATGGCCGCGGAGCGGAACCTTTCCGCCCATGGTGACGAAGCCGTCGCGCTCGCAGACATACATCAGCGTCGGCATGCCGCCAGAGCGGAAGATATCGTCATAACGGCGGCGAAGCTGGACGGTCTCGGTGCGGCAATTATAGGATTCCTCTTCCTTCTTGTCCGGCTGCGCCTTGACGCCGGGAAGGCCCTTGTAGGGGTAGAGGGGTTGAACAGCCGAATCCACGGATTTCGTCCAATCGACAGCGAGGGCTGACGCCGGGGCGAGGCTGGACAGGACGCCAAGCGATATCAGAAGCATCATCAACAGCCGCATGGGAATTCTCCTGCCGGCGACAAAGCGCTTCTGCTCCATGTAGGAAAACCGACGGCGCGCATCAAGCCGCCGCGGCGGGCGATTTCCTGAAATAACCTCTGATGACGGGGTGGCCGAAGAGACCGGCGAGAATGGCAAAGGCGGCGCCGATGAAGAAGCCGGCAAGGAGGCCGCCGACGATGCCGGCGACGAGCAGGATCTTCTTGCCCGGGCCATCGGCCTTGACCGGCGGCTCAGCCGGCGAGATGACGCGGATGTTGCTCTGGCTGAGGTTCTGCTCCTCGCTCGTCTGGCTGGAGCGCTTGAGCACCGTTTCGTAGATATCGCGCGCCGCCGTCGCCTTGCGCTGCAACTCGTTCAGTTCCACCTGCTTGTCGGAGACGGTTGCCTGCAGCGCCTTCTGAACGGCAAGCTCCTTGGCAATGCTGTCCTCAGCGGCCTTGGCCTGCTCATATTCGCCCTTTGCCGAGGTGGCGAGGCGCTGCAATTCGCCCCTGATTTCGCCTGCTATGCTCTGCAGCGAGGAGCGCGCCGCCTGCAGGCGCGGATGACGCGTGCCCATCTGGCTTTCGAGGCTGCCGACGGCGGCGGCCTGGGCAGCATATTGCTGACGCAGGCTGACGAGCGGCGAGGTGACGCCGCCCTCCGCCTGGTTGCCGGCAACGATGTCTTCGACGCGCAGATTGGCGACGGCATCGGCGCGGGCCTTCGCCTGGATGGTCTTTTCCTGCGCCGTCACCAAGAGCGTGTTCAGCGAGACGAGGCGCTGGTCGGAGATCAGGTTGCCTTCGGTCGCGGCCATGTCGTTGTCGGCCCGGAAGGTTTCGACCGCCTGCTCGGCCTCCAGCACCTTCTGGCGCAGGTCGGCAAGGCGTCCGTCCAGCGTCGAGGAGGTGTTTTCGTAGAGGCCGTTCGAGGCGCTGTTTTCCTCCTCGGTAAAGGAGGTGACCACCTGGTTGGCAAGCCGTGCCGATTTCTCGGGATCGTTGGTCGTCGCGGCGAGCGAAACGACATAGGTGCCGGTCTGGCGGGTGATGACAACCGCCTTCTGCAGGGCGCCGATCACGGCCGCGCCATCCGTCCTGCCGCCGTTGAATTCCGGATCCTGGTCGAGCTTCATCGCCTCGACGACGCGGCGCAGCACGTTGCCCGAGGTCAGAATCTGCACCTGGCTGTCGATCAGCGCCGAGATCATTTCCGGCGATGGGCCCGAAGATTGCGCGCCGGCCTCGGCCAGGCCGATCTGACGCGGATCGAAATAAAGGCTGCTGACGGCTGTGAATTTCTGGCCGATCAGCGGCGCCACCGCGCCACCCCCAACGGCTCCGACAAGGGCCAGCACAAATACCACCAGCCGGCGGCTCCAGATCGCCGCGATGCTGGAGCGGAGATCGAGAAGCGGGGCGGCTGTGCTCTGCAGCGGCACATTGGCCGCAGGCCTCTCTGGGGCCGCAGGCGGTTCTATGGCCGCAGGCGGTTCGACTGCAGCGGGCGGCGGCTGCTCGGATCGACGGATTTCTGCAACCCGTGCCGAGGGCGGCACGAAAGGCGGAGGGGCTGGCTCGGGCTCGGGACGGGCGAAATCATCCGGACGAACGACGGGACTGCGCGGGCGCACGCCTTCCGACGCAGTCGGAGACGGCTCGTAACTCCGCCAGCCGGGCAGCCGGCTTACCCTGTTCCTGTCATACTGGCTCATACGCGCACTCGTGTCCCGCCCAGCGTGAAAGACTGAAGCCGAGGTGCCGAGACTTTAGAAATTCTTAGCTAACGGACCGTTAAGATAGGCGCAGCGACGTCGATGTTGCGAGTTGCCGTGATTGCGAGGATAGCCATGAGGACGACACGCCATCTGGTGGCGCTGCTGCTTGCGGCCGCCCTCATGCCGTCGCCGGTCTTTGCGGCCGGCGCGCCGTGTTATCGCGGCATCAATCTTTCCGGCGGCGAATATAGCGAGCGCGGCGCCATCTACGGCACGAACTACATCTATCCGAGCGAGCAGACGATCCGCTATTTCGCCAAGAAGGGCATGACGATCATTCGGCTGCCCTTCCGCTGGGAGCGGCTGCAGCCGGCGCTAGGCGGGCGGCTGGACGAGGACGAATTCAAGCGGATCAAGGATACGGTCGGCCTGATCCGAAAGCAGGGCATGGCCGTTCTGCTCGACCCGCATAATTTCGGCTATTACGATAAGGCGCAGATCGGCAACCCGCCGGCGACGGACGCCGCATTCGCCGACTTCTGGGCAAGGCTCGCGGTCGAATTCGCCAATCAGGACGGCGTTCTCTTCGGCCTGATGAACGAGCCGCACGACATCAAGGCCACCGACTGGCTCGATGCCGCCAACGCGGCGATCCGCGCCATCCGCGCCGTCGGCGCTCGCAACCTTATCCTCGTGCCAGGCACCGCCTGGAGCGGCGCTCACAGCTGGGAGGAGGATGTGATCGGCGGCGCCAACGCTACGGTGATGCTCGGCGTGCGCGATCCGCTCGATTTCTACGCTTACGAGGTCCACCAATATCTCGACGTCGATTCGTCGGGAACCCATGCCACCTGCGAAGGCGCCGCCACCGCGGTCGAGGCCATCGCCGGCGTCACCGCCTGGCTGAAGCGGAACCATAAACGCGGCTTTCTCGGCGAATTCGGCGGCTCCGCCGATAAGGACTGCATGAGCGGCCTGACCAAGATCTACGCGACCATGTCCGACAATAGCGATGTCTGGCTCGGCTGGTCCTATTGGGCGGCGGGCGAATGGTGGCCGGCGGACGAACCTCTCAACGTTCAGCCGGGCAAGGGCCCCGAGCGACCGCAGATGCGGCTTCTCGCCGCGTCGGCGAAAGCGGACGCCGGCGCCTGCACCGCCGTCAAGCCTGCGGGGAACTGACCGTGGCGACAGTCGATCAGAAGGCAGCGACTTTCACCGTGGCGGGCAACCGCGTCGAGGCGGCCGGGGGGACGTCGCGCATCGACCATCCAGTGCTCTGGCTCGGCCTGCTTTCGATGCTCTATAACGGCATTCTCGCCTTCATCAACCACAACATCATGCCGCTGTCGATGACGCATGTCGCCGCCAGCGAAGGCCTGATTCTGGCAAGCGCAATCATCTACATCCTTCATAAGGGGATCTACGAGACGGATCTGCCGGCCTTCCTGTTCCTGCTGTTCACGCTTGTCGTGACCATCTATGTCAGCGTGCTCAATCGCATGCCGTTCGTCGATCATTTCCGCAACGTGCTGATCATCTTCTGCTTTACCGGCCTCGGCGGCTGGAGCAACGAGAGAACGATGAAGCTGGCCTTCCGCTGGGCAAGCCTTACGGTGCTAATCTTCCTGATCTTCGAGATCGTCAGCGTGCCCTTCTATGTCAGCATCGTGCATCCGTCCGATTATTTCGCCAATACGCGCGGGCTGCTGCCGCTGAGCTACAACACGACAGGCCTGTTCCAGAACGCGCTGGGCTTTCCCGAGCGATTTTCCTTCGGCATCATCGACCATCGCTCGTCGTCGATCTTCCTCGAACAGGTGTCGCTTGCCAATTTTTGCGGCGTGATCGCGATCTACCTGATTTCCATGTGGGAAAGACTGGGGCGCTGGGACCGGCTGCTCTTCATCAGCACGGCGGTGCTGATCCTGGTGACGAACGACACGCGCACAATGCTGATCTTCTGTTTTGCCTGCATCGTCGGCTATTTCGTCTTTCCGAAGATCCCGCGGAATCTCAATCTGGCGCTGATGCCGCTGATCGTCGCCGCGGGCTTCATCGTCTATACCCTCAAACCGAATGCGACGGGTGACAATTTCACCGGCCGCATCAACCTGACGATGAAGAAGATCATGGAGCTCGATCCGCTCGCCGTTCTCGGGCTTTCGGTCGACAGGGTCGCCGAGTTCGCCGACAGCGGCTACGTCTATCTGATCTACGCGGCGACGATCTTCGGCGTCGTCGCCCTCTGGCTGTTCGTCTGCCTGTTCCCTGCCGGCCGTACGGCGGCGCAGCGGCGTTGCGCCCATTCACTTTCTCTTTTCATTTTTCTGAATATGATGATCGGGGGCACCGCCGTTTTCTCGATGAAGATTGCCGGCCTCTTGTGGTTCGTCGTCGGATATATGCGCTTCCACGACAGCCCGCGCATCCGGCAGGGTCGTGCGGCAGATGTACTGAGTTGACCGCAGCGGCACGGTGGAAACCGGCGTCCGCGAGCTCGAGGAGCAAGACATCAGATGCTTGTCCAGCTTCAATATCTGCGCGCGGTTGCGGCGCTGATGGTCGTTTATTTCCATGCAATATTGCAGCTGGCCAAGGTCAATCCCGCCGTCGACGCCACGGCTTTTCTTTATGGCGAAACCGGCGTCGACATCTTCTTCGTGCTCAGCGGCTTCGTGATGTGGCTGACGACGAGCGGGCGGGCGATCCGCCCCATCGATTTCGCCCGCCGCCGCATCAGGAGGATCGTCCCGCTCTACTGGCTGGCAACCTTGTTTTCGGCTGTCGTGGCGCTTGCTGCCCCCTCACTGCTCAAATCCACGGTGTTCGACCTTCCGCATCTCATTGCCTCGCTGCTGTTCCTGCCATGGGCCAATGCCGCCGATCCCGGCACGATCACCCCCGTTGTCGTGCCGGGCTGGACGCTGAATTACGAAATGTTCTTCTATTTCGTGTTTGCACTGCTGCTGCCGCTCTCGGAAACCCGCCGGATTCCGGTGATGTTTGCCGTCTTTGCCGTCATCCTGATTGCCTGCCGGCTGCTTCCGGAATCAACGGCCACCCGGTTCTACGGCGAGCCGATCATGCTGGAATTTCTTGCCGGCGTCGTGCTCGGCTGGCTTTACCGGCAGAAGGTGCTTCTGCCGAACCGCTGGGCATGGGCGGCACTGGCCACGGGTTTTGTGTTCCTCGTCGTCAACGAAGCGCTGATGCCGCCGGAGAGCCGGTTCTACGCCTGGGGCATCCCGGCGATCTTCATCCTCTACGGCGCTGTTTCCATCGACTTTTCCCGTCTGCCGGTTCTGGGATGGCTGAACTATCTCGGCGACTGCTCCTACAGCATCTATATCACCCACGCCTTCACCCTCGCTTTCCTGAGGGTGGCTTCGGACCGCCTGCCGATCGGCATCCTGCAGCAACCGGTGCTCTTCGTGATCCTGGCGCTGGTGCTTTCGTCAATCGGCGGCGCAATCGTCCATGAAATCACCACGCCGCGCCGGAAGGTGGCCGTGGCAGGCAGGCCGCCGGCCTAGATGTGAACCTTCGGATTCAATTTCCGCCCTTCACATGCTTGGTTTCCCGCCTCTCGATGTCGCATATTGCTCATCAGCTTTCAGCGACATGCTTTAATTTCATCCACTGAAGGCGAGAATACACATCCGGACGGCGCTGGCGGTGCGGCGTTGAGCGACTTCTCCTAAGCCGATACGGCCATGAGAGAACTTGCTGGAACGTGATGGTTTATCTTGCAATTTGTCGCATGAATGAAAGTGCGCCGGCCTATTCGCGGCACGGGCTTTGATCTAAGCACGGGCTGCGGCCTCCAAGAGGGAAGAGGGAGAGACATGAGAAGCTATGTATTGACGGTATCCTGCAAATCGACGCGCGGCATCGTTGCGGCGATTTCGAGCTATCTGGCCGACAAAGGCTGCAACATCATCGACTCCAGCCAGTTCGACGATCTCGATACCGGCAGGTTCTTCATGCGCGTCA